>CAYRFU010000154.1:0-16793 GCA_964423525.1 uncultured Burkholderiales bacterium | reverse complement strand
GCTGACCCGGCGCATGGCGGTGGACTACCGCAAGCCTGTGGCGCTGGAGACACCCCTGACCGCCACGGCCTGGGTGGCAGAGCACACCGACGAGCGTCGAGCCACCTTGGCGGCCGAGATCCGCGCCGGGTCCGACGAGTGCCTGGCCAGCGGTCAGGCCGAGTATTCCCTGTTCACCGCCGAAGCCGCCAGCAAGCTGGGCTTGCCGGACGAACTGGTGGCAGACTTCGTGACCTTCATGCGGCTTTGCGGGGGTAGCGACTAGACGGGCGCGGGCGGGACCGCGGCGCTAATCAATGAAAGAAGCGCGCGGACCAGTTGGCCATGATGGCCAGGGGCTGCCAGAACAGACCGAACAGCAGGGTGGGCACGGCCATCACGGTGGCCAGCACGCTGGCCGAGTTGACCCCGCGCACCGGCTTGGCGTCGTCCGGAGCCTTCTCCAGGTACATCGCCTTCATCACCCGGGCGTAGTAGAACAGCGAGATGACCGAACCGACCACTCCGATCAGCACGGCCAGGGGTTGAGCGGCAAAGGCGCTTCGGAAGAGGTAAACTTTGCCGACGAAGCCAGCGAAGGGAGGGGCCCCAGCAAGACTCAACAGGCCGACGAAAAGGACCAGGGCCAGAAAGGGGTTGCGGGTGCTCAAGCCAGCCCAGTCTGAGAGCTGACAGCTTCCCAGTTCCTTCTGAATGACCAGGACGGCTGTCCATACTCCCAGATTGGTCACGGTGTAAATAAGAGTATAGTAGAGCACCGAACCGGCGGCCAGGTCGTTGTCTCCCCCTCCGGCAGCGGCCAACAACCCGGTCAGAAGATAGCCGATCTGGGCTACCCCGGAATAGGCGAGAACTCGACGGATATCCTTTTGGGGGAGGGCTACCAGATTGCCGACCACCACCGACAGCACGGCCAGGGCACTGAAGAGATAGAGCCCATCGGTTCCAAAACGGGCTCCCAGACCGTGGAGTTCGCCTGCGAACAAGCGCAGGGCGAAGCACAGCATCGCGGCTTTGGGAGCGGTCGAAAGAAAAGCGACGACGGGGGTGGGCCCGCCCTGATAAACATCCGGGGCCCACATGTGGAAGGGAGCGGCCGAGATCTTGAACCCGACCGCCACCAAGACCATGATCAGCCCCACCAGGAAAGGATTCAGTGTGCTTGGTTCCAGGCGGGCCACCAGTTCGATGAAGCGGGTTGTTCCGGTAGCTCCGTAGAGCCAGCTGAAGCCGAAGAGCAAGACGGCCGAGGAGGCTGCTCCTGTTAGAAAATACTTCAGGCCTGCTTCGGCAGAGTCGCGGTGGTAGCGCCGGAAGCCGACCAGCATATAGAGAGGCAGAGAGAGTAATTCGAAGGCCACAAAGAAGGTGAGAAACTCCGTGGCTGCCGTGACCAACAACATCCCCAGGACGGAGAAGAGCAGCATCGAGTAGTACTCTCCGGAGTGGCGAGTTTCTTGTTCAAAGGAGCGAAAAGAGATCACCACCACCAAAATCGCCAGGGCGCAAATTAGCGTTTTAAAGAAGCAGGCCAGAGGATCGACGCTCAAGACGTCTTTGGCCACCCGGTGCAGGCTTCCTAAGGGGCCTTGACTTCCTAAGAGTGATGCGATGGCGGCGCAGCCTAGGCCGGCCACTGCCGCCAGCTTGGAGAAGCGGTGGGTGTTTTCTTTAAAAAGATCGACCAGCAGAATAAGGGTGGCGGTGAAGGCCACCAACAGTTCCGGCAGCAGGGCCATGAGAGTGGTCGTGATCATCTCTAGAGCTGATATCCTTTCGCGATCTCGACCAGGGCCGGGTTCATCACCCCGACCATCAGGTTGGGGAACAATCCAAAGATCAAAGTCGAGAGGGCCAAGATTGTGGTGGCTGTGATTTCACGGGGATTAGCGTCTCGAGCGTCCTGATGAGCGGGATTGAGTGGTCCATAAAACCCGAGTTGGACGGCCCGCAAGAGATAGGTTGTCGTGATAATCAGACCTAGAATGGCAGCGATGCAGAGATAAGGATTGTAATTCCAGATCCCCAGAAGAACCATCAGCTCCGATACGAAACCCGTCATTCCTGGCAGTCCCAGACTAGCCATAGCTCCAAACACAAACATAGTGGCGAAGTAAGGCATTCGAGCAGCCAGACCCCCCCACTGTTTGAGGTTTCTGACGTGAAGAATCTCGTAGACCGTGCCGGCTATGGCGAACAGCAGAGCGGTGATCACGCCGTGGCTGAACATCTGGAAGACGGCGCCCGATAATCCGTAAAGGATGTGAGCTGACCCAGCCGAGTTCACGCAAGCCAGACCGAGAAAGACCATGCCCATATGGCTGACGCTGGAGTAGGCGATCATAACCTTGACATCGGTTTGGCGCAAAGCGCACAGACCTCCGTAAAGAATGTTGATGACCGCTATGATAGCGAAGAAGGGCATCAGGTCCCCAGCCCCCAGGGGCAGAAGGTCAAAGCCCAGGCGGAGGATTCCGTAGCCGCCCATTTTTAGAAGCACACCGGCCAACAGCATTGAAAGAGCCGTGGGGGCACTAGAGTGGCCGTCTGGTAACCAGGTATGAAAGGGGACCAGGCCGGCTTCAATACCGAACCCGACAAAAAGAAGCAAGAAAAGACCCTTTTGCCAGGCCAGGCTGAAAGTGGCTTTTTGGAGCTCCACAAAGTCAAAGGTCTGGAGTCCCGAGCCGAAATAGAGGCCCAAAATACCAAGCAGCACCAGTCCCCCGCCGAACTGAAGGTAGAGAAGGAGCTTCATGGCTGCCGACTGACGGTCGATGGTGCGACCGTCCCCGCTCTTGTTGGAGCCCCAGATTCCGACCAGGAAAAACATCGGAATCGAGGCCAGCTCATAGAAAAGCACGAAAAAGAACAGGTCTAAAGAGACGAAGACGCCATAAACTCCGGTCACGGCCGCCAGAGCCAGAGCGAAGTATTCTCGTTGCCGGGGTCGGTCTGGGTCGACCGACATCAGGGTGGCAGTGAAAGCGATGATGCCCGTCAACAGAACCATCGGGACAGAGATGCCGTCTACGCCAAGTTTGTAGGTAATACCGAGACGAGGCAGCCATTCCCATTGCTCGACGAAGTGAAAGCCCGCTTGGGGTGAGGCCAGAAACTCTAAGAAGAGCCAGCCGCTCATCAAAGCTGACAATCCGGTGGCCATGACCGCCACCAGTCGGATCAGGCCCGTAGCTCTTTCCGGGATGGTCATGATGAGAAGGGCGCCGAGCAAAGGCAGAAAGGTAATCAGGCTGAGAACGGGGATGTCGCTCACTGGGAGCCTCCGAAAATTTTCTCCACGCTTAAGAAAAATTGGGGTTCGATAAAACTGAGCACCCCGACCAAAATGAGAATCGAAGCCAACACCATCAAGATGTAGTGTTGTACCAAGCCGCTGTGCTCATAGCGTAATTTTTCGCCCAGGGTGCCGGTGGTCCAGGCGATTCCGCGGACGCCGCCGTCGATGATTTCATCGTCAAACCAGGCAGCCAGGCGAGCGCCTAAAAACATCGTGTTTGAGACCAGTAAAGCCCAGAGATGGTCCATATACCACTTTTGAGCCAGGAAGTTCCAAGCACCACCGAGTTTGGAGCGGAGCCGACGTTCGCCTTCTAAGGGGTCCTTGGCATAAAGGCTCCAGCCCAAAGAGACGCCTCCCACAGCCACCGCCACCGAAACCATCATCAGGAGAAGGCTAAAGGGGGCCTCCACCGCTTTAGAGGAGTGGATGAAATGGTGGAACCAATTCCATTCGCCGGGGATGCCGGCAAAGCCCAGAAAAATGGCGAACAGCGAGAGGATCAAGAGGGGACCGTACATTACAGGACTCACCTCTGTGGGTTCGTGAGGGCTCTCTCCCCCTTTTTCCATCTGAGCACCCAGACAGGCTGGGGGCAAAAGCTCTTTCTGTTCTAGAGCTTTCTCCTCGGTCCATTCTGGAATCACCCCGAGGACATCGCGAGAGGGTTGGACGGGAGTAGGCAGATCGCTGGGGGGCACAGGACCGGCGAATTGACCAGCCTGGTCAGAGCCACGATATTCCCCTAGAAAGGTGATGCAATACATCCGAGTCACGTAGAAGGCTGTCAGGAAGGCGGCCAGCAGGAGTCCGACCATAATAAGCGGCTGGCCTTGAGTTCCGGCTACCACTTCGTCTTTTGACCAGAAGCCAGCGAAAGGCGGTATTCCGGCCAGGGCCAGGCAGCCCATGGCGAAAGCGAAATGCGTTTTGGGGAGTTTCTTGTTCAGCCCACCCATGGTCCACATATCGTTGTTGTGGCAAGCCACGATGACTGCCCCCGAACCCAGAAACAAAAGGGCTTTGAAGAAAGCGTGGGTGACCAGGTGGAAGACCCCGGCCGTCAGCGCTCCGCAGCCCAAAGCGGCCAGCATAAAACCCAATTGGGAAACGGTGGAGTAGGCCAGAACCCGTTTGATGTCGTTCTGAGTGACAGCGATGCTAGCCGCTAGGAGGGCGGTAAGGGTTCCGATCACCGCGACCGTCAAGGCGGCTCCTTCAACGGTGGCGTAAAGGTCGAACAGCCGAGCGACTAAGAAAATTCCGGCCGCGACCATGGTGGCGGCGTGAATGAGGGCCGACACGGGGGTGGGACCTTCCATCGCGTCGGGCAGCCAGATTTGGAGGGGAAACTGAGCACTCTTGCCGATGGCGCCGCAGAAGATTAAAACCAGGGCCACCGCTTTGGTGGTGAAAGCCCCGACCATCAGCACCCCTGGCTGCATCAGCTCCAGAAAGTTAAAGGTTCCGCTAGGAATAGCCACCATCAAGATGCCGATCAAAAAGCCCAGGTCAGCGAATTTGGTGACGATGAAAGCCTTCTTGCATGCATCGGCGGCGCTCTTCTTGAAATACCAGAAACCGATCAGGAAGTAAGAGCACAATCCTACCAGTTCCCAAAAAATGTAGATCTGGAGCAGGTTGTTAGAGAGCACCAGGCCCAGCATCGAGAAGGCGAAAAGCGAGAGGTAGGCATAGAAACGAGCCATGCTGGCCGAGCCCTGGGTGGGAAAGTGGTGGATCTCCGTATCGATGTAAGCGAACGAGTAGCTCTGAATCAAAAGAGCGATGAAGCAGACCATCAAGAGCATCACGGCCGACAGGTTGTCGACCAGAAGGCCCATTTCGACGGTGCCAACGCCTTTGTTCCAGACCGAGATCCAGGCCACTGAGGCCTCCATGGGAGGCGACTCCATCTGATGCTCGAGCCTCTGCAGAAAGACCCCGGTAGCGGTGGCCAGGGAGGCGGCCATGGCAGCCATCGACAAACCTGCCGACAGTTTGCCGTGGTGGCGCGTGATCAGGGCGATGACCAGGCAAGCCAGGAGTGGGAAAAGGGGAATTAGCCAGACCAGGCTGGCTGCTCCCGCTAGGGCTTCAGCTTCGACCGCGTGCGCGTGTGATTCGGCAGCGGCCAGAATGGGTGCAATCGCGTTCAACCGTAGGCTCCAAAGATACCCGGCGTTTCGCTCTCTTGGTGGCCTCCCCTCCCCGTATCTGACCGGCTCGTAACTTGAAGTTTCTTCAATGCATGTGCTACAATCTTGACCATGGATGTTCAGGTTGTCCGCAGTCGTCGTCGTCGCTCTACGGTTTCAGCTTCTTTTGACCGGGGAGTTCTGGTGGTCCGAATCCCGGCCAGCTTTACCGCTCGCGAAGAAAGAGAATGGGTCGAGAAGATGCGCCATCGTATGCGCCGCAAGCTCTATCTCGACAGAAATCTCTCCGATCAGGATCTCCAGGCTCGGGCCGAGCGTTTGAATCGACTCTACTTCGGGGGAGAGCTTCAATTCGCCATTCGGTGGGTGACCAATCAGGAAGGTCGTTGGGGCTCATGCACTCCCATCGATGGGACCATTCGGATCTCTCATCACCTGGCTGGCTTGCCCCAGTATGTCCAGGATTACGTGATCGTGCACGAGTTGTCTCATCTCCTGGTGGCCGACCATTCTCCCCAGTTTTGGGAGGTCGTGCATCGTTACCCTCATACCCAAAAGGCGATCGGATTCCTAGCTGGCTACGAATTCGCCCGCAATAGCCCTACCACTTCAGATTAGAAACCTTTTCCAGGTCGATGAGGTTCTGGTTTCGATAGACGGACAAGACCAGGGCGACGCCGACCGTTGCTTCGGCAGCCGCCACGGCGATGATAAAAAGCGAGAAGACGACTCCGGTGATGTCTGGAATAAAGCGGGCAAAGGCCACCATGTTGATGTTGACCGAGTTGAACATCAGCTCAAGGCACATCAAGACGGCCACGGCGTTGCGCCGGGTCAAGACTCCGTAGAGGCCGATGCAGAAAAGGATGGCGCCCAGCGTCAAATAGTGTCCGAGGCCGATCATTCCCGTGAACCCTCCTCTTTGCGAGCGATGACGATGGCCCCCACCAGAGTTACCAACAAAAGCAACGAGATCAGTTCGAACGGGAGCAAGTAAATGGTCAAAAACTGCTCTCCTAGCCCACTGATGGAGGTGGCCTGGGCAAGCTTCTCTTCGGTGACGCTACCAACAGCCCAGCCGCTGTTTTCGATGACCCCCAAGAAGAGGCAAGCCAACAGGATGGACACGCCCGCCGCCGGCCCGACCTGAAAGGCGGTGCTATCCGGTTCTGGCGTCATCAGGTTGTGGGTGAGCATGAAGGCAAAGAGGAGAATCACCGCGATCGCGCCAGCGTAAACAATGACCTGCATCCCGGCCACGAAGGAGGACGAGAGAGTCACGTAGATGCCGGCTACCCCGATGAAACAGGCCACCAGGTTGATTCCGGCGTGGAAGAGGTTCTCTGTCACCACCACAAAGATTGCTGGCACCAGCACGACGGCCGCCAAAAGATAGAAAGCCAAGGGGCTAATGTCGGTCACGGGCCGCTCCTGCGTAGGTAGTTTGGGCGTCGTGGAGGCGATAGAACCCGAAGAAGACCACCACACCCAAGAGACTCACGGCGCCGATAGCGGTGGTCTTCCACCAGGGGACTGGGCCGGCCGATTGGAGCATGGCAATGGCGACGCAGATCAAAAGGTTGACAAAAGCCATGGGTAGCATAAACTTCCAACCGAAGTTCATCAGGTGGTCAGGGCGAATTCTGGGGAAAGTCCAGCGGATCCACATCATGATTAAGATCAAGAAATAGGTTTTGGCGAAGAAGACGGCGGCCCCGGCTAACGTATAACCCAGGCTAAAGGTCTCGGGAAGCGGCCAGAACGGGACGGCCCATCCCCCCAGAAAGACGGTGGCGGCTACCGCTGAAACCAGCATCATGTTGGAGAACTCGGCCAGAAAAAACATGGCAAACATCATGCCCGAATACTCTGAAACGTAGCCGGCTACCAGCTCTGATTCGGCTTCGGGGATATCGAAAGGCGGTCGGTTGACCTCCGCGATGGCGGCCACGTAGTAGACGACAGCCCCCACGAAACTAGGCACGATAAACCATACGCCCAGCTCTATCTGAGCTTTCACGATGCCCTGCATCGAAAGAGTGCCGGCCATCAGGATGGGGCCCAGTAGAGCGAAAATTAGAGGAATCTCGTAAGAGAGCATCTGAGCCGCCGAGCGGAGGCCCCCGAGAAGGCTGTATTTATTGTTGGAGGCCCATCCGGCCATCAAAATCGAGAGTACTGTCAGGGACGAAATAGAAATAACGTAGAGTAAGCCGATGTTGAGGTCGGAGATGGCCAGGGCCGGGGCAAAAGGAATGGCCACATAGGCTGTCACACAGACGGCAAAAATGAGGATTGGGGCCAGGATGAACGGACCAGGGTCGGCTCGTCCTGGCACGATCAGCTCCTTTAGTAGCAGTTTGATGGCGTCGGCAGCGGTTTGAAGTAGACCTCCCGTCCACATCGAGCCGTTGCGCAGGCCCGGGAAGTTGGTCAGCATCGGACCCATTCGATTTTGGATGCGGGCTGAGACTTTGCGTTCAAGCCAAATCAGAAATAAAGCCGAGACGCTCAAGAAGCCGAGGATGATGGCCAGCATGGTGGGATAAATCAGGGCGTCCGGAAGGGTCAGGCCGGTGAAGTCCGAGATAGTCAGCTTGAGGCCCTCGCCGGCCGATCTATGTATCCAGTCTGTCTCCACGAGGCCGGCCGTTTCGTGATTCTACCAGTTATTACCTATCGGTTTCCGGCAGAACGATGTCGAAGCTGGCGCAAATGGCCATAATATCAGGGATCAGAACCCCGGGAAGGAGATCTCGAAAAATCTGGATATGGACCAGGGAGGGCGTGCGAAATTTGCAGCGCCACGGCATATCTCCTCCGGTGGAGACGAGCCAGCAGCCGATATCCCCCCGCGGGGACTCGATATGTTGGTAGGTCTCCCCTTCGGGGATTTTGATGCGATAGTTGAGGGGCAGAACGTGGGGACCGCCCGGGATCTTGTCAAAACATTGGCGCAGAATGCGCGAACTTTGCCGAAGCTCTTCCATGCGGACTCGGTAACGTGCGAAGACGTCTCCCTCGCTGGCGGTGGGAATGTCAAACTCCAGCTCGTCGTAAGCCGCGAAGGGGTCGTCTTTTCTGATATCAACAGCCAGGCCCGAGGCTCGAATGTTGGGACCAGTCACTCCGTAGTCTTTGGCTTTCTCGATGCTCAGATACCCAACCCCTTTGGTCCGGTTGTAGAAGATCGGGTTCTCGTCGAGAAGGGCTTCGTAGTCGAGGATTCTGGACTCCCATTCGTCCAGGAAGCGCATCATGGAATCGAGGAATTTCTGAGTCAGGTTAAAGGCTACTCCGCCGATGCGAATGTAGTTATACAGTAAGCGGGCGCCGCAGGCCATTTCAAAGAGGTCCAGGATCTTCTCTCGGTCAGCGAAGGAATAAAGAAAGGGAGTGGTGGCTCCGATCTCAAGACAGAAGGTGCCATACCAAAGAAGGTGAGAGGCGATCCGGTTGAGTTCGGTCATAATCACCCGGATATATTCGGCTCGCGGAGGGGGACTCAGGTCGGCCAGAGCTTCCACTGAAAGCACATAGACGTAGTTTGAGGTCATCGAGGTGCAGTAGTCGAGCCGATCAGTAACCGGAATGACCTGAGCAAAGGTTCGATTCTCGGCCAGTTTCTCGATAGAGCGGTGGAGATAGCCCACGATCGGATCGCAGCTGACCACCCTCTCCCCGTCCATTTTCAAGACCATTCGCAGCACCCCGTGGGTGGAAGGGTGCTGGGGGCCCATGTTGAGTTCGAATTCTTCTGTTACCATATCAATCCGGCCTGAATACCACGTTCGGGTGCATGTAGTCTTTTCGTAGAGGATGACCTTCCCAGTCTTCCGGCATCATCAGCCGGCGCAGGTCGGGATGGCCTTCGAAGTGGACGCCAAACAGATCGTAGATCTCGCGCTCGTTCCAGTCCGCGTTGGCCCAGAGGTGAGCCAGGCTGGTAATACTCGGGTTGGTTCGGTTGAGCTTGACCTTGATGCCGAGGCGATGCTGATGTTCGTAAGAGTAGAGATAAGAGATCAGGTCGAGGTGGTCGGGAGGGCGGTCGGTGCACGTTTCGAACTCCAAAAAGTCGAAACGGGTTTCAGGGTCGTCGCGAAGCCACTCGAACACCTCTGGCACCAAATTTCTTGAGACGATGATGCCCTGGGGGTTGGTGGGATCGTCTACGACATCGTCGTCGGGATAGCGATTTCGGATTCGGTCTAAAAGCTCGTACTTGGTCATTTGGACAGAATCGGGATCTGATCGGGTCGGATCAGGTGACCCGTCATGGGCGGTTGACCAGGAATCTGCTGAGGCACAATTTGCTGGAGTCCTGGACGCTGGCGTTTGGCCCCAAGTCGTTCCTTTTTGATCAGCTTCTGGAGTTCGATGCAGCCGTTCATCAGGGCCTCTGGGCGGGGAGGACAGCCGGCCACGTGAATGTCGACCGGAACAATTTTGTCCACCCCTTTCAGCACCGAGTAGGAATCGTGATAGAAAGGGCCGCCGTGGATGGTGCAACCGCCCATCGCGATGACGTATTTGGGCTCCGGCATCTGGTCGTAGAGGAGCTTGACCCGAGGGGCCATCTTCAGGGTCAGGGTGCCGGCCACGATCATCAGGTCGGTCTGTCGGGGTGTGGCTCGAAAAATCATTCCCAACCGGTCGAAGTCGTAGCGAGAGGCACCGGTAGCCATCATCTCGATAGCGCAGCAGGCCAAGCCGAACAGCATATACCACATCGACGAGGCTTTGGCGTTGTTAACGATCCACTCGATGGGGGCCATCATCACCCCGCCACTGGAGATCCTCTCGATGAAGACCGGGATTCGGTCCATTAAACCCATTCTAGAGCTCCTTTCTTCCAAGCGTAAATGAGCGCCACTGCCAGGAAAAACAGGAAAACCAGCATTTCCAGCAGGGCCAAGATTCCGATGCTCGGGTTGGCGTAGAGTTCCTGAAATCCGACCGCCCAGGGCAGTAAGAAGGCGGCCTCTACGTCGAAGAGCACAAAGAGCATCGCGAATAAGTAGTAGCGAACGTTATATTGAACCCAGGCATCGGTGATCGGGGCCTCACCGCACTCGTAAGCGATCATTTTGCTGGCGTTGGGCCGGTGGGCCCGAATGGCCACGGTCACGAAGCCGGCCAGCAAGAAATTGAAGGCCACGAAGCCCATTCCCCCTAGGAGGAAAACGGCCACGTATCCATATTCACCGAAGTGGGTCACTTAGCGCTCCCTGATCGTAATGTAGGTCAACAGCTGTTCCAGAGAGTGGCGGGCTGGGCTGTCGGGCAAAGGCGCGAGCGCCTCCTTGGCCTGACGAGCGAAACCACGGGCCGAGACCAGGGCTCTTTCCTGGGCGTCGTAACCGTCCATCCACTCGACCACTTCCTGAAGTCCTCCGTTGTCTAACTTGCCATTCGAGACCAGTTTGCGAATTCTCTGCTGGTCTTCCGGAGCGGAGCGTCCAAAGGCGTCCAGGAAGGGCAACGTGTACTTCCTTTCACGCAGATCGGATCCGGTCGGTTTACCTAGTACTCCCGGGTCACCCCAGTAGTCTAACACATCGTCGACGATCTGAAAGGCTAGTCCGAGCTTGAGACCAAAGGTCGTGACCGCTTCCACCTGGGCGCGGTCGGCTCGGGCCAGTAGGGCCGCCATTCGACAGCCTGCGCTCATCAGAGCTGCGGTCTTGCCGGCCACCACTCTCAGATAGTCTTGGGTAGCTACGTCGAGGTCGCCTTGCAGGTTGGCTTCCAGAATCTGGCCGTTGGTCATTTCGGCAACAGCGGCCGAGATGACTTGTAACAGTTCGACCTGGCCCAGTTCAGCGATAGCTAACAGGGCCTGGCACAAAAGAAAATCGCCCAACAACACACTGAAGTGGTTGCCATGGGTTTCGTTGAGGGTCTTTACACCTCGCCGCACGGTGGTGCCATCGAGGACATCATCATGCAGTAGAGAGGCGCCGTGGATCATCTCGACCGAAGCGGCCACGGGGATTATGCCGACGGGTTCGGTTCCGAAGACTCGACTGGTTAGCAGCACCAGGGCCGGCCGCAGTCGTTTGCCTCCTGTTCGGAAAAGAACCTCGGCGGGGGCTTTCAGATCGCCGCCTCGGGTCTCTAAAATCTCTAATAGCGCCGCGTCCACTCGGCGGAGGTCGTCCCCCAGGTCTTGGAGCGGTGCGATGACCAAGTGAATCCACCTTTCTGTAGGGGCTAGGCAAAATCAGTCAGGACTTTGTCGGCCGCCTTGATGATTTCTTCTATCTCGACCTCGCCGTGAGCAATGCCTAAAAAAGCAGCCTCGAATTGCGACGGGGCTAGATAGATCCCCTCCATCAACATTTTCTGAAAGAAGCGAGCGTAGCGCTCGGTATCGGAACGCTTGGCGCTGGCGTAGTCGGTCACCGGCTGGTCGGTGAAAAACAGCGTCATCATGGCCCCGACCCTCTGGGTGAGAGCTGAAACCTTGCGGCGCTGGATGGCCCGGTTGAGCCCCTCTTCGAGCTGGGCGCTTCTCTCTTCTAACTGGGTATAAACTTCAGGGTGCTCTTTAAGGTAGGTGAGGGTGGCTTTGCCTGCTGTGGTAGCCACTGGGTTGCCGGAAAGAGTGCCGGCCTGGTAGACAGGCCCCAAGGGGGCGATCGATTCCATGACCTGTCGACGTCCGCCGTAGGCCGCTAGGGGCATGCCACCGCCTACGATCTTGCCAAGACAGGTTAGGTCAGGTTGCACGCCATATCGTTGCTGAGCCCCCCCTCGGGCTACCCGAAAGCAGGTCATAACCTCGTCGAAAATGAGCAGGCTGTCGTGTTCTTCGGTAATGGCGCGGAGGCCCTCCAGGAAGCCGGGGGCGGGTGGGATGACCCCCATATTGCCCGCGATCGGCTCGACGATGATGGCTGCGATCTCGGCTCCCTTCTCTTGGAACACTTGGCGCACCGGCTCTAGATCGTTAAAGGGCAGGATGACGGTGTTTTGGGTCACGGCCGGAGGCACACCGGCGCTGTCCGGGAGGGCCAGTGTCATGGCTCCCGAGCCGGCTTTGGCCAGTAAGCAGTCGCTGTGGCCGTGGTAGCACCCTTCAAACTTGATGATGTCAGGTCGCCCGGTGTGTCCGCGGGCGAGACGAATGGCGCTCATCGTTGCTTCGGTGCCGGAGTTGACCAGGCGAACCAAGTCGATGGAGTCCATCAGTTCGGTGATCAGCTCAGCCAGTTCGACTTCGTGGGGACAGGTGGCCCCAAAAGAGAGTCCGTTGGTAACGGTGGCAGCCACCTCGGAAATGACGGTCGGATGAGCGTGACCCAGGATCATCGGACCCCAGGAGCCCACACAGTCGAGGTAGCGATTTCCATCGACATCGGTCATCCAGCACCCGGAGGCTGAGGAGAAGACGAGCGGTTTGCCCCCAACCGCTTTGAAAGCCCTGACGGGACTGTTGACCCCGCCGGGTAAGACGCGACTGGCGCGCTCGACCATCTCGTTTGATCGGCTATGAGTTAGGGGCATAAACTCCTCTCGACTTTGTGAAATCTCTCACAAGCTCTCTTCTCCCTACGTTACCCGGTATCCTGGCGGAGAAATCGTCCTTTCGATGTTCATAAATCGTTAACCGAAATTTCAGAATTTGCTTATAATCCGATAACAGGATGGCCCGATCTCGCTTCTAGTCTGAGAGTATAGCTTCGCAGAGCGGGAGGACATACCTTTGACTTGGAGTTGGGCCGGCGTGGCCGGCGTGATGGCCGGAATTCTTCTTTTCGGCCACCCTCAACAGTTCGCTTTCAGTCTGTTTTTGGCTGCCTCTCTAGGGCTGGTCTCAGCTCGCAAGCGGGGGTTGATGTTGGTCTTTGTTGGTTTCGCTCTCATCGCCTGGGGGCGTTGCTGGTGGGAAGAACGGCGTTTGCCTCATTGGGAGAACGGACCGATTGAGGTAGCAGGACGGGTGGTTGAGACGCCCCGGAAGTGGGGTCGGGGGTCAGCCTTTACGCTAGCCACTCCGCGGGGTCGTCTTTTTGTGGTCACCCGCACCCCTTTAGAGGTTTGGCCCGGAGATCGGTGGTGGTTTGCTGGGACGATCGAGGAGCCTGGCGGGGCAACCTATCCTGGTGGTTTTGATCTGTCTCAATGGCTAAGGGCCCAGGGCCTGACCCGGGTGCTGACGGTGGGGAGGTTTGACGGTCTAGCCAGGCGCTTGGGTCCCGCGCCCTGGTGGTCACTCTATCGTTTGCGGGCCGTGATGCTGACCAACTTGAGAGGTCACCTTGAGGGCCAACGACTGTCTCTGTTGGCGGGAATCGTCTTTGGGGAAACACGAGGCCTCGACGACGAACTGTTGGACCAGTTTCGACGCACGGGCACCACCCATCTCTTGGCCGCCTCCGGCCTCAACGTGGCCCTGGTGGCGGGGCTGGTTCTCTTTCTGGCTCAACCTCTCGGGATGGCGCCTTGGCGACTGGCTCCAGTGGCGGCGGTGGCTGGATGGTTCTACAGCGTTTTAGCCGGAGGGTCCCCGTCGGTAGTCAGGGCGGCCGTGATGAGCGCCTTGGCCCTGGCGGCTATGGCTCTAGGTAGAACGACCGATCTGGGGGCAACCCTTTCCCTTTCCGTGGTGGGCTGTCTCCTGTGGCGGCCAGGATTTTTGGTCGATATCGGGTTTCAGATGAGCGTGCTGGCGGTGTTGGGCTTGATCCTCTTTCTGCCTGGTCTGGAGGCAAGGTTGAAGGGCCTCCCGGGTTGGTTCGGAGGTCCCTTAGCTGTCACGTTGGCGGCGACGCTGGCCATTCTGCCGGTGGTAGTCTGGCATTTTCATTACCTCAGTCCAATCAGTTTGGTGGCCAATCTTTTGATGGGACCGGTGGCTGAGTTATTGCTGCCTTTGGGTTTGCTGGGTGCCTTGTTGCCTTGCCAGGCTGTGTTTTGGATTTGCCGTCCCTTGCTGGTCTATCTCCTCTGGGTGGTGGCGGGGTTGGCAGCCCTCGCTCCTCAGTCGACCTTGGCCCGACCAACGCTGATGGGAATGGTCGCTCTTTTGTTGGCGGGAGTCTGGCTTTACCTCTGGTTGGACGATCGTCCTCGCCACGGAATTCTTGTCATCTGTCTGGCTTTGTCCTGGTGGGGTCGACCCTTGCCGGAGGCCCGACTTCGGGCCGCCGATCTCGGGGGGTTAGTGATCTGGCGCCAGGTCGGAAATCGGCATAGTCTCTACCTGGAGAAGGCCAAGCTCTTGCCACGGGCCCGAGAGATGTTGCTCAAACACGGGGTGGTCGACTTTGAGCTCCAGGAACAAAGGCCCGGTTCACCTCCCTTCTTGCCAGCTCAGCGGAGTCTCACCCGCCGAGAGGCCTGGGTCGCCTGGGATTAGAAGAGACAGGTATGAGAGTGCTAGCGCTTCAAACCGAGACGGCGTGGGAGGATCCCAGCCACAACTTTCAGGCCGTTAGGCAGCAGGTCGAGCAGGTGAAGCCCCAGCCTGGGGAGCTGTTGATTCTTCCCGAGATGTTCGCTTGCGGCTTCTCGATGAACACCGCCAAAGTGGCCGAGGAGGAGAATGGGGCGACGGCCACCTTTCTTTCTGAGTTGGCTCGCGAATTTTCGATGCTGGTGATAGGGGGGGTTCCCCTGCGCGAAGGTGGCGGTTTTCGAAACAGCGCCCTGGTCTTCGATGCTCGTGGCCAGCGCGTCCTCCGTTATGATAAAATTCGGCCCTTCACCTACGGCGAGGAAGGGGAGCACTATGAGGCCGGTGGTAACCTCGCTTCGTTTTCCTGGAACGGGTTTCGAGCGGTGCCTTTCATTTGCTATGACCTCCGTTTCCCGGAGCTGTTTCGCCGGGCGGTGTTCCAAGCCGGAGCCGAACTGTTCCTCGTTTTGGCGAATTGGCCCGCGGTTCGAGTAGACCATTGGAGGGCTCTTTTGGTGGCCAGGGCTATCGAGAATCAGGCCTATGTGGTCGGTGTGAATCGGGTGGGAAGAGACCCCCAGGTCGCCTACTCGGGCTCAAGTCTGATCGTGAGTCCTCGAGGAGAGGTGGTGGCTGATGGCAGAGAAGAACGGGGCGCGATCGAGGCTGTTTTGAATCGCGAGGCTTTGATCGAGTATCGAGCCAGCTTTCCGGCTCTCCAAGACGGAAGGGCCCTACTCCAGCTCCAAGCTCACCTCGAACAAACGGCTCCAAGGTAGGCTCAGATTCCAAAGGGTCCCGGGTCTGAGGTTTGTGACCAAGGGAGAGAACTGCTCTCTGTAGAGTTTCTGCAATTGCCGTTCGGCTCGATTCTTTTGGTCGCTCTCCAACACAAGACCCGGTCCCACTTGCTGCTTGAGCAGCCGACGCGCCACTGACTGGTAGAAGTAGTCATCGCCCAGGCGTTCTAACAGAAAGCGACGAGCCGAGGGGCCGGGCTTGGCCAAAGCCAGGGTGGCCAGGGCTGTGCCGAGGCTGTTCCCTGCCGTGTTCCAACCTGAGTAGCCCAGCAGGCCCTCCATCAACTCGGGCCGTTCCAGCAGGGCCTCGACCAGAGAGCGGCTTCCTCCATTGGCATAATAGAGGTCTGCCACCACCGCTTGACCGAGTCGACAGGCCTCCTCAAGGCGGCCTAAAAAGCTTGGGGGTACGACTTCTTGCGCTTGGGCGGCCGCCTCTTGCTGGGGCTCGGGACAGACATAGAGAAACAGTTTCCTAGGACTGTCCCCAAGACGAAGGCCGGCTGCTTGGGCTTGACTTTCCAGCACGGCTTTTAAAGGTCGATCTTCATAGCGGGTGATCTGGTGCTGAGCCCTTTGGTCAGACCAGATCGGTTCGACCACCGTTCCGGGAGCGAGGCAGCGGGTCAAGAGAAGGTGGGCCATTTCGTCGGTTCCCGGTGCGAACAGAACGTGGTCGCCTTTGTTCTGCTCAAGTTGGTCTAGTTCCAAAAGGTTCCAGCCTTCGCTCTTGCTGTCATCCAGTCCCATTAAAAGAGCTTTCCAGCTTGGGCTGGCCTGGATGACGGCTCGATTGAGTTGATGGTTGCGCTGACGCAGCCCAAGATAGGCCTCCAGAGTGTGGGCCGGCAAAGTTTTCTTGGTTTTCTCGAATAGGGCGGCGGCTTGATGGTCTCCTCGCTGAGCTCGACCGGCTAGAACTGAGAGTTGAGTCAAGATTTCGGCTTGCTCGATCCCTGTTTGATCGGTTTGGGTAGGCGCGTTGCGGAGGATGGAATCGAAGGCGAAAACCTGGCGGTCCTGGGTTATTTGGCGGAAGCGCTGGAGTCTTGCCAGGGCCTGGTCGGTGGTCGAGTTCCCTGGCTGGCGGGAGGCGACCAATCCCCCCCAGCAGATCATGTCGAGGG
>CAYRFU010000153.1:0-16795 GCA_964423525.1 uncultured Burkholderiales bacterium | reverse complement strand
CGAACCAGTAAACCTTTGAGACGAGCAAGGCTCGACTCGGCTCCAGCTAACTCTTTGAACGTGAAATTGAGACGGGAGCCGTAGGGAACCCGAATCAAAGTCAGACGGATGGCCATCGGGTCCCAGCCTCGCCCAGAAGCGTTCTGATCGCCGAGCAGGTCGCGGAGAGTATAGAAGTTCTTGAGCGATTTGCTCATCTTTTGGCTCTCCACGTAGAGGTGCTCGGCGTGAAGCCAATAGTTGACGTATTGGCAACCGTGGCAGGCTTCGCTCTGAGCGATCTCGTTTTGGTGGTGAGGAAAGATCAGGTCGACCCCACCCAAATGCAGGTCAAAACGCTCGCCCAGATGGAGGGCGGCCATGGCTGAGCACTCGATATGCCAGCCCGGACGGCCTTTGCCGAGGTCGTCGAACTGGTCCCAGAAAACCGGACCATCCTCTTCGACCCAGCCCTTCCAGAGGGCGAAATCGGCGGCCGTTTCCTTATCATACTCATCTTGCTTGACCCGAGCTCCGGCTTTCAAGTCTTCTACCGAGATATTGGCTAGTCGACCGTAGCCGGGAAACTTGGCGATGTTGTAGTAAACCGAACCGTCTTCAGAGCGATAGGCGATTCCCTGCTCCATTAAAGCCCGAATCATGGCCACCATCTTCTCGATCACGACCGGGTCGGTGGCCCTGGGATGGGCTTCGCAGCGCTCGATATTGAGGCGTTCCAGGTCCTCGAAAAAGGCCTCGGCGTAACGCTTAGTAAAGTCGGCCATGGGGATCCCCTCGGCCTGAGACTTCGCGATAATCTTGTCTTCAACATCGGTGAGATTCATCACCTGGAACACTTCGTAGCCTCGGTAACGCAGATAGCGTCGAACCAGATCTGAGAAGATAAAGGTACGAAAATTTCCGATATGAGCGAAGTCATGGATGGTCGGTCCACAGGTGTAGATCGAAACCTTGCCGGGCTGCAGTGGCTTGAACGCCTCTTTCTGCCGGGTCAGAGTATTATAGAGGGTGAGAGCCACTATTTCGCCACCACGTTGACCAGCCGCTTGGGAACGATGATCACTTTTCGGACTTTCTGGCCGTTGATATGGTCAGAGACGGCAGCCAGTGCTTTTTCTTCCAGAGCTTTATCGTCGATGTCAGCAGGCACCACGATTTTACTTCTGACCTTGCCGTTGACTTGAACCGGGTATTCCAAAGTGGACTCAACCAGAAGAGCAGGGTCGTGCTCGGGCCAATCTCTCTCCAGCACCGACGGCTCGTTACCCAGGATCTCCCACAACTCTTCCCCCAGATGAGGGGCGAAGACGGATAGAACCCGAGCATAGCGATCGAGTTGGCTGCCTGTGAGTCTGTCCACTTTGGGAGTGGCTGTGTTGACAAACTTGATCATGGCCGCGATAGCCGTATTAAAGGCCATCTTCTCGAGGTCTTCATCCACCTTCTTGAGCATTTGATGGAGGGCTTTCTCCAGCTCGGGATCGGGCTGGGCAGAGCTTTGAAGGTGACCGCGAAGCTGGCCCTCTTCGTCTACGAACAGGCGGAAGCTACGTTGCAAAAACCGAAGCATACCGTCTACCGCTCGGCTGTCCCAGGGCTTCGAGTCGGCTAACGGCCCCATATACATTTCGTAGATTCGAAAGGCGTCAGCGCCATATTGCCCTACGATGTCATCGGGATTGACGACGTTCTTGAGGGCCTTGGACATTTTGGCCACACACTGATCGACCGTTTTCCCTGTGGGCTCGTGGAGAAAGGTGCCGTCTTCTTGTTCTGAGACCTGATCAGAGGGAATCAAAACCTTGGTATCGGGATCTTGGTAGGCGAAGGCGAGGATCAAACCCTGGTGAAAAAGCCTTTTAAACGGCTCTTTAGTCGAGACGAATCCCCGATCATAAAGAACTTTGTGCCAAAACCTCGCGTAGAGAAGATGAAGCACCGCATGCTCTCTTCCCCCCACATAGAGGTCGACCGGCATCCAATACTTCTCTTTCTCGGCACTCCAGGCCTCGAGGTCGTTGCGCGGGTCGAGATAGCGAAGATAATACCAGCAAGAGCCTGCCCAGTTGGGCATCGTGTTGGTCTCGCGGCGCGCTTTTTGACCCTGAAATTCTGTTTCGATCCAATCGGTGGCCTTAGCCAACAGCGGTTCCGGCCGACCGGAAGGCTTGAAATCCTCCACAGGAGGCAACCTGAGAGGCAACTGGTCATCGCTCAGGGCGTGAGTCTGGCCATCTTCTGTAAAAAGAATGGGGAACGGCTCGCCCCAATAGCGCTGGCGGCTGAAAATCCAGTCTCGCAAACGGTAATTGACTTTCGCCTCTCCCAGGCCCTGTTCTTCCAGTCGACGGATCATCTCGTTCTTGGCTTGGGCGGTGGCTAGACCATCGATCCAGGGGCTGTTGATAGCCACTCCGTCACCGGAGAAACAGGTGACAGTCTCCCCTCCCCTCTCACAGCTGCGAGTCACCTCGGCCTCGGGAGCCTCGTAGACAGGCAGAATGGGGAGGTCGTAGGCGAGAGCGAAATCGAAATCTCGTTCGTCGTGTCCGGGCACGGCCATAATGGCACCGGCCCCGTAGCTATACAGCACATAGTCGGCCACGTAGATGGGGATTCTCTGCTGATTGACGGGGTTGATAGCGTGGCCCCCGGTGAACACTCCAGTCTTCTCTTTGGCGGCCGTACGGTCGAGTTCGCTCTTGCTGGCCGACTGTTGGCGGTGGGCCTCCACGGCCGACTGCTGGTCCCGACTGGTGACCACTTCGACGAGAGGATGCTCGGGAGCCAACACCATATAGGTGGCCCCGAAGAGGGTGTCAGGACGGGTCGTGAAGATCTTGAACTCGAGCTTCCCCTGATGGAGGCGAAGCCTTTCTCCGTCAGCCTCGATCGAATCAGGAGCAGCCTCGCAGGCAAACCACACCTCGGCACCGCGACTACGACCTATCCACTCTCGCTGCTGCTTTTTGGTCTCCTCGGGCCAATCGACCTCGTCGAGGTCCTCAAGCAGACGCTCGGCATAGGCTGTGATCCGCAGCATCCATTGAGAAAGAGGCTGACGAATGCAGGGAAAACTCCCTCGCTCCGAGCGACCGTCGATCACTTCTTCGTTGGCCAGAACAGTGCCTAACTCTGAACACCACCAAACAGCGATCTCGTCGAGGTAGGCCAGACGATGTTGGTCGCGATAGGAAGCCGCCTCTTTGTCGCTGAGACCATCGGGAACCGGCAGCTCCGAGATGGGGCGTCCTCGTTTTTGCTCTTCATCAAACCAGGTGTCAAAAAGGAGATTAAAGATCCACTGAGTCCAGCGATAGTAACCCGGGTCGGTGGTGTTGACCTCGCGATCCCAGTCGTAGCCGAAGCCCAACGACTTGATCTGACGGCGAAAGTTGTCGATGTTGCGGCGGGTGGTCACGGAAGGATGGGTTCCTGTCTGAACGGCATACTGCTCAGCGGGGAGACCGAAAGCGTCCCAGCCCATCGGATGGAGGACGTTATACCCCTTCATTCTCTTGTAGCGAGCCAGAATGTCGGTGGCTGTATAGCCTTCGGGATGACCTACGTGAAGCCCGGCCCCACTCGGGTAAGGAAACATGTCGAGGATATAGTATTTGGGCCGGTCTGGATCAAACCCCTCATCGCCAGGACCTGGAGTCCGGAAGGTCTTGTTCTGGTCCCAGAAACTTTGCCACTTGGGCTCGATCTCTGACGGTTGATATCTCCTCGGCATTCGGGCCTCCTTCGAACGCCCTCGTCCTTCCACGCCAGGACAGTCAAGCCTGCTATAGTCGAGACAGCAGCTCTTGGTCGAAACCCAACAAAGCCTGAGTGTCTTCGGGTAAAGCCAGGATCGCTTGGCGAACCTGGGTGAGCCGAGTCTGCACCCGGGCTGGACGAGGAGAGTGAGAGCACACCAACTCGAGGCCCCGGCGCAGCCAAAGAGTCTCGTTGGGGGGCTGCCGGGTCAGACTGGTCAGCAAAGTCGTTAAAGTCCAAAGACCCCTCTCGACGGCGTCCGTCTGAGGATCGGCCAGGGCGCTCCGGATAGCTTGTTCGAAAAGTTGCCAAACGGGATGGAGTGGGCCCGGCTCACTCCTCCCTGCCATGACCTCGAACAGAGGTCTTAAGACCCGGAATCTCCCTTCGTCAAGACCGGCCAAGAACTGTTTCAACCGGCCGAAAGGAAGGTGGCTGGCCAGCTCAGGCTGATTGTGATAACGGTGAATCTGCTCGAAAATCTCGATCCAACAAGCTCTCTCATCGTCGGGCCCACCTACCTGGGCAGCCTCGAGCAGAGCTTGGATTAAAGCCTGAGGGTAGCTAGGGTCATGATCTTTTTGGATGGTTAACACCCTCAGGATCGTGACCCCTTTCCGATAGGCTCCGTAGGCATCCTCGCAACGCTTGAGAGCTTCCAACACTTCTCCTTTCTGGCGAAAGGCCAGGGCGTGATGGAATCGGAAGCCGTCATCGTGCTCGCTCTTGCTCAGAATATCGAGATGATAAAGAGCTTGGTGAACATCGAGCAGCGCCCGCGCGAAATCTCGTCGACTAAAAGCCAACCGAGACCGCTCCAGCAAAACGAAAGCCAGAGGTCGCTCAAATCGGGCCGAGATCCGATTGAGTCGTCGCAACAACTCAAGAGCGGAACTGAAGTCTCCCAAAGCTCGGTCTCTCCTGCCGGTGGCCGCGAAATGGCGAGCTCGGTAGAGGTAGGCTGAGGCAAAATCCTCCTCCAATCCGTGGATGGAGTCAACCACCGTCAACAGCCCATACAGTTCGACTGACCGGGTTAAATCAGTGTCGGCCATCTGGCTCTTATGCATCCGCCCATAAAGCCAGCCCCGCTCTCGATGGGCCAAAGCTTGAGGGCCCGCCCACTCGAGTGAGTTCTCGCCGTTGAGGGCCCGACACAACCGGATAGCTTCAGAGTACTTCCGAATGGCCCGGCCCAGGTGGCCGGTTTGGCCCAAACTGTCACCTTCGCGAGCCAGCATTCGGAACAATCGAGAGACCTCTTCCAACTGAGCCTGGTCAAAACCTTGAGGAGAGAAACGGTGAGCCTCCAGGGCCGAGTCGACAGCCTCACGAGACTGATCGAGTCGACGATGATGGCTGGCCTTCTGAAGAAAAACCTCGGCCAATAGTTGGCGTCCCTGGTCCCCCCCACTGATCTCCCAGGCCCTGGCCAGATGGACAGCCGCCGCCTCAAGGTCGTTCACAGCCTGCTGGTGGTCGCCCAGATCTTTATAAGTCAGGGCTCGTTGGCGGTAAGCTCCGCCCAACTCTCCCTCAAGGTCGTAACGATCGTGTTCTTCGACCAGGCCTCGGAACCCGTCGATGGCTAGCTGGAAGTCTTCTTCGGCCTTATCGAAGTGCTGGGCCAACCGCTGGACATGGCCTAACACCAGATGGGCTTCCGCCACCCTCTGTTGGACCTGTGGCCCGGGCTCGAACTGTTCGTAGAGATGGAGGGCTTGTTCAATTTTCGCCAGGGCCACATCGGGCTGACCAAGATTGGCCAGGATGCGTCCCTGACAGACATAGACACTGGCAAGCTCTCCGGCCAACTCTCCGCGACCGTGTTCTTCGACCAGATGAGCAAACGCCTCGGCCGATTCCTCGAGACTCTTTCGGGCTTGTTCAAAAGCCCCCAGGTTCCGTTGCGCCTCGGCCTGGTCGTTGAGCAGTAGGGCCATCTCATAAAGATAAACAGGGTCGGTCTCAACCTCTGGCACCCGCAGATAGAGCTCCACGGCCGTCTGGCAGCACTTCAGACAGAGGGAAGGTTCTTGAACGTCTAGATAGAGGGTGGCCAGACTGCCTAGCGCCATGGCCATCGTCAGACAGTCTTCCAGGCTCAGCTCCGCGTTGTCGATGGCTCGCTCGTATTCCCGAGCGGCCTGGCCATAATCAGCCACGGCCTCCTCTCTCCGACCCAAGGAGCGATAGATCGAGCCCCGGCAAACCCGCGTGAAGGCAAGCTGGGTCCTCAGATCGGACCGCTCTTCTTGGTGAACGAGGTGAGACCGAATCGAAATGGCCGCTTCATAATCTTCGAGCGCCCCCTCAACATCGCCGATAGCGGTCCGCACCAGGCCACGATTATTGTGAGTGATAGCCAGGTCGGTGCGAACGTCCAAACGCTTTTCGTCGACCAGTTGTTGCCGCAAAGCTACCGCCTGATCGTAGTCCTCCATCGAGGCCTCGTACTCCTCAACTCGGTGGAGAGCGGCAGCCCTGTTGTTATAAACCGAAGCCAGCTCGTTGCGAAACTCCTGATGCTGATGGGTCTCGGCCAGACTGGTGAGAAGCTCCAAAGCCTGGCTGCTGTCGTGATAGGCCTGGGTATTTTCTCCCAACGAGAGAGAGAGAACTCCGCGCGCGCGGAAGGCCCGGGCTAACTGCTGGGTGTCTCGTTCCGAGAGAGGTTCTAAAGCCAGGTAAATCTCGATCGACTCGGTGATATCGTCACGCGCCGATTCCAAGCTTTGCTGGCCTTTCTGAACCTCGCCCCGGTTGACATAGGCCAGGGCCAGAAGTCGGGCTAAGTCGTGGCGCTGTTGGGATTCGATCGCTTCCAGGTAGTAGCCGATGGCGCGGTCTGAGTCGATCGAAGCCTCGCTCAATTCGCCCAGCAGCAGGTTGGCCTCACTCCTTCGATTGTAGGCGGCCGCCAAACCGCTGGTGAGCTGAACCTGGCCCTCATTCTCGAACAACCTGGTGAACACTTCGATGGCAATATCAACATCTTCCAAACAACGCTGGAACTGGCCCAGGTGCAGATAGGCGAGGGCCCGACTGCTATGAGCCCAACCCAACTCTTCCCGCCAGGAGGGGCGTTCGTGGTTCTGGATGAGACTGCGAAGCAAAGCCACCCAACCGTCGAGGGCGATCACCTTCTCGTGGTAGCGGCGCTCCCGGTCGAGATGGCCCAACTCCTCCAGACGAAACTTGACCAGGCGCTCATCCTCGACAAATTTTTCCATCAGAGCCGGCTCGTCGGTCTCAACGGCCCACCAGAAGGCTCGCGGCATCCACTCGAAATCGAGCTGCTCGAGAAAATCGTTCACCAACAGACGACAAGCTTTGCGGAAAGGTCCAGGTTGTTGCAGCGAAAGGTGACGACTAAAGCCGTTGTGAGCCAACCCCACGAACGGCTCATCCTCTCCCCAGAAGGCGAAAAGACTGGGAAAGAGTTCGGTCAATTTCTTGACGGCTTTGGGATCGGTTTTGAGCCTTACTAAAGTGTCGACCGAGAGGGGCTTAGTCGAAGCCGACAAAAGCATCAAGAAGCTTAAAGCCCGATCCAGCCGTTCGGCCTGAGGGAAGAGGCTATGAAGAGAGTCGAGGAAGCCCTTGAAAACCTCTCCGCCGGCCGGCAACTCAGCTGGCGAGCCGTAATAACCGCAAAGGACACCGTCTCGCAAGAGCTTGGCCAACGCCAGGCCCCCACCGGCCCGTTTGATGAGAGTGTTGATATCGGCGGCGTTCCAATCGAGACCCTCCAGGTGCTGATAAAGGAGCCCCCGATAACTCGCTTCCTCCTCTTCTAAGCGCAGAGCCAGGGAGGGTTCCTCTTCCAGTCGGACTCGCAAGCGCTCTTGAATCACCTCGCGGTAG
This sequence comes from uncultured Burkholderiales bacterium, assembly GCA_964423525.1. Taxonomy (GTDB): domain Bacteria; phylum Vulcanimicrobiota; class Xenobia; order Xenobiales; family JADMJV01; genus CAYRFU01. The sequence continues at coordinate 9,166 of CAYRFU010000153.1, read as the reverse complement.
TTCGGACTGTAGGTGAGAAGAAGAAAAACCCCCTCGGGAAGGCGACTCGGCAGGAAGTCGATCACATTGAGACCGGCCTGCGTTCCGTAGTCGAACTCGTCGATACCATCGAGAATAATCAAGAAACGTCGATCTTTATTGGCAATGCGAAGCGCATTCAGGTAGGCTAGAAAACGCCCTGGCTCGTGACCGGCTTGGTAACGAACGTTCAAGTCTTTGACCACCGGCGGATCGAGCTTCTTGAAGCCGACATCGATCAACTCCGACTGCTGGCCAATGTGCTCATTAAGAACCTCGACCAGAATGCTATAATCCCCTTCGATACGGCGATTGACCTGATAATGCACGACCGGAAAATCAGTCTCAAACGGGCTACTCCGGGGATTGGTGAGAGTGCGGCTCAGGAAAGTCTTGCCAAAACCGGCGGGAGCTTCCAGGAGGGCCCATCCGCGGGTCTGTTGAGCAACGAATTTCCCGACTCTTTGACACAACGTCGTGGGGCGAGATTCGGGTCCCGAATAATTGAGGGCCTGACAATAGCGAGAGAAGGCGTCGATTTCAGCCTGGGTCCAGCTGACCGCCTCATCGTCAGGAAACAGGGACGGCATGACCAGCTCGGCGGTGTCGAAGGCTTCCAGGTCAGGAATCAGTTCTCGCAGAGCGTCGTCGTCTTCTAGAAGAGCCTCGGAAAGATCTTCCTCGAGGGCTTTCTCCCACTGCTCCATAGAGGTGCTCTGAGAAGCGCTGAGGTCTTCAAACGATCGCCCTGATACTTCAGCGCGATCAAGATGAAACCCGTAACCGCCAACGTAAATATCGGGAACCGCTCGAAATCGGGTTTTACCATCTTGGAGCACCAAAGCCAGCGTGTTGGAGGTGGCGCCCACATCGAAATGGTGCTCGTAGTCACGAAAGACTTGCCTGGATGCCTCCAGCCATTCTCGAAGGAACTGGTTATAGACTCGGATTTGCCCCAGGATTTCATCCACCCGCAGGGCCGCGTCGGGACGCCGCAGGACGTGGGTCCAACCGGCCAAATTCTCCAGTCCGGTCACGGGAGAACCAGCTAGACCCAACCAACGGGTGAAAGCTCTCGGCCGGTCGCGGTCGTAAAACACTTGCACCACCTTAAGGGTAACGGGATGGTCAGGAAACCTCTCCAGCGCGTGTAAGGAGTAGTGGAGCAGTTTGCTGCAATGGAGTAAAGAGGAGCTATCGCTCAAGACCGACTCGAGAGGGAAAGGAGCGATGCTCTTAAGAGCGCCTGTGGTCAAACTTGCGTAGTAACGCAAGAGAAAGTCAAAGCAACCCAGCAAGCCGGCTCCGGCCGGTAGGGGCTCCCCCTGGGCTGTCGCCTCACCAAACTCTTGCAGCAATCGTCTCAAGTGGGGCGGGTCCTCGGCTGCGGGCTGAGGCGTGACTAGCTCATTGAGAGAGGGGCCCTCACTAAAGCCCCTGGGCCTCCAGTCCGGGTCTTGCCGGGCCCGGTCCAGTTCAGCCTGACTGAGCAGAATCCCGTAGCGCTCAGGGTAGACGAGAGGGAAGGCCCGAAAGGTCCGGCTTCCTCGAGTCATGAGAATGTCGAGGTTAAGGTCGCGGCGCACAGTGAAGTAAAAATCCCAGCTCTTGAAAAAGTATTTGGAAGCTTCCAGCCATTCGCTTAAGACAGGTAGGATATCACGAAGCATCTTAGAGCAGGGACCGGGATCTTCTTCTTGGACCCGATTTTCGGCCCGCACCCGCCAGACCGCCGGACTCTCTTGCCTCTCCTCGCCAAGCCACAGCCACCGATGATGGTCGGGGGTCGACCCGCCAGGTTCAAACACAGCTAGGAGGCTATCGGCGATCACGTCACCCCGGAAGATCTTCAGACCTTGGAGAGAGTCACGCAGAATCTCCAAGCACTCGTCGAACTCGAGATCGACTGGGGCCTGTTCCTGGCGGCTCTCGAGTTCGACCATGGCTCCTCCCAGCACCCCCGCGAACAACCGAACCATATAGTCTATCGATTCGATAGCGGCGTTGGCTGAGGCGATCGGGTCCTGGCGCTCCAGGGCTCGAGACAGTCGGTAACAGAGAATCTGAAGATGGGGAGGAAAACTCGGTTCGGTTGAGACCACACTGGCTGCCGCAGGAGTTTCCCTTTCGAGCAGCTCCAGACTAGCACTTTTCTGGGCCCAGCCAGGAAGGCCCGGTTCAGAACCACCCAACCCAGGCAGGGCCAGAAAATCGTAAAAAGGTTCCGTCAACGGTTCAAAGAGGGATTTCACCTCCTGGATAGCTTCCCTCATGTCGCCGGGCTTGGATTGTTGGGGAGCAAGCGGCCCTAGCTCATCTTCAGGCAGAGGGGGGTCAAGCCGATAGTCGAGGTCGCTGTCTCTGTCAACGACCCGGTCCCTATCGACCCTCCAATGGTCCTCGAACGCCTGAGCCGAGCGTAGCCACTCTTGAAGGAGGGTACGAAAAGAACTCCCTTCCTCCAGAAGCTGCTGGTCGCTGAGGGCCCACAAAGCGTGGAGCGGCGGGGGTTTTTGAGGCCGGTCGCCGGCTGCCCCCAGCCAGCGGGTAACGAAGCGCGGAGACCCTCCAGGGTCGAAAAAGACGGACCGCAAATCGCGCCGAACGGGGTCGCTCGAGCTGGGTTGAGCCAAAAAAGAAGGCAGGCCCTCGGCCAACCCTAGCCCCCTGACCAGAGCCTCGAAATAGGCATTCAAAGACCTCAGGCACTCGACTGTTCGACGCGCCTGCTCAGTCTGATCAAGGCCTGGTTGGGAAACAAACCGTTTGACGGAGGCACCGATTTCCGGCATAGGGCAGACGTTCGCTACCTGAGGCGAAAACCCTCATGAGGGGGGCGGAGGAAATCAGGAGAGCGCCGCTCGGTGAGCGACGCTCTAGTTGGTAACCCGATTATAGCAGATGCTAAGAAATCGAGCAACTCCTAGGAGCGCGGCCGGAAACCCCATTGACAATGGGGTCCGGCCAGAGCGACGACCCACAGGTTGTGCTAGAACGTCCGGCCATCCACCGTAGGTTGTGTGGCGGAACTTGCTTCCGCCGCTCAAAGTGACTTTCCGGCCGGACTTCTAGCCGTTTGCTACTGACCTGGCAGAGAATAGAAAAAACCCCAGGTCAAGCCCGGGGTTCGTCGATTTCCTCTGCTTAGAAAGAAAGGAGGGGGTGCCCGAAAGCTGGGTGGGGCTGGGCCAAGTGGGGCGGGAAGCCCGAGAAACCGCCCAGAGCCGGATGGGGTTGGGCCAAGTGGGGCGGGAAGCCCGAGAAGCCGCCCAGAGCCGGGTGAGCCTGAGCCAGATGGGGCGGGAAGCCTGCGAACCCGCCCAGGGCGGGGTGCGGCTGAGCCAAATGAGGCGAGAAGCCAGGGAACCCTCCGAAGGCGGGGTGCGGCTGGGCCAAGTGGGGCGAAAAGCCGGGAAATCCACCGAAAGCGGGGTGCGGTTGGGCTAGGTGGGGCGAAAAGCCCGGAAACCCTCCGAAGGCTGCGTTAGGCTGGGCTAGGTGGGGTGAAAAGCCCGGGAAAGCCCCGGCGAAGGAATTCCATCCGCCCGCTAGGGCGCTGCCGGCGCCAAGAAAGCCTTGGATGTCTGATGTCGACATGAAGGCTGCAGGCGCGGATTGAAGGCCGAATGCCCCGCCGAAAGATGCGGAACTGGTGCGAAACCCTCCGCCAACACCTGCAAATGGATTAATAGTGGCCATGCTGTGGTAACTCCTCTATGTGTGGTCAAGCTCACCCACATTATAGCACACTCGGCCGAGCACCTTAACCGAAAGCCGGTTGCCCTTTTGTAAAACATTTGTTAATTTTGTGTGTCCATCAGGCCACTTTCCATCCCCTCGACTTCTTTGCGATCGACCTCCATTTTTTGGGCGAGAAGGTAGATTTCATCGCGTTTCGCGGCATCAACGGGTGGATTGGCGTAGAGTTCCGCCAGGGCTCGGTCGAGCACGAAAAGACAAGCTGAGTAGCGCAGCTCCCGCACCCTCTTTTCGGGCAGCATGAAGCCTTTGCCAAAGGCTGCGAGTCGTTGCAGTTCTCTTTGGTCGACCTTCTCGTCGGCGAAGGCCGCCGCCCAGGCCACCAGCAGAATGGTCGAGCGAACCTCACTGGCCGAGGTCACGGATAGTTCCGCCACCGTGATCGGCGCGGCCTGCTCTAAATCGGTGAGGTGCTCGGGAACGAAGGGGGCCAAGAATCTCCTCTCGCTGTCATCGATCTGCCCATCGGCTTTCACAATCTCCATCAAAACCCGAGCCAACACTTCCTGATCGTATGACTCCACCACGGGAAAGGCCTTCATCTGACGACGAAAGTCTACCAGGCGATCGTCGACCTCTCGGTGAATCCAAAGCCCGTTCTTCATCCGAAATTGGGCCCGAACCTTGGAGAACGCTCGACAGGTCAGCTCTTGCTGTTCTCGCTCCTCAAGCTCCTCATCAAGCTGCTTCTCCTCCCCCCCGAACATCGACTCCACGACCCCCAACAAAGCCGCCCTCACGCGACCAAAGGGGGAAGAAGACCGAACCGGGTCAGGCTCTTGGCTTTGACGCGATTCTAGTTCTTCGAAAGAGACGGTGGACTGCTCTTCGAGAGCCGTCTCGGGGCAGCGAAAGGTGCAATGGAGAGTCCCGCCACGAGGCTCGGCCCGAGCTACCAGGTGGGCGATAGTGTGAAACTCTACCACTGCAACTCCATCATCGAACAATTAAGTCCGCTCCCGATCCCCATCAAGGCGACCCTCTGGCCGGGAAGCAGCCGACCCCGATCGCGAGCCAGGGCTAAAGTCAACGGCACGGAAGCAGGCCCTACGTTTCCGAGGAAAGGGTAGGTCACGAAGGAGTTGGCTTCGTCAAGCCCCAGGCTCTCAAAAAGGAATTGATGATGGCGTCGGCCCACCTGATGACCGACATAGAGGTCGACATTGTCCGTCGTCCAACCGAAGATGGTAGCCGCCTCCTTCCAGGTCCTCTTGGCTAGAGACACCCCGGCTTCCATCAGGGGTCTGGCGTAGACGATCATCTCGGTCGCTTTTCCGAGACAGAGGTCGCTGTGACGAGTATCGGCCAGGGAAACGTGACCGATAACTCGATGCTCGCTGCGAGAGAGGGAGCGATGGGTCAAGACGGCCGCCACCGCCCCCGAGCCCAGGGTTAGAGCTGCGAAATTATCGCGAAAATGGTCGACCGTGGTGGAAGGCTCTAGAAGCCTCTCAATAGTGGCCTCGATCACCTCGCGCGCGGACTCGGCATTGACTAAAAGAGCGGCTCGAATCCGGCCTTTCTCAATCATGTCGGCAGCCACCGACATCCCATTCATGAAGGCGAGGCAAGCGTTTCCGATATCGAAGTTGAGGCAGTGAGCGTGAAGACCCAGGCGACCGTGAACCAAACTGGCCATGCTGGGCTCAATATAATCTTTGCAAACCGAGGTCGAAATCAAACACCCGATCTCGCGAGGGTCGACCTGGGAGTCCTCCAAGGCTTTGGCGGCCGCTTTGGTAGCCACCTCGGTGATGGATGTGCCTCGATCCCAGAAGCGCCTCTCCTCCACACCTGAGGCAGCCAGGACACCCTCGGGGGGGATCCTTAGACGGTCGAGAAGAGGCTCTAGGGTTTCGAAGGTCGACTCCATGCTGACCACGTTGGTAGGTAGTTCGTAGGCCACGGATTCGATGCAGACGTCGGCATGCAACATGGGCGCCTATCCTACTACGGCTTGGTTTGGCGTTCCTGCTCGACAATCTCGGAAACGATCACGAGAAAGAAAGCGGGAGTGGCCAGTAAACCAAGACCGATACTCGCTTCGAACCACCAAATCCCAAACCAAAACAGGGCCAGTAACGACCAAAGAAAAACCTTATATATCATAGTTTCCTCACCGAACTGTGGAGGATCGGCGCCACCGGTTGGCTCTGGATGATGTCAGCTTCGCGCTCTAGCATATGACCCCAACGACTCTCGATATCAGACCCTGGCAAAAGGTCCTCAGCCAAGCTCAAGAAGACCTGGAAATGACCGTGCTCGGAACCCCATAACATTTTGTAGAGAGAGGCCAACTTCGAGTCGGAACAGCAACGACTCAAGATCTCGAAACGCTCGCACGAGCGCAGCTCGATCAACGCACTGACCAAGAGACGGTCGACCAGCTCGAGCGGCCCCTCCCCCATTCGGACCAGCCCCCTCAGCCGCTTAGCGTAGTTGTTCTGATGAGCCTTACTCATCTGACCACCACCATTCTTGAGGAGGCGGGCCACTTTGAAGAGATGGTCGGTTTCGTCCCTGGCTACCGACGCTAGCGTGGTGACCCACCGCTCCGGAGGCTCTGGGTCAGGCCATCGATTGAGAAGTTCCAGGGCGTTGGTGGCAGCCTTCCTTTCCAGATGCGCGTGGTCGTCCAACAACTCGAGAGGAGACTCAAGCACTTGATCAGCCCATCGGTCAGGCGTTTTAAAAACGAGCGGAAGCTCGACAGTCACTAGTGAATGACCTTATCGGTGGGAGGGGCCACGGCCAGCACCTCAGTCGTGACTCGCTGCTGATAATGGTCCATCAATTCCGCCACTCGCTCGGCTTTGGGACTTGACACAATCAGGGACGCGTGGTGGTCTTTGCCTTCCTTCCAAGCCACCTCGGGTGCATCGTAACTCTTCAGGTCGGCATTTTGCTCCCGGGAAAGACAGACAAGAAGTCCAGCGTTGTTCTTCTTCACCTTAGGAAGCGAGTATTTCTCTTTGCGGAGGTAGGCCAGTTCGAGCCGTGCCCACTCTTTCCAGAGATCGATCCCTGAGGATGCTTCTACCAGGAGGTCGATGTTAGCTCCCCCTACTCGGGCCGCCTTCTCAAGAAAGTAGACCTGACCGTCTTGACCTCGGATAAATTCGGTGTGGGTCACCCCTCGAACCAGGCCCATGGCTTTGACGATTTTCTCGTTCATCTTCAGGAGTTCGTCGCCCAGACTGTCACCTAGTGGTAGAGTTTGGGTCGAAAACACCCCGCCGTGATTCCAAACGTTAAAAGGTGGAACCCCGTAACGGTGGGCGCGGCCAAAGAGAACCTTCTTGTCATAGACGACCGAGTCGACGTGGTAGACATCCCCGGCAACGTATTTTTCTAGCAAATAATAGGACTGCTTGTCACCGAGTGCATGGATCTGCTCCCACAGTTGGTCTGGCGCGTGAATCTTTTTGATGCCGACGGCCCCAGCTTCGGAGCGCGGCTTGAGCACCCAGGGACCAGGGACCCGCTCGACGTAATCACTGATCTCTTCGTAATTGAGGATATGGACGAATTCTGGAACCGGGATCGCTTCGTCGCGGGCCTGGACCCTCATGGCTAACTTGTCACGGAAGTAGCGGGCTGTCGTGTCACCCATGCCAGGGCAGCGTAGGTGCTCCCGAAGGTTGGCGGCTGTCTCAACGTCGAAGTCATCGAGAGGGATGATCCGGTCGATCTTTCTTTCCCGAGCCAGGTAGCTCACGGCGTTGGTCACGTCGGGCTGTTTGTAGAGGTCGGTCATAAAAAACCGCTCGTCGACCGCGTCCCAAGGCCAATCCTTATGACGAAGTTCCTCGGTGGTAATCAGGATGGTCCGTATGCCTAGCTCCTTGCACGCTCGCAGGAAGGCCCCGCCCTTAAAATAACTTCCGAGGCAGAGGAAGGTCACAGGTCTGTCCATGGAATGCTCCTTTCCGTTTCGCAAAGGTAACATACCTTAGTCCCTGCCGTTTGAAACTCCCTCAGCCTATTTACGGAAGTTGGAATCGTAGGTGTTGTAGTAAGTCTTGAGCCCGCTGGAGCCCCCAGCCGGCCGCAGCCCACCACTCGGCCTGGGACGCTTGTAAGCCGGAGCCTCCCGTTTGACCCTTTTCTGGGTAGCCGAAGGGGCTACGGTGGCCGCACTGTTGTTAGTCCGCGGCCTCGAGCGACGGGCTCGCGCCCGCCGACCTTTCGGATACCGCGGTTTGGAGGTCGGCCGCACCACGGTCACACTCTTTTTAGGCCTGGTCGGCGTCGGGGCCAGCAGCCGGTTCACCTCATTCAGACTGGCTTGATAACCTCCACCGGGGTGAAGGGCCACGGCATTTTCCAGGCGGTCTTGGGCCCTGCCGTAGTCGTGCCCATGGAGGTAACACATCCCCAGGATTCCGTAACAATCGCCGAGCTGGGCGTTGTTTCCGTCGTGTTCCTCGAAGATCTCTAAGGCTTCTTCAGCCAGAGCGATAGCGGCGTTGTAGTTCTCTTCCCCTAGCTGGTTTTTGGCATCCTTGACCAGGCCATTAGCCAAGATGCGTTGCTGTTTGCTATAAGCCAGGTCAGCCTCTTCAACCTTAGCCTCGTAGTCTAGGTTGGAAGATGCCAGGATATCATACTGTTCGGCCGCAGCTTCGAACTCTTGGTTCTTCTCATAAAGCTCTGCTAGCGTTACCCGGGCCTTTTCCAGAGTCTCAGGTGGGGTGTCGGTGCTTTCTAGCATTTCGACGGCGGTGAGAGCTTGGGCGGCAGCCAACTCTAGCTGTCCCGCCTCCGCTTTCTTATTGGCCTCGACCAGCAGCAGTTCGGCTTGTCGAATGGTATCGGTGGGCTGGGCCGCTTCGGCTTCCTGAACCTTCTCGGTGGAGGGTTGCAAAAGATAGAATCCGCTCCCCAAGAGGAGAAGAATTAGGACAGCCACCAAAATCTTCGCCCCACTCTCGGAGCCTGGGGAGGATAGCTCCAGTTCGTCAACGTCAAACTCATCGGATGAAACCGACTCAGCCTCGTCGTCCACCCAGCTCTCGTCGTCGTAATCTTCGCCTTGCTCGGTCTCTTCGATGGCGTCGTCGACCATCGACGAGAGGGAGGCCCCCCCCGAGGAGTCGTTCCCCCAGAGGGTGTCCTCGTCGCTTTCGGTATCGGCCTCCCCCAGCCAACCGTTGCCGCCGGGGGTCTTGGCCCGTGGCGGTCCGCCCCCCCAAGCTCGCGCTTCGGGCTCAGGGGACTCGCGTCCACCCCCGCCGAGCCATCCGGCCTGGGATTCGCCGGCCCAGGAGGAATCGCTACTCGAGCTACCAGCACCGCCCCACGATTCGGACTTGGTTGAGCCCGCGCCGGCACTGCCCCAGCTCTCTTTAGACGAACTCCCTCCCAGCCATCCGTTGGGTTTCTCCTC
>CAYRFU010000152.1:14036-16826 GCA_964423525.1 uncultured Burkholderiales bacterium | reverse complement strand
CTCCCTCTTGTTCTTGCTTTCTTTATCAGTCATTTCTTTCAACTGGCTGCTGGCAGGCCTGGTGTTGAATGGTTTTTTACTTTATAAAATTCAACCGGAGGTTAAGGCGATCCACCTGAAAACATCAGCATCGATCAAATCATTGCGCTCCGTCGAAAGCCTCATCAGGATTGTCGAAAAAAGTTCTTTTGATGCCTCATTGTTGGTGGAGATCAGGAATACCTTTCAGGTGACAGGCAAACCGGCATCTTCCGTTATCAGCGAACTAAAAAAAATACTGCTAAACCTTGATAACCGCAGTAACAGTATCTACCAGATCCTCAATATGTTTTTTCTGCTTGACCTGCATTTTGGCATCTCTGCTGAACGATGGAAAGCAAAACAACCCGGAGATATAAAAAACTGGTTTGAAATGGCCGGCATGATGGAAGCGCTGAACAGCCTGGCCGCCTTTTCCTTTGCCAATGGCGGATATTCATTCCCGGATATTACCGATAAGCCCTACAGGCTGTCAGCCACCGGCATGGGACATCCGCTGATCCCCTACGATATGCGTGTCAACAATAATTTTTCACTGCAAGGCAAGGGCCGTATCGCCCTTGTCACCGGCTCTAATATGGCGGGAAAAAGCACCTTTCTGCGCACCGCAGGGATCAATGCAGTCCTTGCTTTCGCCGGAGCGCCTGTCTGCGCCGGCCAACTGACGATCTCGCCAATCCAGGTATTTACCAGCATGCGCACCCAGGATAACCTGGAAGAACATATCTCCGGTTTCTATGCAGAGCTGAAAAGGATCAGACAGTTGCTTGACCTCACAGAACGTAAAATACCGGTATTATTCCTGCTCGACGAGATCCTGAAAGGCACCAATTCCAGGGACAGGCACCTGGGCGCTGTTTCTCTGGTCCGCCAGCTATCCGGTCAACCTGCCTTCGGCCTGATCTCCACCCACGACCTGGAGCTGGCCCGCCATACCAGGGAAAGCCCCACGGTGGTCAACTACAGTTTTGAAAGTATCATCAGAGGTGACCAGATCGATTTTGACTACCGCCTGAAGGAAGGCGTATGCGAGACCTTTAATGCCAGTAAACTGATGCAAAAGATGGGCATCAGACTGATAGATGAAAAATGATCCTGTATCAGGAAAAAAAGGATCGCCGGATAAAAATATTACAGTCAAATACCCCAACAATTTGATACTATTTCCGTAACTATACGCATTTTATAGGCTATTTAATTTATGGATCAACACTGGTAATTAAAGGCATAAATATTCGGAACTGATGAGATATTTTGTTAATATTCTATTTAAGGATCCCCACTGGCAATTAATTCCTCTGGCCGATAAAACCAGATCGTGGGATTTGAACGTTCCGTCTTCACAGAATGACACCGATCGAGAAGGGAGAATCTTATCATTCACACGGTAGAACTCACCCTCGAAGACTTCCAGACGAATTCGAGGCAGGGCCCTGCCCTCGCTCTGCATCCGTTTCATGGCTCGGCCGAGGACCTTCTCGATGAGAGAGAGAGCTTCTTGCGCCAGTTCTTCGTTAGGACTGAGGGCCTCGACGGTGACTCCGAGGGGCTGACTTTTTATCTGACGATAGGAGCCTGCTGCCGCGATCTCAACCGGCTTTTGCATGAGCAGGCTTTCCATCAGCAGACTTCGGCCTTCGAACTCTTTGGTGGCCGAGCCTGGCCCGAAGAGGTACTGGGGCCTAAAGGTTGGAGTTGGCAAGTCAAAGTGATAGTCCCCAAGCGTCAACCCTCCTTCTCCCACAACCACTTGAAGGCGCTTACTGGGAAGAGCCAGGAGTCCAAACGACCCGAGCTTGTCACGCGACATCGGCGTGTCGCGCAGGTCCCAAGGTTCCGAGAATAGACCCCTCCAAGACGAAAGGTCTGGCCCTCAGTGTCGACCACGATTCCCTGAGACGGATAAAGCCGGTGGCCTTCTAGAACAGCAGCCGCCTCGGGGGAAATCTCCAAGTCGAATTTCCGCCGTTGCCCGGCGAACTCAAACGAGATAGGATGAAGGCCAGCCTCGAGTGCTAAAGTCTCCCCCTCGAAGCTTTTGATGAACTCAGCGTCGGCCGCAGAGGTTTCTGCCACCAGGGCCTGCTTGAGCCTCTGACGGGCCGAACCTTCGGTCGGAACGTCTGCGTGGCAACGCTCCAAGCCTCTCTGCAGGATAGGTTCGGGCAAGCCCCCGCGACAGGTGCGGTCCGACTGGCGCAAGATCGAAGTAAGGACCACGGCCAAGCTACCCACGGGCTGGCGAGCCAGGAAGCAAAGGGCGGCTTGATGGACTTTCATTTGGCGATAGTTGTTGAGTTCGCCGGAGATGGCTCGGGTCAACTCTACCACAGCCTTCTCGTCATCGGTGCCTCCGATCGCAACCTGATCGAGGCTGTCGTTCTGGAGGTTTTGAGTGGAACCAGTGAACCCCTCGCGCTCAACTCCAGAAAGGGCTCGCCGGGCGACACGCCCACTTTGCGGCGACCATTTGACTAGTGACCTGCTCAACATACCCTTACATGGTGCGGATTCTAATGAACGAGGCCTTAAAAGGAGCTGCCCATCGCCCCCCCCGGTTTCCGACAGACGTCTCGCATTCTCACGGGGGACAACTGTTCTATCGAGGAGGCGCCGAGACCAGTTTGACCAGGGGTGGTGACTGGGCTGTTCAAATTTTTCTAAGACCAGCGAACGAGAACCGAGCTACCCACAACAGGAGGAGCGTTCAGCGAGGAAAAGCGAAAAACCCCGACGAATCGGGGTTTCTCT
>CAYRFU010000152.1:12094-14026 GCA_964423525.1 uncultured Burkholderiales bacterium | reverse complement strand
CCGCCGACACTGCGATTTTCAGTCGCATGCTCTACCGACTGAGCTATCTCGGCTTGAACGAAAACCCGGGACACAAAGACCCGGGAATGTTCAGTTTGGCGGGAGCGACGGGATTCGAACCCGCGATCTCCGGCGTGACAGGCCGGCGCCCTAAGCCGCTAGGCCACGCCCCCGTGTATGTTGGCTTTAGAACCTGGTGGGCGGAAGAGGACTCGAACCTCCAACCCCTTGCATGTGACGCAAGTGCTCTGCCAATTGAGCTATCCGCCCGTAGGCTTTCCTATTATAGCAAAGGTTACCCCCCTGTCAAGGCTTTTCCGGCTCGTCTTGGAGGGCCCTCTCAAGCAAGTAACGGGCCTGCTCGAGATGGGTCAAGCAGGTGCGAATATGCTCCTTATCGCCATCCTCAAGATGGGTCTCTAGACACTCCAGACCCAGACCAAGAGAGTCGAGGGCTGTACCGACCTCGGCGCTTTTAGCCTGGTCAGAGAGCTGAAAAAGGTCGGGACTCTCAGCCCTTGCCAACACCAACTCAATCCGGTGCAACCCCTCTTCAAGGCGAGCTTCGGCTGAGGCCAGAAAGTCATGATTGCGCTCCAGGTCAGCCAAGCCATCAGCCGAAAAAAACGTCTCCCGGAGCTCTTCCAGGGTTCCGTGAATGTGCCCTCGGCAGTCCTCGAAAGCCTCGAACAGCTGGGCTGCCTCTTCCACCACCTCAGGGTCGTCAGGGTGAGCCTCACCCACTTCCTCGGCGGTGGTCGAAAGGTCCTCAAGACCCGCTTCAAGCTGCCCCTGGGCATAGTCGAGCACCTCAGCCACGGCCCCCTGGAGATGAGCGAAAAGCCCGTCCAGGCGATGACGGGAAAGGGGAATGTCTCTTCGGGTCAGCTGGCTGACCACGTTGCGAAGAAGAGCCAGGGGAGTGGTCAACTCCTGGTCAGATTCGTGTTCTAGCGTTTCCGGCTCCACCATCAGGCTACAGCGTTCAATCCCAGTTCTTGGAAAGAGTCTTCTCCAACGCTTTGAAGGCTAGCTAATCCAGCCAGCTCGAAGCCGCCACCCGCACCTTCACTAGCACCGCCCTGAGCGACCTGGATCTTGCCCGCTGGCCGTCTCACGGCACCCTCTAGAGAGTTCATCGCCAAACCTTCGACCTCACCGCCGATCTCGACCCCTTCCTGAGCGATCCGGCTGTAAAGGTCGGCCATTTGACCCTGCAAACTGGTCAGTCGCTCTCGGCCTACTCGCCTTTGCTGGCGGGGTCCGGAATCCCGGTCTTCACCTCGAAGCTCCAGAATCTGGGAGGCCAGAGTGCGAAGCTGAGTTTCATAGTGGGTGCGGACGTCACTGGCCTGGCCCTCTCGTCCCCCGCCTGAAGCGAGCCGCCGGCTCGTGCCCCTGTGACCGGCTCGACTTGGCCGAGCGGTTCGAACCCCTCGCTTTTCCTGCTTCTGGTCGCCTCGACGCTGCTGATCTTCCCCGGGCTTGCCCTCATCGCTTCGAGCCTGACCCTCGCCAAGTGCTGACTTAGTTTTCTCGTCAGGAGCCTCAGCGGGAAGCCGGTCGGCCGGGGCCGACTGTTGGGGCAGGGCGCCAGCCACAACAGGGAGAGCAGGAGGGGCGTCGGCAAGAGACTCCCCACCTCCCGCGGATTGCTCACCACCGCCGAAAGAGCCACCACCGAAGGACCCACCGCCGAAGGACCCACCGCCGCCGCCCAGAGAAACGGTGGTTGGAGTAGCAGCCACCGGCGCGCTGGGCATCGAGGTGTTGCCAAGATTTGGAAGCGAGCGCCGAGACCCGAGCATCATCGCCCCGGCTGTGGCAAGATTGGTGACCGACTGAAGGCCCTGCATAGCCGCCATCGCCTTCATTGCACCGCCTTGACCCGGACCGCCCGCGCCTGGGGTCTGGGCACCACCGATGTTGACC
>CAYRFU010000152.1:0-12084 GCA_964423525.1 uncultured Burkholderiales bacterium | reverse complement strand
CGCGCACCTTGGCGAAGCGATCGCGGTAGGTGGCGATGTTGACCTTGCGTCCCAGCTCAGCCATTCGGGAGGTGATATTCTGCTGATTCCGGACATTCACGCCCAGCGCTTCAGAAGCTATGGAGCGGGCCTCTTGAATCTGTTTGAGACGGTTGATGCCCTGGTCAAGCTTGGTCTTGGTGGCTAACTTTTTGGCTCGTTGAGCCAGCCGGGAAGCCTTCATCTTCTTGGCCAGGCCCGCCATCTTCTTGGAGAGCATGTCCATCTTCTGACCCATCTTTTGCATCATCTTGGCCAGACTCTTAAGCATCTTGGCGATCCCTTTGAGCATGGCGGCCACCGCTTTGAGGGCGGCTGACAGGGCCGGTCCGACAAAGGGGATTCCGGCCACTGCTGAGGCCGCCGCTTGAACCGCCTGGGCGGCACTTTGAATGGCGGTGGCGGCCGAAGTCAGCGCCCGGGCAACGTTTTTTAGGGTGCCCCCCAGCTTGCCGAACAGCTTGTCTTTGATGGTGTAAAACTTCTCTTTCTTGCCGAACATCTTCTCGGCCTTGGCGAACTTCTGGAAAGTCTGGACAAGACGCCGATTCGTTCCCACCTGGACTTTGTGGTCGGAAGCGATCTTCTGAAGGGCCTGGCTGAGGTTAGAGCGCTGGCTCTGCTGGTCAGAGAGCATCGAGGCCAACTGGTCCAGGTTGCGAATCCCGTCGACACCCGAGACGGCACTCATCGGAAAAGAGGGACCACTGTAAGACCCTCCCGTATTCCCAGCCACGGCGCTGGCCATAGCCCCCCGAAGATTGTTGCCGAGCCCGTTGGTTCGACCAGCTTGTTTGCGAGCGCCGGCACTTCCTTTAAAGGTGTCGCCAGCTTCTCTTTGAGCCGATACTGAGCGCTGAGCACCGGGGACCGACTGAGAGCGGCCCTGACGAATCTGGTTGAAATGCTCCGCCTTGATCTTTTTGCGAGCTTTGCGTTTCTTGCGAGCTTTGCGAAGTTTGCTTTCACCCTGGTCGAACTGCTTCTTTATTTTTTCCGGCAGCTTGACATCAGGATTGGGGATGGCATCCATCATGTCAACGATTTCCCTCGATAAATTCGGTCGGTGGGACCCTCTAGGAGGGATATACCGAACGGCCGGTCCGAAGTTAAGTCGTTAACACAAATTTTACAAAAGCCCGGGCTTGACGAAAGAGGGTTCTCACACCACCAGCTGGACGAAATTCTGAAGCAGACGGGAGCCCTCGCCGGTCAGGATCGACTCGGGATGAAACTGAACCCCTTCCAGAGGGAGCTGGCGATGACGAAGGCCCATGATCTCACCATCGGAGGTCCAGGCTGTGACCACCAGACAGTCGGGAAGGGTTTCCTCTTTCACAATCAACGAATGATAACGAGTGGCCACGAAAGGGTTCGAGAGGCCCTGAAACAAGTTCAGGCCGTCGTGATAGATCCGGGAGGTCTTACCGTGAAGCAGATTGTCGGCAGGCACGACCTCCCCCCCAAAAGCCACAGCCAGAGCCTGGTGACCCAAACAGACTCCCAGGGTTGGGGTTTTGGGTCCCGCCTCGCGCGCCAGCTGGACCGAAAGGCCTGCATCTTCCGGCCGACCCGGACCCGGTGAAATCACGATCCGCTCGGCCTGGCGGCCTATCAGCTCCGATAGCTCGGCGGCGTCGTTTCGCACCACCTCAATATCAGACTGAAACTCTCCCAGCAACTGAACCAGATTGTAGGTGAAAGAGTCGTAATTATCCAGCACTAAAATCATCGCAACAGCTCTCCTTCGGCCAGGTCAACCGCTTTTCGAAGGGCCTCGAGTTTGGCTAGCGTTTCGTGGTATTCGGCTTCGGGATCGGAATCGGCCACGATGCCCGCTCCCGCCTGGAGATAGAGCTGATCACCCTTTTTGATCAAAGTGCGGATGGTGATGCAGGTGTCAACCGAGCCCCAGTAGCTGAAGTAGCCGACTGCCCCAGCGTAAGGGCCGCGACGAGTCGGTTCGAGCTCGTCGATCAACTCCATAGCTCGAATCTTGGGAGCCCCCGAGACGGTGCCGGCAGGAAAACAGGCTCGAGCCAGATCGAAGCCGGTGAGGTCCTCTCGCAAGCGCCCGTGGACCTTCGAAACCAGGTGCATCACGTGAGAGTAACGCTCGACCTCCATAAATTGGGGAACCTCTACTGTACCGAACCGGCACACCCGACCCAGGTCGTTTCGTCCCAGGTCGACCAACATCACGTGCTCAGCCCGTTCCTTGGGGTCGGCCAGGAGTTCCTGGGCCAGAGCCTGGTCCTGGAGCTCATCTTGACCACGGGGCCTTGTCCCCGCGATGGGGCGGGTTTGGGCCAGATCGTCTTCCAACTTGACGAGCATCTCGGGTGATGAGCCCACTAGCTGAAAGTCCTCCAGATCCAACAAGAACATGTAGGGCGAAGGATTGAGGATTCGTAAAGCTCGGTAAATGGTGACGTGGTCGGTCCAAGTGCTGCGCTGATAGCGCTGACTCAAAACGATTTGGAAAATATCCCCGGCCCGAATATGGCCTTTGGCCGTTTCCACCGCGGCCTGAAAATCTTCTTGAGTTCGGTTGAACGATTCGCTCCGGGTGTAGCCATTCGAGGGAGCCACGGGCGGTTGATAGGAAAGAGGACGCTGGAGTTTAGCCACCAGCTCTTCCAACTGTTGACAGCCGCGCCGATAGTCCGAGGCGGGATCGTCCCCGGTAGCTACAGCCACCACCACGAACATCTTTTGGAGCACATGGTCGAACACGACCGAGCTCCGAGATTGGACAAAGAGAGCTTCGGGGAGCTGGATATCATCGGCCGGGGCTTCGCCCAGCTTCTCTACCCTCCGGATGGCGTCGTAGCCCAGCAGCCCCACGGCCCCGCCCCAGAAACTGGGGAGACCGGGAAGATTGACCGCTTCAAACTTCTCCATCTGGGCACGGATCCGCTCGAACGAATCGGGTCCGTCCTCCTCCCCTTCAACCCGAATCAGCGTCTCGGGAGCGGTGCCCAGGAAAGAGTAGCGTCCGGTGGCCTCTCCTCTTTCGACGCTTTCAAACAAGAAGGAGGGCCCGTCATCACGGATTTTAAGATAGGCGGACAGAGGCGTCTCGAGGTCGGCCGGCAATTCCCGATAGACGGGGACGATCTTGCCCGGCCCTGCTAGTGCCTCAAACTCCGATTGGGTAGGAGCGATCATAAGAAGTCTGTTTTGTTATCGGAGGTTCAAATCCTGGCCCAAGAAGAGGGCTAGGGTGATGGCGGCGGTGGCAGCCGTTTCGACCCGCAGATTCCGAGCTCCCAACCCGACCAGGCACACCGAGCTGGCCCGAGCCTGCTCGATTTCAGAGGGAGAGAAGCCACCCTCTGGACCGATGAAAATCGCTCTCTCTGGGGGAACCTGGGGACCGGGCTCTCCCTGAGTGACAAACCACCCCCCCGACGCCTCAGCTAGAGCTGAACTGAGATCGATAGGCGGCAGCACCTCAAGACACACCATCCGTCCGGCCAGGGCGCTGGCCGCTTGAGCCAGTCGTTGCCACCTTTGCTGTTTAGAACGGCCCGGCGTCTTGACTTGAGTCCGCTCGGTGGTGATTGGGAGCAACCGAGCCACACCTAATTCGGCGGCCTTTTCCACTGCTCGGTCGAACCGCTCACCTTTGGCCAGGGCCAGGTAAAGGTCGAGGCGGAGTTGGGGTTCGCTAGCTTGGTGAAACTCTTCCACTAGCCTGGCTCGATGATCGACTAGCTCGGCAACCCAGCCTCGCCCCGTTCCGTCGAGAGCCAAGAACCGTTCTCCCGGGTCCATTCGGAGCACTCTCTGGAAATGGTGGCGGGCCTCCTGATCCAGCTCGACCAAGTCGTCTTGGAAGGCCGAAGGGTGGAGAAAGACTCGCCTCATCGCGTCCAGACCAGCGAGACCCACTCCCCATCCTGGTGCTGTTCGGTTAACTTCAGACCCGCTTGCCGAAACCCGTCAACCACATCCTGAGCCCGCTCTTCGATGATCCCGCTTAGGATGAGTTGCCGGCCGGTGGCTTCGAGCAGCAGGTCGCGCATGGCTAATAAGGCGGAGGCTGTAATGTTGGCTACAACCAGGTCGAAAAGGGCCTGGGGCGGCTGGTCGCGCTGCTCGCATAAGACCTCAACCTGGTTGATGGCGACATTCTCGCGAGCCACTCGCACGGCCACCGGGTCCCGGTCGAACGCCACCACCCGATTGGCCCCCAGTTTGGCAGCCGCTATCGACAGGATACCCGACCCGCAACCGCAATCGAGGACGGTGCCCAGCGGGGCCAGGCGCTCAAGACTCTCAAGACAAAGACGAGTCGTTTCGTGATAGCCGGTGCCAAAAGCCGAGCCGGGGTCCAGAGTGATGACGACATCCTCGCTCCTGGGGGTGAAGCTTTCCCAGGAAGGACAGACCACCAGCCTCTGACCCACTCGAACCGGGTGGTAGAACTCTTTCCAGTTCTCAGCCCAGTCAGCGTCCTTCACCTGGTTGCGTTGTTCGACACGGGCTAAACCCTTCAGGTTCTCGAGACGTTCTCGCCACCGGCCCTCTTGAGGAAGATAGAGAATCCACCTCAATTGAGGCTCTTCAACCTCTACCACCCAACCTTCGAAGCCGTTCTCGAGAAGGGCGTGCTCGAGAAAAGGGGCTTCCTCGGCGGGGGCCGTCAGAGCCAGTTCTAGCCAGTTGAGTTGACTATCCGAAGATAGCATCACGGAGCTTGTTGAGAAGGCTGGGTTCCGCTTGCTGAGAGCCAGCCTCGGCGAACTCTTTTAAGAGTTTCTTCTGCTTGCAGTTTAACTTGGTCGGAACCATCACTTCGATAATGACGTGGAGGTCACCCTGGCTGGCTCGCTCTCGGCGGGGCATCCCGGCCCCTTTGACTCGGAGGATGGTCCCGTTTTGAGTGCCGGCCTGAATCTTCAACTGCTTCGGCTCGCCAACCAACATCGGCACCTCCACCGTGGCCCCCAGGGCCGCCTCGGTAAAGGTGAGTTTGAGACGGCGAATCAAGTCATCGCCCCGTCGCTCGAAGTCTTCGTGAGGCTTGACATCGATAGCCAGATAAAGGTCTCCTGGTGGGCCTCCCTGAGCCCCTGGGGCTCCCTCGCCCTGAATCGGAATCATCATTCCAGTGTCGACTCCGGCCGGGACTTTGACGCTCAAAGTTCGGCGCTTCGAGCTCACTCCGCGACCGTCACATTGGGAGCAAGGCTTGATGATTTCTCGCCCTCGACCGCCGCAGGCTGCGCAGGGCGCGACCTGAGTTAGTTGCCCAAAGGGGGTCCGGACAACTTGGTGAACCTGACCCGTGCCGCCACATTCGCGACAGTTTCGGACCCCGTCAGGATCGACGTGACCCTTACCGCTGCAGCGGTCGCAGCGCACATCGCTGGTGAGATCGATCTCTTTGGAAACGCCTTCATAAGCCTCTTCCAAAGTGATGGTCAGATTCATCCGAAGGTTGGCACCACGACTAGGGCCGCGACGCCGACGCCCTCCGCCCCCCATACCGAAGATGGAGTCGAGAATATCGCCAAACCCAAACCCTTCGAAGCCGTCGAAGCCGCCACCACCGCCGCCGCCGTTGGCCCCCGGAGCCTGGCCAAAGCGGTCGTAGTAAGCCCTCTTCTCATCGTCCGAGAGGACCGAGTAGGCTTCGTTGATCTCGCCGAACTTTTGCTCGGCTTCAGCCTTGTTTTCGGCTACGTCAGGGTGGTATTGGCGTGCCAGCCTCTTGAAGGCAGATTTAATCTGCTTTTTGTCAGCGTCACGCGGGACGCCCAGCACGGAATAGTAGTCGGTCTGAGCCATCTTGAGCCCAAGGTAGCAGGTTCAAAAGGTGAGGTCAATTAGAGAAGCGTTAGATTCTCTATTTATTGAACCAGCCGAACAGGTCTTCTTCGTCCGGCTCCTCGGCAGCGGCGGCGGCCGCTGTAGCCACTTCAATCCCTTCACCTTCGCCAGGAGCGGACCCGCCAGCGCCCGAGTCGACTTTGATGCCGGCTTTAGCCGCAGCGTCAGCAGCGCGCGAACCGCCAGTGCTCAGGTAAGCCTCGGTGGAGACCGCATACATCGCGTCCTGAAGAGCTTTGGTGTCTTCTTTAATCTTATCGTTGTCGTAGGTCTGCAGAGACATCCGCAACCTTTCGATACAGTCACGCAGACGGCGTTGCTGCTCGAAGGTCATCTGATCAGACAGCTCACGCAGAGTTCTTTCGGCGGTGTCGAGCTCAATGTTAGCCTTGTTTCTGGCTTGAGCCTCAGAGCGCCGCTTAGCGTCCTCTTCGGCGTAAATAGCCGCCTCTTTAACCATCTGGTTAATCTCTTCTTGGGTGAGGTTGGTGGGCGACTGAATCACGATCTTCTGCTTGTTGCTGGTGGCCAGGTCTTTGGCGGAAACGTTGACGATACCGTTGGCATCGATATCGAAGGTCACCTCGATTTGAGGTACGCCACGAGGGGCGGGGGGGATATTTCTCAACTCGAAACGACCCAACGACTTATTGTGGGCCGCCAACTCACGTTCACCCTGGAGGACGTGCACCTCGACCACCGTTTGGCCGTCGGCCGCCGTAGTAAAGACACGCGTTTTGGCCACCGGAATCTGAGTGTTTCGTTCGATCAACTTGGTGAACACGCCACCCACCGTCTCGATTCCGAGCGACAGCGAAGTGACGTCGAGGAGCACCATGTCCTTGACCTCACCAGCCATGACCGCGCCCTGAATAGCTGCCCCCATGGCCACCACTTTGTCAGGGTCGATCTCTTTGGACGGTTCGATGCCGAACAGGCTCCGAACTTTGTCCTGAATGGCTGGCATACGGGTTGAGCCACCGACCAGCAGGACTTTATCGATCTCATTCTTGCCCATACCGGCGTCTTCGAGGGCTTGCATAGCCGGCTCCATCGTCTTCTCGACGAGGTCGCTGGTCAACTCTTGAAATTTGGTCCGCTCCAGCTCAACATCGAGGTGCTTTGGCCCCGAGGCGTCGGCCGCTATGAAGGGTAGCTTAATATTGGTGGTGGTATCGGTGGAAAGCTTTATTTTAGCATTCTCAGAAGCCTCTTTGAGGCGCTGCATCGCGACGCGGTCAGTACGCAGGTCGATCTGATACTGCTTGCGGAACTCATCGACCAGCCAGTCCATAACCCTTTGGTCCCAGTCGTCCCCACCCAGTCGGGCGTTGCCGGCGGTCGCTTTAACCTGGAAGACCCCGCTGTCGATTTCAAGAATGGAAACATCGAAGGTGCCGCCCCCCAGGTCCCAAACCAGAACGGTTTCTTGCTGGTCGGCTTTATCCAGTCCATAGGCCAAACAGGAGGCGGTCGGTTCATTGATGATCCGCACCACTTCAAGCCCGGCGATCGAGCCGGCGTCTTTCGTCGCCTGCCTCTCGGAGTCGTTAAAGTAGGCCGGGACCGTGATCACGGCTTTTTCCACCGGAAACCCGAGATAAGCCTCGGCATCAGCCTTCACCTTTTGCAGGATCATAGCTGAGATCTCTTGGGGAGAATAGGAGCGATCGTCGATAGTGACACGGTAATCGGTACCCATCGACCTCTTGATGGAAATGATGGTCCGCTCGGGGTTACTGATCGCTTGGCGCTTGGCCACTGAGCCGACCAAGCGTTCTCCTCCCCGAGAGAATCCTACCACCGAAGGATACAGATGGTCTCCCTCCGCGCTTGGGATGACGACAGGGGCTCCCCCCTCTACAACCGAAATGAGGCTATTGGTGGTCCCCAGGTCAATTCCAACAATTTTGCTCACGCGTTTGCGCTCCTCCTAAAATAGAAGCCCAGAAAACAAGGCTTTAGTGTGTTCGCCTTTTTTCAACGTCTTTCCTGGTCTTGGCCTGAGACTCAAGCCGTCGGGCCGCTGGGACTGTCAGTGGGCTTGGGTTCTGGCGGCTCCTCTTCCTCTGTCTTGATCGACTCGTCCGAGGCTGGCTGTTCGGGAGCCGCCGCGGGGGCCTCCTCCTGGGCTGGAGGGGCGGATTCAGGTGATTCGACCTCCCCAGCTTCGGGTGTGGCCTCAGCTTCGGCTGGCTCGGCAGGGCCCTCGGAATCCTCTTGAGGCTTGACCGACGGGGGAGCGGCAGGCGCTTCTGAAGCAGGTCCTGGCTCAGCCTCGTGGCCGGCCGACTCCTCTGAGGAAACCGACCCCTTAGGGTCCTCGGCCGTGGGAGGGTCGGCCTCTTTCGAAGCGGGCTCCTCGCTGGCCGGGGCGGCTGCCGGTGGAGCGGGACTGTTAGGATTTCGACTCACTCGGACCATGGCTGGCCGGAGCAAACGCTCGCCGAAAAGATAGCCCGTCTGAAACTGGTCATAGACGTACTCGTCGGGCATCTCCTCGGTGTCGACCTCGCCCACCGCCTCGTGGAATTTCGGGTCAAACGGTTGCCCGACAGCCTCGATTTCGGTCAAACCCGCTTTCTCGAGGGCTTCTTTGATCTGCCCGTAGATCATCTCGACACCGGTGACGACGGCATCGATGTCTTGAGACTTTTGAAGACTGGGCATCGCTTGATTGAAGGCATCCAGGGCCGGCAAAAGGGAACCCGTGAACTTTTCCACCGCTTTGAAGGCCTTGATTTCGACGTCGATCTGGGCGCGATTTCGCATATTTTGCATATCTTGCAACAGACGTTCGCGCTGAGCATGGGCCCGCTCGAGTTCGGCCGCCATCTTGGCTTCCATCACTTCGTCGCGAGGGGTCGCCTCGGTGGCCGGGGCGGGTGCCTCTTTGGGGACAGGGGCGCTCGGGTCGTCACTGGCCACGGCCTGATTCATAGCCAGCTTCAGCTCGGCCTGATCGACCTTGGCTCTCATTCGTTTAAGGTCGGTTTTACAGTGTTCTACCAGCTGGCGAGACTTGGCGATCTCTTCTTTGAGCGTCAGGGCAGCCAATCGGTAAAAGCTGATCAAACTGGAGGCCTGAGCCCCCTCCTTCTGGCAGCGAACCAGACGAGGGCGAAGAAATTTTAAGGCTTCGACATCCGAAATGATATTGTCGAGTTCGGTGAGTTGGGCTCCCAACTGGCTCTCGGGGATATCGTCTTGAATGCTGGACTCGGGGGGGCGTGGCTGCGACTCCTCGGGCTGGTCCGGCACAGCCTGGGCCGCGGGTGTCGGGGAAGGAGGCGGCGCACTGCCGGAGGGGTTGCCAAGTTCAGCCGGTTGAGATGAGCGAGCAGAAGCCGGCCCGAGGAGTTCTCCCGAAGAGCTTTTTGGGGTATGTTGAGTCTGAGTCGGCTGAGGTTCTGAGGACACACGTAACTCCTGTCTAACCGCGTCGGTCCGTTTTCTAGGACACCCTAGCAAGCTCCTGTTCGAGAAGACTCTGGGGCAGGCCCATCGTAGGCCCCCCGAAAGCCGCGCCGACAATCAAAGCTATCGGGATCGAAGAGGAGGCGGGCTGAAGTGGCCAAAGTGCGAGGATCGCGATTGGCCCAGCATCCCCCTTTTACGACGCGCAGGCCTTGCTCGGAGGTGGCCGTCCACTCCCAAACGTTGCCGGCCATATCGAGACACCCCTCAGGACTGCCCCCCTCCGGGAGCGACCCCCCTACAACCGTCCCTCTTTCTCCAACCAGCGCCACCATGGTCCGCTCTCGCGACGCTCCGTGATGACAACGCTGGGGCTCCCATTGTGGGCCCCAGGGATATTTCCAACCGTCAGGCCCCCCGGCCGCTCGCTCCCATTCATCTTCGCTGGGAAGACGTTTACCGGCCCAGCGGCAGTAGGCCACGGCGTCTCTCCAGCTCACCCCTACTGCGGGATGGTCGGGAGCCTCCCGGACCCATCGAGCCCAATCGCCTTGGACTCGATAACCGGTTGAGTCCACAAACCCTCGAAATTCTCGATTGGTCACGGGAACCCGGTCTAGCCAGAATCCGCCAAGCTCTCGTTGACGTGGCTTGGAATAGTCGGAATCCTCGGCGCTCCCCAACAAAACGACTCCGGAGGGGATATAAACCAGGGCCTTACCGTCCGGGCCCATCAACGTCCGCCCCAACAGAGCAGCCTTAAAGGCTGCAGCATCGGGGAAGCGACCCTCTGGCTTGAGAGCCATGGCCTTTCTAAGAACAGCGTCGAATGCGGGAGAACCGGGATACTGGAGCGGCGGGGGAGGCTCGCCAGTGAGAAGACAGACCAGGGTCGCTCCTAGCGCATAGAGATCAGAGCGCGGCTCAGCCTTGCCCTGATACTGCTCTAACGGACAGTAACACTCGGTTCCGATAGCCGTTCCCGTCAGTGGCAGGGGAGCGGTGGCCAATCCGAAGTCCACCAGAGTGACCCGACCGTCTGGGCCCAAAATGACGTTGGCAGGCTTGAGGTCGCGATAAACGACCGGGGGGTCTTGACTGTGAAGAAACTGGAGTAGGTCCAACAGTTGGGAAGCGATGGTCAAGACTCGTTCGGGCCCGAGCTTCCCCTCGCGCTCCAAGAGGCTCTCGAGATCGAGACCAGGCACCAGGTCCATCACCAGGAACAGGCACCCTCGGTCCTCAAACGAGTCCGTCACTCTGGGCAGCGCGGGATGGGAAAGCCGAGAAAGCCAGTTACCCTCGGCCAAAAACCTGCCTTTGCGATAGTCGATATCGGGACCGGGAAGGAGCTGCTTGAGCGCCACCTCCTTCTCCAGGCGATGGTCGATCGCTTTGTAGACGGCCCCCATTCCTCCCGTCTTGAGTAACGCCAAAAGCTGATACCGGTCCTGGTCGAGAGTGGTTTTCGGGGGCAGCGGAAATTCCGGAAGTGCTTCACCACAGCCGGGGCAGAACCGGGCCGCTTCGGGGACCTGCATCCCGCATTCGGGACAGAACATAGCCGCCAGTTCTTCCCTACCGCAGGGATCCCCCCTCAAGCGACGGAAGCCGAGACCATGCGGACGCCTCGTCTTGTACTATCGGGTTATTTCGGCCTGGGCAACGTCGGTGACGAAGCCATCCTGGAAGCCACCGTTTCCACTCTCAGGCGGCTCTGCCCCGAGGTTGAGCTCACCGCCTTGATGGGCGACTCCAGCCTGGCCGAATCGCTCCAAATCCAGTCGGTGCCGCGCAAGAGTTTCTGGCCCATTCTCCGTTCTCTTTCTCGTTGCGACCTGCTGATCTCAGGAGGTGGGGGCCTGCTTCAGGACAGCACCGGTCCCGGTAGCGTCGTCTACTATCTCGGCTTGTGTGCCCTGGCTCGCCTGCTGGGTAAAAGAGTCCTATTGTTCTGTCAGGGCTACGGGCCGGTCCAGAGTCCGGCCGCCCGCACTCTGGTCAAAATGTTAGCCAACCGCGTCGATCTCATCACCGTTCGTGATCAGGCCTCGGCTGACGACCTGCTTAAGACCGGAGTTCAAACCCCTCCCCTCCGGGTGACGGCCGACCCTGCCCTACTGCTAGAACCCGCGCCCACCAGCCGGATGAGAGAGATTCTTCAAAGCGAACAGCTGAGTTCTGAGATCGGCCGACTGGAGGGACCCTCTGGACGCCACTCGGGGGTCGGCCCTCTGGTGGCCGTGACGGTGCGACCCTGGCCCGGCCTCCCGCTCGAAGACCTGGCTAAGGGCCTTCGCCAGTTTCGCCAGCAAGAAAACGCTCGCTACCTGTTGCTTCCGTTTCACCCCAGCCAAGACCGGACCCCTTCTCAAACCCTCTTGGAGCTACTAGAGGGTCAGGCCTACCTTCTCAAAGGAGACTACCAACCTCGCGAACTGACAGGTCTTTTGCGCTGCTGCGACATGGTGGTCGGCATGCGCCTCCATTCTTTGATCCTGGCCGCCGCCGCCGGACTTCCGATGGTGGGTCTTTCTTACGACCCCAAAGTGGATCGATTCTGCCGACGGGCAGGGGCTCTGGCCCTCGACCTTGAAGAAATTTCACCATCGAGGCTGGTCGAAGTCCTCTCTCACCTGCTGGAAGGGCGTGCCCACCAGCGACGGCATCAGAAAAGTCTTTTGGAGCCGATGGTGAGTCAGGCTGAGAGGTCGGTCCAGGTGGCCCTCAGTCTGGCACGAGGAGAGCCGATCTCCCGTTCTTTGGAGATCCTCGACTCGAACGGCT
>CAYRFU010000151.1:0-16856 GCA_964423525.1 uncultured Burkholderiales bacterium | reverse complement strand
ACACCGTTCACCAGGCCCATCGAATTCATGAAGTTGGTGAGATCGTCTGTTAGGCCCGGCCAGTTTCCGCCCACTCGGCGGAGCGTGCTCCATCGCCGCGCTGGAAACTCTTACGGGAGTATAATGAAATTCTAACACGGCCGGGTCTATTATAGGACTATGATATTCTTAGATTGGACCTTCATCCTCTTGATTCCGGCGGTGTTGCTGTCGCTTTTCGCCCAGGCGAAAGTGAAGAGCACCTTCTCTCGCTATGCTCAGGTGGGGGCCCGCAGCGGGTTGACCGGAGCCCAGGCCGCCCAAGAGCTAGCCCGACGAAGCCGGGTGGCCGTCAACATCGAACCCACCCAGGGTTTCTTAAGCGACCATTATAACCCGTCCACCAACACGTTGGCCCTCTCGCCCGACGTGTTCTCGGGGCGCTCGCTTTCGTCTCTTGGCGTGGCGGCTCACGAGTTGGGCCACGCTTTGCAAAAGCGCGATGGTTACTGGCCGATGTATCTCCGGAGCGGACTGGTGCCGCTGGCAAACTTCGGCTCAAGCTTCGCCTGGATTCTCTTTCTGGCGGGGATGTTCGCCCACATTGAGGTGCTCCAGACGGCAGGCATTGTGTTCTTCTCGGGTGCCGTGCTGGTGGCTCTCATCACTTTGCCGGTCGAATTCGATGCGTCGGCGCGAGCGATGCGTCTGCTCACCGAGGGCGGCCTGGTGACCTCGTCGGAGGCTGCCGGTGTGAAAAGGGTTCTCAACGCCGCCGCACTGACTTACGTGGCAGCTGCCGCCATGGCCGTGATGGAACTCCTCCGACTGATTCTTATCGCGCGCAGCGACGACTAAAGATTCCAGCCTTTAGCTGCTGCGATTTTGTCGGCGGCCGCAGACGCCGCTTTATAGCGAGCTTCTGCAGCAGCGTCGCCTCTGTTGCGGTCGGGATGGTGGGCACGGAGAATTTCCCTACGGGCGGCTTTGACTTCTTTCAGGCTAGCCTCGGGGCGGAGCCCCAATTTGGCGAAGTCGGCGGGGGTGGGGGCGTTCGGGTCGGGCGGAGGAGCTTGTTGATGCGGTTGCCATTGGGCCCCTTCGGCCCGCTGCCGCCTCATAGCTTCCATAGGGTCCTGGTAGCCGAATCGAAAGCCCTCAGGGTCGTGGTAGGAACGGTAAGCTTGATAGTGTTGACCCGAGGCTTGCTGCGGCCTCTCGGTCGCGATGAAAGCACTGAATCGGGCATCGTCAACCGAGACCGGGTCTCCCATCATCAGTTTCATCTCGACATCACGAGTCGATTGAGTTAGGTCTGCTTTGATATAGTTCGCTTTCTTGCTCATGAAAGAAGCTGCCATTATGGTCGTTTCTCGGGCGTTTTGCTCCCGCTTTTTCAGCTGACCGGCCTTCATCAAGTGGTCGATTCCGCGAGTGAGCCCGAAGGCTGTCATCAGACCACCGGCCGCCATCGCTACCGGAACGCCTTTGATAGCTACAGCCGCCAGGGCCGGGACAAAGGGTGTGGCGACGGCCAGGGCAGCGCCGGCTGCGGCCAAGCCTAGAGCCACTTTGCCCAGGGTCTTCTGGGTGCCGATCTTCCTGGCCATGACGTTGCCATACTTGGCCAGCATCACGCCAACCGACTCTTCCGGATCCTCAGGTCGCTTGAAGACCGACTTGACCCAGGTTAGCGTGCTTTTGTCGGCGTAGGCCGAAGTCCGTAAGACATCTTGAAGCTCGCGTCGCTTTTGAGCTGATTTGGGACGACACTTGTTGAGATGTTGTCGTTGAACGACACTAAAACCGCTGTTGGGAACCTTCTTCATAACACCCACAGTATAGTTACTAAAAGTTAAAAGTTCGTCAAAAGGGTCGACAGGCCGTCTTGCAAAAGCTACGGCTATGCGCCCCGGCCAGGACACTGCCCCGTTACGAAATCTGTCGCAAAGCGATCTGGTTCGTCTCCAGTGCCTCTCCGAGATCAGCCAAACCCTCAATTCTACCTATGATCTAGAGACCGTCCTCGGTCGAGCTCTGGAACGGGTGGTCGAAGCGCTGGGAGCCCAGCGCGGGGTGATCCTCTTCTGGACGCCCGACGATGATCAGGCCCATAAAGAATTCCGAGCCAAGAACGATCAAGGGGGATTCGACCACGAGTCGTTCACCTTCAGTCAGACCGCCATCGACCGAGCTCTCGAAGAGGGTCAACCGCTCTTGCTGCTGGATGCAGCCGGTTCTCAGCGCGAGGCGGCTAGCGAGAGCATGGTGTTCTCAGGGGTTCGCTCGGTGATGGCCGTTCCGATGAGGACGCGGGAACGCACTGTGGGCCTGATCTATCTCGACAACTTTATCCAAGCCGGCGTCTTCCGAGAGATCGAACTTCAGATTCTGACCATCCTGGCCGACCTTTTGGTGGCTTGCATCGAGAGAACTCGTTACCATGCCGGTCTGGAAGAGTCCAATCGAGAGACTATCCTGAGGCTTTCCCTGGCGGCCGAGTATCGCGACAACGAGACCTCCGCTCACATTCAGAGGGTGGGAGAGTATAGCGCCTGTTTGGCTAGGGCTCTGGGTTGGGACGACGAACAGATCGACACCATTCGCCTGGCCAGCCTGATGCACGACGTGGGTAAGCTAGGGATCGATGACGAGCTTTTGCTCAATCCTAATCGCTACACCGACGAAGAGTTTCGCCGAATGCAGCGACACACCACCATCGGCTCCAAAATTCTGGGAGGCTCCAACTCCAGCATCGTTCAGATGGCCGAGCGGATCGCTTTTACCCATCACGAACGATGGAACGGTCGAGGGTATCCCCGCGGTTTGGCCGGTGACGAGATCCCGATCGAGGGGCGTATTGTCGCTCTGGCCGATGTTTTTGACGCTCTCGTATCCCAGCGTCGTTACAAGAAGGCCTTCACGGTCAGAGAGGCTATCGAGCTGTTGAAGCGGGAACGAGGCCAGCATTTTGACCCCTCCCTGGTGGACCTGTTTCTGGCCAATCTCGAGGAGATTCTGGCCATCCGCCAGCGCTACTTAGATGAAGCCTGACGGATCTCGAGGAGATACATCACCATCAGCTCGTCTTCACCGAAGGTCAATTTGTAAGCATCGGAGAGTTCCGTGACTCGCTGAATCTGGTCGATGTGGTCATAGAACACCCGGCTGAAGTAGAAGAAGCTGAAGTCGACCACTCGGGCCTCGAGTCCGTGACGAGACAGTTGCTCCTCGGTTTGTTGGCGGCTCAAGACCGAGATTTGCATCAAGTAGGCAACCCCCTGCTCTTCGAGCAAAGTTGGGAGGAGCGAAATCAAGTGGTCCAGGGGATTACGACCCCAGAAATCGGCTGGTCTGAGACTTGAGGTTTCGGCCTGAGGGTCGACGGGCATCTGGTAAAGACTGGCTACCACCAGGTCGAATCTGTGGCGAGGTAGATAGGTGTAGACGTCCACACAGGAGGCCGTCACGCGGTCGTGGACCCCGTTGCGAAAGGCGTTGACCAGGGTGTTCTGGACGGCCGACTGGTCGATATCCATCGCTTCCACCGATCGGGCTCCGTTGAGAGCCAGCTGAATGGCCAAGATTCCGGTGCCACAGCCGACTTCCAGGCACCGCTGGCCCTTGCCTAAGCCGTGGTTGAAAAGGTGTTTCCACATTAGAAAACTGCCCTGGGTGGGACGGAAGACTCCCGGCTCACAGATGATCTTAGGGAAAGGAAGGGGGAAGAGATTTCGTCCCCATCGGTCGTTCCAGGGGCGGACGGAAGGGGGAGGGCTCGGGGCTGGTCTATCGAGCCGCCCTACTTTGACCCCTCGGACCGCTTCGACCACTTCCGAGATATGGTCGGGGGTGACTCCACAGCAGCCTCCCACGATTTGGGCCCCTTCTTGTCGCCACTCGAGGGCCATTTGGGCGAAGTTCTGAGGCGAAGTGTCGGTTGAAAAGGCCCAGCGACTCCCGAGATAATGCCCCAGGTTGGGGTAGACCCCCAGGGGAAGATCGACGAAGTCTCTCAGCCAGGGAAGGGCTCCGGCCAGGCGCCAAACGGGCAAACAGTTGAACATCAAAGCCTGAACGCCTATCTGCTCAAGCTTGCGAGCCGCGCGTCCGAAAGTGTCGCCTTCGGGTCCACCCCAAAGCTGTCCGAAGACACCGCAAACCCCTTCCCGACAGCGACGGAAACTAAGCCAGACAGGGATTCCGGTGGCTACGATCTTGGCCACGGCCGGGAAGGTCAAGCCGTCGCGAATGAGGCCGGCCGTCTCCAAGAAAATGATGTCGGGCGGGCTTTCCTTAAAGACTCGGATCAGCAGCTCAAGACGCTCCAGGTCATCTCGGGAAGTCATGTCTCCCGCCACGCTGAAGGCCAGGGCACAGGAGTCGCCCCTTCCTCCGTCTTCGATCGCCTGGCGACCACAGTCGAGACCCACCCGGGCCAAGTCCAACCACGACCCCGGTCGCTCCGGTCGGACGTAGCCTTGCTCTTGGGCTTCGGCGAGATCGGACAGGGCCCAGGTGTTGGTGGTGATCACGTCACAGCCCGTCTCGACGTAGCTTCGGTGGATTCGCCTCACCTCATCCGGTCGATGGGATAGAGCCCAGCTTCCCCAGATCTTGAGGGTGCGATACGGTTCCGGCGTGATAAAGCCGGCCCGCTCGAGTTCGGTGGCGTTACCACCGTCGAGTACTACACAGTGGCCCGCTTGGAATTTCTCCTCCAGGCGACGATAGACGCTCACGATTGCACTTTATAGAACCGGAATTGCGAGATCAGCAGACCGAAGAAGATGATCAAAGCCACATAGCAGGGCACCATGCGGGCTTGAAAGGGCCGTTCGAAAAGCTCGACCTCCCAAGTGGGATAGGCCGACTCCAGGTAGATGGTCATCACCAGACACAGCCCTATAGCCATCAGGGCAACCAGTTGAAACAGGTTCCCTCTCTGGGGCTGGCTGAGGTCGGCACCGCAGCCACAAACCTTCACGCTGGCTGGGATATTGGCCTGGCACCGTGGACAACGTTTCAGCTCGGACATCGGAGATTAGAACCTTCGCCAACCGACCAGCCTCTACCTCGATAGGCCGGTAAAGGCCTTCTGGTAAACGCTCAGATCGCCGTCTGAAAAGAGCACGAAGCGGACCAACTCCAGGTTCGCTCCCTCTGCTTTGACGGTCGCAAGAGCCACGCTTGCAGCTAACTCGATGGGGTAGCCGTAGGCCCCGGTGCTAATGCTCGGGAAGGCTATCGTTTGCAGTTGGTGGAGAGAAGCGAGGCGGAGGCTTTCTCGATAGCAGGAGGCCAGCAGCTCAGGCTCCCCTTGCTGACCGTCCCTCCAGACGGGTCCAACGGTATGGATGACGTGAGCGGCTGGCAGATTACCCCCGCCAGTGATCACCGCTTGACCGGTCTCACAACCTCCCTGGTGAGCCCTTATCGCTCGACATTCCTCCAGAATGGCAGGTCCTCCAGCTCGGTGGATGGCTCCATCCACTCCACCACCCCCCAGCAGGCTCGAATTGGCCGCATTCACGATCGCGTCGACCTGCTGGTGGACGATGTTGCCTTGTATGAGTTCGAGTTCGATGGCGCTTTAGTTCTCTCGAACCAGAGCGGAGCGATACTGGTCGAGAAGCAGGGCTTCGGCAATCAGGTCTTCGGTGCCGTGAGGAATCCGCACAGTCACTTCTTGATAACCACGGTCGGGAAAGTCGTCGGCGCGTACTATTTCAGGTTTGAGTTCCATCTAGACCTCCTGATTGATTGAATTCGCCGCTGTCGCGCTCTGGCGCTGTCTCGGAGGGGAACTTCTAGGACTGATTTCTTCAGGTCGCCTGGGGGGTCCCGGCTTACTGGTGGGGACGTCGCGGGTTGTAAACGGGGACTCGGGTCGCCTGGGCGGGACAACCTAGGCCCAACAAAAAGGAACCCCACCCTGGGGGGGCGGGGTTCCTGGGGGGGCACTGCAACTTTTAGGCTTTGGCCGGCACCATCATTTTTTGAGCAACATCCATCATTTCATTGATGTAGGCTTCGGTGGCCTTCGACTGCTTTTTGGTGAGGTCGACCATTTTTTGGGTGGCTTTGAGGCTCTCCTGGCGGTTTTTGGCGGCCTGGTTCATCATCTGGCTGAGCTGCTCCTCGGTCTTTGCCTGGAGGTCTGCCATCATGTTCAGGTTTTGGAGAGCTGCGTCCATCATTGCGTTCATCATTGAATTGTGTTTCCTTCCGTCTCGAGGTTGACCCGAGTATCACCGCCGGCCGTTTCAAACCCGTTGCAGCTTTTGAGAATCGGGTTACAGATCGCGATGAATCGGCCTGTCGAGGTCGAAGAAGAGGGTATGCACAAGCGTTCTCGCTACCCGGACTTGCTGATTGTTCTGATGCTGGTGGCCATCGGAATCTACTATTCTTCCAACCAGGATGAGCCCGCGCCAGAGGTGGCCAGCCCTGAGAAGGTGGTGGTGAAGGGGGAAGGATTCACCCTCCCCAGTCGGGACGGTCCTGTCACTTACAGCGGTGAAGGCCCTCTTTTGCTCGTGCTCACAGCTCCCGGTTGCGGAGGCTGCCTGGAGCGGATCGACCAACAAGACCGCTCTGCCTACGCTATGGCCCATCAAGCCGGAATCCCGGTTTGGAATGTCCTGGTCTACTCCTCGGCCGCCTCCACCAGTCTTTTCGAAAAGCGATTCAATCCCAGTGCTGATCGGCTTCTCGGCGACCCCGGCGGAGCGGTCACTGTACGGCGCCTGGGTGGGAGCGACTCCACCTGCTGGATGTTTTTCAATGGGTCGACGACCCCGCTTTGGAAAGGGCCGGCCGACCCCGATCGATTGGCCGAAGTCTTGAAAAAAGGACAGGGGTAGCGCTCTCGGGGGGAAGTGCGCGCTACGCCCTGTCACTGCCCTTAAACCTGGAGCCTCCGGAAAGGTTCCCGCAAAAGGAGTGAAGGTGGCCGAGGGGAAGTCTGGGCGATGGGTCTTTCCCTTCCAACTCCCGGTCAACCGCTGGTCGGCCGCGAGGATGAACTTCACCAGCTGGAGAGCTGGCTAGGCGAGCCAGGCCTGCGCTTGATCACCCTGGTCGGGGTGGGCGGTATCGGCAAGACCCGGCTGGCTCTCGAGGTCGCTCAGCGGAGTTCCCTGCCGGTGATCTGGGTCGCTCTGGAAGACGTCGAAAGCTCACCTGAGGCGATCCTGAACCGCCTTGGTCAAACCCTCGAGTTGCCGGAATGCGCACGCAGAGAGTGGCACGAAAGGCTCGATACGGTTCTCGCTAGGCCTACTTTGGTCGTGCTGGATAACCTTGAACAGTTGCGGGACGAGGCCGGACAGATCGCTGAGTTGTTGGCCAAACATAGTCAGCTTCGGGTCTTGGCGACCAGTCGAGCGCCTCTCTTGTTGGCCGACGAACAGCTGCTCACCCTCGAGCCGCTGGATACGCCGATGGCGGTCAGCCTTCTGGTTGAGCGAGCGCGCTCAGTGCGACCCGATTTTGAGGTCTCCGATGAGAACCGGGAGTTGATCGAAGAACTATGTGCTCGCCTCGATGGGATTCCGCTCTGCCTGGAGTTGGCGGCAGCCCGTTTGCGTCACCTGGGTTTGGTGGAACTCAACGCCAGTCTGAAAGATAACATCGAAATGTTGAGTGGAGGAGGCCCCGACCGGCCTCGTCGTCAGCAGACTCTTTCCAACACTCTCGATTGGAGTTTCTCGCTGTTAGAGGGCGACCAGCAGTCTCTTTTTCTCAAAATGGGAGTGTTTCGCGCCGGTTTTGACCGGGAAGCGGTGACGGCTCTCAGTTCGGAGACCTCCTCTATTCCTACAGCGTTATTGGCCCTGGCCGACCATAGTCTCGTGGCCACCCGCCACACTGCTACAGGGGAGACTCGCTACGCTTTGCTGGAAACGGTTCGCCACTACGCTCTCAAAGGACTCGAGGCTAAGGGGGCCCTCGAGGAAGCTCGTTTGGCCCACGCCAACCACTACCTGACTTTGGCTCGCCGATTGTCTCGCTGCCGAGGGACCGAGCAGCACGCCGCAGGGCTCAAGACTCTGGCCCTCGAGAAGGGCAATCTGGCCCAAGCCCTAGAGACCTTCAAAGAGTTAGGTCGGTGGCGAGAAGGTTTGAAGCTGGCTGGGGCTTTGGGTTGGTATTGGGAAGCGTGTAGCCTTCTGGCTGAGGGGCGGCAGTCGCTTGAGGCCTTGTTGGCTCGATACGATGAGCGGGAGGGAGAAGCGGCTCAAGCCCATCACTTCTTGGCCGTGTTAGCCTGCCATCAGGGCGATTACGAGGTGGCTGACCGCCATTTCACCAAAGCGCTTGAAAGTTGGTCTGACCAGGCCAATCGCTCGGAGAGTTTGTGCGGAATGGGTCAGCTACGATTTCGCCAGGGAGAGTACAGGTTGGCCGATGAACTCTATCACGACGCCCTCAAATGTGCTCGCCAAGCGGGTCATCGCCAGGGGGAGGTAGAGGCTCTCAATGGGATGGGCCGCGTAGCCTGGGTGTTAGGCGAGGTGGAGCAGGGGATCGACTATGAAAAGGAGAGCCTCCGTCTTGCCCAGGGTCACCCTTATCCGCTCGGTGAAGGCTGGGCCCACAATGCATTAGGGGAGATCTACCGCAATCAGAAGAATCGGCGGGCGGCGGCTCGTCACTTTCGCGCCGCCGCTGAGAGCTTTCGAGGACTTCACGAGTTCTCGTTGGCCGCCCTGGCGCTCCAGAACTTGGCCTACGTAGAGTTGGGCCAGGGCCGATGGGAGGAAGCCGGTAGCGGTTTCCGGGAGGCCCTCTCGTTGTGGCGCCAGGCTGGAGCGCGACACGGGTTAGCTCTTTGCCTGATCGGGTTGGCGGGGGTTTTGGCGGGGCTCTCGCGTCACTACCTGGGTGCTCAGTTCTTGGGGGCGGCGGAGAGGCTCTTAGCTTCCGTTGACGTGCATCTCGAGAAAAGCGACCGCCAGGACCGCTCCGACATTCTGGCCCGCTTGAGGAGCGCGCTCGGGGACCAGTTTGCTCAGGCTACTTTCGAGGGAGACCAAACTTCGGTGGACGAGTTGC
Source organism: uncultured Burkholderiales bacterium (assembly GCA_964423525.1). Classification (GTDB taxonomy): domain Bacteria; phylum Vulcanimicrobiota; class Xenobia; order Xenobiales; family JADMJV01; genus CAYRFU01. The sequence continues at coordinate 7,817 of CAYRFU010000151.1, read as the reverse complement.
TGAGCCGCTTAGATAGGAATGAGGAGCCGCCCGAAGGGTTGACGGCCCGGGAGTTCGAGGTGCTCAAGGTTACGGCTACTGGGGCTTCCAATAAGGAGATCGCCGAGGCCCTCTGCATCAGCCCCCAGACGGTGATGGTTCATTTACGTTCCATCTACCGGAAACTGGGCGTTAGTTCTCGCACGGCCGCAGCCCGTTGGGCTGCCGAGAACGGGGTGCTGACTTAAGGGTGTAACGTTGGGAGCGGTCTGCGGTCCTAACTGGTAGGAGGTAGACATGAAGAAAACTTGTTGGTTGTTGGTTCTCCTACTGTTCCTAGGCTCACCCGGCCTGGGTGACCAATCCTCTCCAGCCGCCCGTCTCTTGGATTCGATCCAGAGCTATGAGAGAGCGGTTTTGCGCCACGATCTTGTGGCAACTTTAAAAGCCCAAAATGAAGCTCTAGAGAGCTGGCGTTTACTCGACCGCGAGCAGAAACTCCAGATAGAAGCCTCGAACCCCGGCACTTTCGCCTGGTTGGAGGGTGGAGAGGCCTATGACGGAACAACCGCTCCTCGGCCTCGCGCCGGACGAGGTCGCTAACGTCTAACCCTACGCCTTTTCCGTTTCGTTCGGTTTTGCTGTGACTTGTCGAACGGCTTCCGGTAGTGGGTCACCTAACAACTCAGGGTAACCCTTCAGGAGATGGCCGGCCGCCTTCGCCAGGGCGTGGTTCTCGGTTGTGTCAGCATGCTCTTTAACCACCTGAGCAGCCAGAATGAGCCGGATTTGGCCTTCCACCTGCTGACTCAAGAGCCTTTGAGTTTCGAGTTGGTCTTGTTCCGAAAGCTGATCGACTTGGACTCCTTTTTGCTGGGCTTGGGCCTGGAGCACTGCGCCTCCTGCGTTGGCCCAGTGATGGTTCAAGACGCGGCCCGCTAGCCCACTCTTGGCAACGGCCTCATAGCGAGTCTGAATCTCGCCTTGAAACTTTTCTTGAAAGCCAGGTTCCTGCAGCACCGGCTGAAGTTGTGCCTCAAGGGCTTGAGTTCGTTTAGCGAACTCAGCCTGGGCTCTGGCCGGGTTTGTCTGGATCAGGGGCACCTCCTGGGTCGTTTCGACCGGGCCCGGAGGGGCTGGTGCAGCAGGGCTGGGAGCGGGGCTGTTGTTGGCGGTCCTCTCGGCTATCCAGTTACTGAAGGACTCCTCGCCTTTCGAAGCCTGGTCGATCATGTCACCCAAAGCTCGATTGACTTTGGCTTCGTGGTCGTCCGACCAGCCTGACCCAAGAGCTACGGCCGCTAAAGGGACCATTTGGGCGGAGAGATGATTGGCCGCTTTCCGAGCTACCCATTGGCAGAATCGAACCACCGGCCCACCTTCACTCTTGGGCTTTAGCAGGGCATCCGATTGAGCTTTGAGATCAGCTAGCGTCAAGTACTCGTGGGGGACGGGGCGGGTCATGAAATCCGGTTGGAAATGGGGGCGGCGGAACTGCGGAATCTGTTCGAGGGCTTCAGCCCTTTTCCGGGCCAGCGCGTAGAGAGCCAGCGTCGGGTCAGCGTGGCCGGTTTGGTTGCAAGCCGCGACATAGTTGGGGGCGGCGTTGTCGAAATAATAGGTGTCGAGGGTCGCGTTGGTGGTGTTTGGTCCAGCCACCACAATGTTGTCCACTGCTTTAAACGGATTGGCTTTGCCCACGAGCATCTGCATAAGAGGGTCGAGGGCTGCCGCCGCCTCTTCACTCAGCGTTGAAGGGTCGGCTGGATGTCCCGTGGCGGTGGCGACTTTGGCAGCTTCTACGGGTTCCCAGCCTATCGTGTGGCGGGCCGAAGCGATGCCGGCTCCTGCGTTCACAACCTGCCCAAGGGCGTGGTGACGAAGTTTCTCCCTGGTCGTGCCGGGTTGGGAAGAAAGCGTTTCGAAAGCGGTGGTCGGAGTGTACCCGGCGTCTTCGAGAACGGATTCCGAGAGGGTTTCATCAAAGGCTCGAGTGATTCCGACCGCCAGCCTGCCCTGCTGGGTCGCGAGGGCCCCGTAGTTGAGGTCGCCGATGTCCGTCAGGACCTCAATCGATGGACTTCCTTGCGGGACTGCCACTTGCTGGTTGACCCCCTCAACGGCTGGGAGCACGACCCCCTTGAGCGCATCGCCGCTCACCTTTCCTTCGGAATCGATCCCGTCGTTGGGGATCAGGGCAAAGGTGGTGGCACCCAGGTGGGAGAGGGTTTCTTCGGGGAGAGAAAAACTAACGTGAAGGTGAGCGTCGTTTCCTTCGAGCTTCGGTGCCGTTTCCACGGCCTCCGCCAGGTCTCTGCCAGGTTGAACGGTCTTGGTTCGGGGGTCGAGGTAGGTCACCTCGGGGCCTTGAGTGCCAGGCGGTAACCCGACTCGGAGTGGCATCCTGACACCCTTAGCGGCGGGGCTGATGGAGGCGTTATGGAGGGACACCCGGCCGGCGATACGAGCCTTGCCCTCGGGTTGCCACCGGCCACCGACGACCTCACGTTCCCAGACCAGAGCCAGGGTCATCGAGGCGAGGCCCCCGCCGCCGCCGGCGACGATGGCGGCCGGTAGTCGAAGCTGGGCGGCTAATCGGTTCGGGTCGCTACCCTCCGCGATCGGCTTGCGGCAGTCGACCTCGTCAACGGGTGGCGCCGTCTCAGCGGTGGCCGCGTCTTCCAGCGGTGGGACAGGTGGACCGGTCGGTTCACTTGGTAAAGATCGGCTGCTGGTTCGGGCTTGGTCGGGCCCTAAAAAAATTCTCATGGTCACACTCCTATCGCCAACAGGTTACAACCGCTCCGTTAAACTTTCGTTATTTGTCCCGGCCCGGCATCGGCGTTCAGGGATTTTTCAGTCCGTTCGTTTAGGTCTTGGGCATGCGCCCGCTCCTTCTCATGGTGATCCTCTTGATGGTCTGGAACGGCCAGGCCTTAGCTGAGAAAGGTCGGCCCGAGAATCGTCCTAAATGCAAAATCTGTGCTGGCAAAGGGCGCTGCAAAGACTGTTCCGGCACCGGCTATCAGAACGGCGGGCGGGTGTGTACTAGTTGCGGGGGAACAGCCAAGTGTTACTACTGTTCCGGTAAAGGTTACCGTTACGGCTCCTGCAGGCCTTTAAAGACGGCCATCTTCTGGTCGGTAAACTCCTCTTCGCTAAAGCCGAGTCGGGCCGCCATGGCTTTCAGGTAGTCGAGTTCCTCATTGGTGATCAGGCCGTCGGCCAGGGCCACGGTGATCAGGTCGCCCAGCGCCTCGAGTCTTTCTTCTCGGTCGGCCAAAACCTGGTCGAGGCGAGCTAAGTCGCCGGCAGAGGAGGTCGCTCCGATGCTTCTGACTTCGTCGGGGGTGTAGCCTAGATAGCCGAGAATATTGGCCATAGCCACCTTCTCGTAGGGGTCAAAGTTGCCATCGGCATAGGCCACTTCGAACATGGCTCGGAGAATCTCGACCTTGCGTTCTTCCATGACAGAGAGTTCTGGTCCGAAGCAAGTTTTGCCTGTTTGTAAACAGTCGGTCGTCTCATCAGGTTTTTTTCAACCCTCTCTGGTTTAATGCCGGGGACAGGAATTTCAAGGAGACACGTCATGCGAATAGTCGATGGTAAGGGACCTGGCAGGCCTCAACCTAAAGGAAAAGCGCGCCCGGAAGGGTCTGACAGTCAAGCCCAGGGCGGCAGGGAAGAGTATGCCGGCTCGGTCGAGGCGCCCCTTCGCCTGAGCATCCAGGCACCCACCGGTAAAACGGTTCGGATGGAGCTTGAAGGTGGGGAAATTCGCGCCCAAGGCGCCTACGGTGAAAAGATCGCCATCGCTGCCTCGCTCGGTGCCAACGGCACTCTTCGGGTTGACCCCGAAGCCTTGACCCTTTTTATGGAGGCAGCTGAGGCTGAACCCGTTCAGCCCGATGGGCCTTTCAATCCTCTCGAGCATGTGTCTCAAGAGACGATGGGCCCGATGGCCGATATGCTCAGCTGGAGCCCAGAAGAAGCTCGGGACAAGTTGGCTGAACGCCAACCCGAGGTCCACGAGTGGGCCGTCCATCGCAATCGCTTCACCAGGATTCTTAAAGCCGCTCTCACCAAGACCGAGGAGGGTCCCCAAGGCAAAAAGACCGTCGTCGCCCGTTCCAACGATGAGAAACTCGCACTCCTGCGGGAAATCCAGGATTTCTGGGTGCGAGGCGATGGAGACTACACCGCTCTGACTGCTGCCTACAACGACCATCACCAAGAGGGCGATAAAGAGGTGGCTCTCCCGGCCGTGGAGGACGACGACCGGCGCCTCTATCCCGACGAGATGACGATGATCGTCCAGGGATATAAAGGACTTGGGGCTTGGGAAGACATGGTCGGCTTCTACGAACATATGCGGAAGGCGGGCAAAACAGGCAGATGGTTCAATGGTCTCTGAGCGGACTCTACCACGGCGACCTTGCCTAATTCTTACTCAGCGGTTGCCACAGGCCGATCCGGACCCGAGTTTCGAAGCGCAAGAATTCGCTGGGGTCGATGGTGACCACCACGGCAGCAGGATCCGGCGATGTAGGGTTTGGGTTGGTTCCCTGGCCGTTCCCGCCAGGAGGGTTCAAAAGGGGCGTGATGATTTGAGGGGTGTTGGTTTGCAGTCCATCCAGGTAGGTCCGCAGTTCCGCTTCCTCCACCTGGAAGCCGGATAGTTGAGCGAGAACGAAGGCCACGGCCTCGTCAAGAGTGCCGCCTGCCAGACCGATGCCACTGTTGCTTCCGTTGATCTCTAGTTGCATGTCATAACGGCCGGCCCCAGACGACGAGATGACGATGCCCGGTAGTCCGGGACCCGTCTGGCCCGTTCGGTGAGCGTCGACGTTAAAGCTGCTGGGTCCAGTGGGGCCTGGGGAGGAAGGGGGAGTGAGGGTGAAACTCAGCTGGCTTTGGCCGGGGGTGGCGATCAATCGGGTATTGTTGAGAGTGGTGGTTTTATCGCCCTGGTCAGAGCGAGCGATCAGGGTGCCCACCAGGGTCACTTGTTCGGCCAGGAAGTGACCTTCGGTGTAGATCAAGCCCTGGAAATAACTGGCCTCGGTCCCGTTGCCCCAAAGAGCGATGTCGCCTCCGGCCAGAAGAGCTGTGTTATTGTCGCTTCGTAAAGCTGTGCCGTCGAGCACCTCGACGTTGCCGGTGGCCACCACGGCTCCGATACCTTGAAGGCCCCCTTGGATGCGGAGGTCGCCGTCCACAAAGAGTAGGGCCCCGTCAAGGGTCAGTGAGTCGGAGAATTCGACCGTCCCGCTAGGCGGTTCAGCCACGATCGACCCTTTGAGAGTCTCGCTCCGGTAGCGAGGGTCGGTCAAGGTCCGATGGACGGTTTGACCGTTGCTGCGGGGGTCGTAGAGGGCCAGATCGATAACGGGAAGCTCTTCGGGAGCGGCTTGAAATTCCAGCTCTCGGATTTGAATGGTGGGGTCGTTGCGGTCATAGATCACGTCTTGACTGGCAGCCGTCGTCTCCAGTCGACCGGTGACGGTGGTGTCCGGCCCCAGTTCGATGGCCCCAGGCCCGTTGGCGTTGGAAACCAGATCTCCCGGTTTGAGGTCGGCTGGGTTCAGACCCGTGACCAGTTGACCAGCGTCGGGCAGCCCGGCCACCAAAAGACCGCCCGAGGAGCGCACTGGTCCCGAGGAGCCTAGAACGAAAGGAAAAGGCGGCTGGACCAGCACCACCTCAACCCTTTTTTCGACCCCTCCGCTTCGGCCCACCCCAATCAGGTGGGCCCCGTGAGCCGGCACCACTCGACCGTTCCAACCCTGTACGGGGGCGTCGTTGGTTAAATTGTTGGTCGAGTAGTAGCCGGTCGAGCCGAAGACAAGCTCTCCACTGGCCCCCCCGCTGAGCGGATGAAGGACCTGCTGGTTGGCGGTCGGGTCAGAGCCGAAAGTCTCGTCTCGGCTGAACTGCTCGATGGCCAGAGCTACGGCCGACTCGGCCAGCAGGTGGGCCCGGTGGCCCTGACTGAGGCGACTGGTGACGTTGAGGTGGCTGACGCTCGTGGCCGCTAACGTGAATCCCAGTACAGTCACAATCAGCACCACCAGTAGGGTGCTTCCGAGAGTGAGTCCAGCATTCGAACGAGCGATTCCCAAAAGCGGTCGTCTAAGTCTCCTTGGCCTTCTGATAGGCTTCGAACTGGTGCACGAAATCCCTGGATTGAAATCGCCCTGGAAGGGCGAAGCGGTCGGCCTCGGCCAAAGCCTCTTCGGCTGTCCATCCCTGACTGACTCGCCAACAAGCTAGATAGTCGTCGAGAGTGCCATGGCCTGCCTCATTGGTAAGATAGACTTTCCCAGCAGGTCGATGGTTGAGTTCGGTGATGAACTCTTCCACATCGGAGAAACTCGGGGGAACATAGCCGTTAGCCGGAAAGGCCCGGTGCTCAACTCCGCCCGGTCTTTCCCGGGGCGGGACCTGGGAAAGGTCAAGGACTTTGGAGACGCCCTGGTTCTTGAGCCAGGCTAGCCCGGCCCTGGTAGGAGCTCCTCCCCGACAGATCCCGGGAGCGACCTTGTCATAGTTGGCGATTTCTTGGGCGGGGGGACGCACCAAGAGGGGCCGGGTGTCGGTAGCGTCGGCTCTCTCCGTAGTCCGGTCTCGACAAAGATTCAGGCCTTTCTGGACCAGCTCCCGAAGCCCGGGTGGTGAGGTGGCTAAGGAATCAAAGCTTTCCTTGAGCTTGCGGAGGAGAGCCTCCGTTTCTACCTTAACAGAGTGGCAGGTGTTGGGAGAGAGCTTCTGGGACAGGGCAGCCAGCCGAGCGCAGGTCAAGGCCACTTTTGGTTCGGCCGAAGCTAAACCTCGGTCACGCACGAGAACCACCAGGCCTTGAAGATGACTGGTCAGTTCCAGGTGCATCTCCTCAAAGGTGGGAGGAGGGATGGGAGGCCCGCTGTCGATTCGCTCTTGGGCGTTAGGGGTGTCGCGAGCCACCCGAAATCCGAGGGCCCCGTGAGAAGCCGTCAGCGGTTCGGTGGTGTAGCGAACGGCGTTAAAATGGCGCTCATCGTAGTTATGCCAGCCGCCTCCTTTGGTTCGCATCGCCCCCGGGCGCTTGTCGCAGCTTGATGAGGTCATCTCATAGGTATTGCCAACCATCCCTACGCAACCGTAGGGAGAGACGTTACCGGCCTCTTCGTGGGCCATGACCGGCGTGGTGCCGGCCAAACCTGCGTTGTAGGCCTGGGGCTTGGGCTCGTTCCCCCAGGGGTAGAGTCGTCCGTCTTCACCGCGGGCGGATTTCTCCCATTCTGTTTCGGTTGGGAGCCGGCCCCCCACCCAGTGGCAGAACTGCTCGGCGTCATGATGGGTCAGATTGACAGCTGGGTGCTCTTGCCAGAACTCAGACTCTCCTTCCGGAGGCAGCCTCCAGCCGCCCTCCGGTTGATAGCCGCTTTGGTCTACGAATTCCGAATACTGGGCGTTGGTCACGGGGTAGCGCGAGATCTCGAAAGCGGCCAGATAGCGCGGCTGCTGATCTCTTCCAAAGGAGAACGAACCCGCCGGAACCTGGCACCAGTCGAGTCCGAGCTCGGAGCGTTGGTCGGCCCTGACCACAGTGACCTGCTGGTTGGCGCTGGCCTCTTGGAGCGCCTGGCTCAGGTCGTCACTCAGTTCCTCAATCCAGAGCCTGCACAGATCGAGGCAAGCCCCCTGAATCGGGCTGCCCGAGGCCACCGCGCTGGTGATGACGGCCAGCCGGTTGGCCAGAGCGCAAACCTTGGCGATGGAGTTCTTCTCGGCCACCTGGCTGGTGACTCGGGAGGCCCGAAATCTGGCTGTGGTGGAGCGGAGCATTTCGATAAGGG
>CAYRFU010000150.1:9152-16886 GCA_964423525.1 uncultured Burkholderiales bacterium | reverse complement strand
AAGCCTCCTCAGACCCCGTTACCGGTGACCTTACTCAGCTGGCCGGTCCTTCCTTCCTGCTGCTCGATGTTACCAACGACCGTCTCTATGTAGCCAATTCGGGGGGCAATTCGATCCTGGTCTTTGATTCGGCCAGCACCCGCGAGGCGAACGCTCCCCCAGACCGATTCATTAGCGGCACTAACACTCAATTGGCGGCCCCCACTCAGGTGGTTTTGGATAGCGGGCGAAACCTGCTCTACGTCTCGAATACCGGTTCCAACAATATTCTAGTTTTTGAGAACGCCGATACCACCGAGGGAGACGTGGCACCCGTGCGCACTATCGGTGGACCAGCCAGTCGCCTGGTCGGCAATCGGGGGTTGCTCTATCAGGCGGCAAGCGACCGACTCGTGGTGGCCAGTGGAACCTTGATCTTGACTTTCGAGGGGGCCAGCGGACTCAACGGTGACCCCAACCCTACGCGTCGTATCGAGGGTCCCGATTCGAGATTAGGCGGGGCCATTTCACTGGCCGTTGATGGGAGTGGGGCCCTTTTTGTAGCCGACACGACCGTCAATGGAATCCTCCGCTTCGATAGTTTCGCAACCATCGACGGCGATCAGGCCCCAGACGCCACCCTGGAGGGCAACAATACTGGTATCACTTCCCCAGGCCAGATGGTGCTCGAGACCACCAGCGGAGAACTGTTACTGGCTAACCAAGACCGGATTCTGATTTTCGAAGAGGCCACGACAGTCAACGGGAACCCTTTCCCGGTCCGCACCATCTTGGGCCAGGCGACCAACCTCTCCGGCGCTTTGGGTCTGACGGTCGACATCACTCGCTAGGAGGGCAGGGCGGGGGAGGCGAGGGGGCTAAACTTGGATCAAGTGCTCCCCCTTCAAAAAAAAGTTCAGAAGATCTTGGTAACGGCCGTGACCGGGGCCAACTTGGTTTTGGGCGTGACTGCCCTCCTTTCCGTGACCATGGGCTCGCCCGTCTTTGCGGCTTGGTGTCTTCTCCTCTGTGTGGCTCTTGACTCGGCCGATGGGGCCCTGGCCCGACATTGGGGTGTGAGTTCTGCCTTCGGGGCTCAGCTTGATTCGCTGGCCGACATGACTTCTTTTGTCGTGGCCAGTCTGGTCTTGAGCTTCTACTGGTTCTGGCCAGCCGTGCCGACGGCCAGTTTGGTGGTAGCCGGGAGTCTCTATGTCCTGTCAGGAGCCTTCAGGTTGGCCCGATACAACGTGACTGGTCTGGTGGGAGGAGAGTTTGAGGGGATGCCCACCACCGCGGCGGCCACCCTGATAGCGTTAACCTACCTGACCTGCCCGGATTTTCCCGCCGCCACGGGCGTGTTTCTCCTCGGCTTGATAGCTGTTTTGATGGTCAGCCTGCTGCCCTACCCGAAAGGGTCCAACCTCCTTCAGAGCCCGCCCTGGCTTTTCGCCTTACTGGCCGTCGGGGCCGTCGTTGATCTTCGCTGGACGGTATGGCTGGCAGCTCTGGCCTATCTTTTGTCGGGTCCTTCAAAGTGGTTCAAGATGCGTCTGGTTCCGGGGTCTCGAAGCGAGCCAGGGGGGTCCGGCCCGCTACCACCCGGTCACCTGGGTTAACCAGGATCGTGACTCCATCGGCTGGCAGGTAGACATCGGTTCGAGAGCCCAGGCGAATCAGGCCGTAGCGCTCACCTTGACACAACAGCTCTCCCTTCTGGCACCAGGTGAGGATGGTGCGAGCCAAAGCACCCGCTCGCTGGGCCACGGCGATTTTGCCATGGGTTCCTTCGATGACGATGTAGCGCGAGGAGTTGCCGTTGGCCTCCGACCGAAAAGCGGGAGAGTGGCCACCTGGCTCCTCCCAGCTGTCATCGACAATTCCGGCGACGGGAGCTCGGTTAATGTGGACATCGGTCAGACCAAGAAAAACGTTGATCCGGAGCCAGTCGGCGTCCCCAAGACGTGGGTGACGAATCTTCTCGACACCCAGGACCTCGCCGTCGCAAGCCGAGTAGGCCAGCGAATGGTTGACGGTAATGGCGCGCTCGGGATCGCGATGAAACCAGGCCGTGGCCCCGGCCAGGGCCAAGGGGGCGAGCCAGCCCTTCATCTTGTTCTTCTTCATGAAGTAAGAGGCCAGACCCAGCCCGGCCAGGAGACCGAGGCTCTCGGTGGAGAGGGCGAAGGGACCTAGCTTGAGTCTTTTGCGGTCTCGCAGCGGCTTGATCTCAAGAGCTTGCTCGGGCTTGGCCGGGGCGAAGCGGAGGCTGCGGACCCAGGCGGGCGGAAGGTTCGCCCCCACCGACTCTCGGCGGAACTGGAAGTTGGCGATCTGCTCGTCCAGAATCTTGTTGGTCCGACGCATCTGGTCGCCTGGTGTGAGCTGAGTTCTCAAGCTACGAAGGTAAGCGTATTCGATGTAGGTGAGAACGCCTGCTGGTTTGAGCAGTTGGCGATAGCGAGTGAAGAGGGTATCGACCAGGTCGGCCGGGAGACTGGTGAAAGGGAGGGTGGAGATGATGTAGTCGAAACGGTCTTCCCCCTCTAGATCGGTGGCCGAACCGGTATAGAATTCCACTTGATGAGCCACGTTGGCCCAGCCCGACTCGGTCTCGAATCGGTGCTGCAAATGGTGAACGAACTTTTCGTTCAGTTCGCACAGCACCAGTTTGTCGTCGGGGCCCAGGAGGTTGATCAACTCTTGGGTCACTGCGCCGGTCCCGCATCCCACCTCCAAGATCGTCTTGGGACCCTGATGGCGGGCCACATCGGCCACCAAGGCGCGGCAAGCGGGAGTGGAAGTGGGAAAAAGGGCACCGATGGTCTCGAAGCCCTCTTTAAGTTGCTGAAGAAAGACTACCTGATCCTGGACACTCATGGGCGCCACGGTTCTGCTCGGCCCGGTTCGACTCCTTTCCCGGCAGGTTTGCCTTCGTTTACAAATTCGCAACATTGAGCGGGAGAGTCGAAGATAGGTTTAAGTCATGCTGAAAGAACTGTTGAGTCCTACTCTTGAGTGTATCCAGGTTGACGGTCAATTTGTCCTGGTTCGCTCTCGACGAGCGATGAAGGTGGGTCGAGTAGCGAGTCTGCGGGTGGCCTACCCGGACCGGCGCCGCAGCTCGGTCTTCACCATGATGACCGATTCCTGCCGCCCTCTCGAGAGCGGGGGCTTCGCTGTCAGCGGACGGATTGTGAGCGGGACGGTCGTGCCCGAAGGTCAGGCTCCTTTCACCGACTCCGCTTTGCGAGCTCATCCGCGTCTCGATTGCCACATCTGCGTCCTCTCAAAAGACCTTCCCGGCTATCGAGCAGTGACCGTGGATTTCTCGGTCGGTGGTCTTCAGTTGGAACTTTCGGAAAAAGTGGCCGTGGGCCAGGATGTCCTACTTCGTTTGGAGTTTGATGTCGCCTCGATTGCACCCGTCGACTGTCGCGCGCGAGTGGCCTGGTGCCAACCCAAAGATCGGAGCCGCTACCGGCTCGGCCTTCAGTTTCACCATCTCGACGGTAGGGTCCGGCAGAGTCTGGAACAGTATGAACGGATTTTGACGGGGCGGGAAGACACCTGTATCCTCCATCGCCTTGTTTTCGGGAACGACTACGGTCTTCAGGAGGGGGTCAGCAGCTCTCAACCCGAGCTAACTCCTCCTCAAAAGACGCCACTGCAACCCCTGACAGGAAGTCAACACGAAGGCCGGTTGATAGGGTATAGCCGTGGCGGTCACGAGTTAACGGTGCGAGTCCAAGGACCCGATGGTCGAGTTCGAGACTACAAGTTCTGCGGGATTCGGGGCTTGGCCGACCACGCCGGCGGAGACCCAACTCAGATCGCCATTGGGGATCTCGTGGTCAGAGCCGCAGCTGGCGGGGCCAAACGCTTTCAGTTCATCGACAGTTACCGCTCCGTCCTTTTGGAGGTCGTGGCCAGCGACTACGTCTTGGCTTGAGCAGCTCGGTCAAGGTCGTGGAAGGGGATCTTCTCGACCAGTCGGTCGAGGTGATTGTCAACGCCTGGAATCGCAACATCATCCCCTATTGGCTGCTGCTACCCCAGGGAGTCTCTGGGGCCATTAAGAGACGCGGCGGATTGGAGCCCTTTCGAGAGGTCGCCCGCCACGGTCCTATCCCTTTGGGCGGAGCGGTCTTGACGGGAGCTGGTAAACTTCCGTTTCGGGGTATCATCCACGTAGCTGGCATTAACATGTGGTGGCGTGCCAGTGAGAAGTCGATCCTCGATTCAGTAGCCAACGCTCTCAAGCTGGTGGACCAACATCGATTCATCTCGGTGGCCTTTCCTCTGATCGGAGCCCACTCTGGAGGCTTTTCTCCCGCTCGCTCCCAAGAGTTGATCGTCAGCAGTTTGGAGAGCAGCACGGTGGAGGCCGACAAGGTGGTTGTGGTTTATCGCGGCTGAGTTTACGTCTCTGTTACAGTTTTTGGGCCGTGGTCCGTTATCAGTCGGCCCATGGTCACCAACCGTTACCTGCCCGGACAGCTCCTGGTTAAGCTCAAACCGTCGATCTTTCAATCGCAACAGCAAGACTTTGCCGACCACTACGGAGCGGAGGTGAAGGAGCGGTTTGATTTTCCAATAGACATCTTCCAAAGCTTCGAGGGGGATCTGATTCGGGTCGAACTCGGTCCCGACCTGACCATCGAAGAGGCGATGCAGGCGATGAGTCGCGATGAGCGGGTCGACTATGTGGCCACCAACGACGTCTACAGCCTGGACGAGGTGGTGCCCAACGACCTGGACCCCCGCCTCTGGGCGCTCCGGAACACGGGTCAGGAGGGGGGGACGCCAGGGGCCGACATCGGGGTGACCGAGGCCTGGCAGCGGGTGATCGGAAGCCGACAGAATCCTGCACCCCTCATCGCCGTCCTCGATACCGGAATCGACTACACCCATCCAGACTTGAAGGCCAACCTGTGGCGCAACCCCAACGAGGTCGCTGACGGCACCGATAGCGACGGCAACGGAGTGGTCGATGACCTTTACGGTTACAACGCCTATGCCGACAACGGCGATCCTATGGACTCCCACTCTCACGGCACCCACGTGGCCGGCACGATCGCGGCCGTGGGAGACAATGGCGAAGGGGTGGTGGGAGTCAACTGGCAGGCCCGCTTGATGCCGATCAAGATTTTTGACGATGAGGGAAAGACCGACGCCGCCGCCATTTTGAGGGGTCTCGCCTACGCCTCCCGTCAGGGTGCTCAGATCACCAACAATTCCTGGGGTGGCAGTCGGGCCAATCGGGCTATTGAAGAAGCCTTTCGCGATTCTCCCGCCCTTCACGTGATGGCGGCCGGAAACAGCTCGTCTGACAACGACCGCCGACCCCACTACCCCAGCAACTACAATCTCGCTAACAGTCTGGCCGTGGCCTCCACCGACCGCAACGATCAGCTGTCATCGTTCTCAAATTTTGGTTCCGAAAGTGTCGACCTGGCCGCACCAGGCTCCTCCAGGAGGAGAATACGGCTTTAAGAGTGGCACCTCGATGGCCACGCCCCACGTGGCTGGAGCGGCTGGACTGCTGGCCACGGCCTACCCCGACTTGACAGCACAAGAGCTAAAGGAGCGCCTCCTGAGGGGGGCCGAGCCGGTGTCAGGATTGGCCGGTCGGGTAGCCGTGGTAGGACGTCTCCAGGTTGCCAACGCCCTGGAATCGGATGCCACTCCCCCGGCCACGGCTTGCGATCTGCGGGTGGCTCGAGCGGGCTCCACTCGGGTCGAGATGGCTCTTTCGGCTCCCGGAGACGATGGCTGGTCGGGCCGGGCCACCGCTTACGACTTGCGTCGCTCACACCGACCGATAGACGAGACCAATTTCGACCAGGCTGTCAAAGTCGAAAGCTCGCGACCCGGTCCCCCGGGCAAGCCCCAGACTCTCTCCGTGGGTGTCACCCCTTATAGCCAGCAACGCCTGCTCTATTTCGGTCTCAAGACAATCGATAACGTGGGGAATCGCTCGGGGTTGGCTACCGTCAGGGCCGTGATCCCAGCCGCCGAAACCGCCTTTGAAGATAACTTTGACGAAGCGAACGACTGGTGGTCAGCGGACGGGACGTGGGCCCGGGTCGAGAGCCCCGGACGCGGCTTCATCTTTAGCGATAGCCCTGGCGAGGAATACCAGAACGAGGCAAACACCTCGCTGACCTCCATCCCGATTTCGTTAGCCCCGTTCACGGGCAGCACTCTCCTTTTCGAGGCCAGTCACGCTCTTGAGCCAGGCTACGACCGCGTCCTGGTGGAAGCTAGTCGGGATGGTCAGACCTTTCAGGAACTCCACCAATTCACCGACCGGATGGGTTGGAGCCAGCATCGGGTCGACCTGTCGGACTTTGACGGCCAGACTGTCCAACTTCGCTTTCGTCTGCTCTCCGACCAGTCGGTGACGGCCGATGGCTTCTCGCTCGACAACCTGGTCATTGTTGGGGATCGAGGGGAAAGCTAAGGCGAAAGACGGTGCCGTTGGGGCCAGGTTTGACCAATTCGAGCCGGCCTCCGTGACGAGTTACGAGCTGCTGACTGACTGACAGTCCTAAACCTGTTCCTTTGCCCACTGGCTTGGTAGTGAAAAAGGGCTCGAAGATTCTCTCCCTGACCCCGTCGGGAACTCCTGGGCCGTTATCTTTCACCTCGACGAAAACCCGCCCGTTCTGGCTTCCTGAACGGATCTCCACGGCTGGGCGCTTGCCCTCAAGAGCGGCGTCTCGGGCGTTGACCAGGAGATTGGTCACCACTTGTTGGAGTTCGTTGGTAGTGGCCATAATCTCCCGAGTCGGAAGCAGCTCCGATCGCAGCTCAACGCGGCGAGCCTCGAGCGAACTCTCCACAAAATCGAGCGCGTTTCGGGCTACCACGGAAAGATCGACCGCCTCGGAGGCCTCGGGGGCTCGGCGCGAGTATTCGAGCAGTTTAGCGATGATCTCCTTGGCTCCGTGAGCGGCTCGCTCGGCCACTTTGAGGTGCTTGAGCACATGCTCGGTTTTCTGCTTCTTGGCGTTCTTGGAGGCCAGGTTCAAAGCCAGCAAGACCGCTCCCAGAGGGGAGTTGATCTCATGGGCCACCCCGGCCGCTAGTTGACCGACAGCGGCCAGTTTGCTGGACTGGACCAACTGACCCTGGGTCTCGACCACCTGTTGATGGAGCAAGCTGTTGTTGAGGACGGCGGCCGTCGAGAAGCCGACCGCCCAAAGCAGGTCCTGGTGACTTCGTTGATAGGCCCCTTCCTGATCGGAAAGAAGCACGATCACCCCCAGGCAAGAGCCTTCTGAGGTTAAAGGCACGGCCAGAAGGCTGCGAGCGTAGGGAAAGGCTTCGGCGAAGCGAGACTGTTTGGGGTCGTCGAGAAGTAACGGCTTTTCATTGGTGAAGACCGATAGCACGAGATTTTCGGCATGGTCGCCTGCAACCACATCGCGTGGTTCGATTTTCCACCACGACACCTTGGTCTTTTCGACCCCCGCGATCAGGAGAGCGCCGGCCGGCATCAACCCTTTTAACAGTTCGGCCAATTTGTCCAGGATTTCGTCTCGGTCAAGAGTACTGGCCAACTCTCTCAAGCCGTTCAGAAGGATGGTTTGGCGGTAGTTGGTCTCTTCCAGGTTGCGATTGATGTCGGCCTGGCGGCGAACGGACACCTCTAGTTCGGTGCGTCGACGGGCGGCCATCACGGCCGGGACTGTTTGGTCGGCGATACTGGCCACCATTCTGAGCTGGCCTCGACTGTAACGGCCCCGC
>CAYRFU010000150.1:0-9142 GCA_964423525.1 uncultured Burkholderiales bacterium | reverse complement strand
GGCCCCGCCCCGCCTTACCGACGTAGAGTACCCCAATACCGCGCAGGGGGAAGGCAACACAAACCTGTTCTCCCCGCATCAATCTCTCTTTATTGATGTGATAAGACTGGCTGAGGATGATTTTCTGCTTGTTCCAGCACTCTTCCACGATCGGCTCACCCACTCCCAGCAAAGTGCTGGAGGAAAGCCTTTCGGCAAAAGGGGAGCGAAAATGAAAGGGAGTGAGAGCACTGTCTTGGTGCATGTCCATAAAGAACACGATACTATCGACCGGGATCACTTTGGTGATGGCATTGATGGTGGTGTCCAAAGCGGCGCTCAGGTTAGGGTTGGCGGCGAACTCCTTGCTGACTTTCTCGAGCAAGCTACGCTCGGCGTTGGCTTCCTCCAGGGCTCGTTTGGTCTCTCCCACTTTGTTCTCGAGCTCGGCCAGCTGGTTGGTTCTCCTTTCGCTCGGCGGTGTCGGCTCTCGTTCCCGCAACGTCTCAGTGACCACGTTGAGCACGAATAAGAGAGGGAGGAGGAAAGGGCCGTAAAGAGGAGAGGCTGTGACCGCTCCTACCATGACCGGACCGGCAAAAGCCAGGGCGGCGGTGACCGGCTTGACTCGTAAGGAGAGTTCATCGGTTGGCGGGGGGGCGATCATCGTTTTCAGCACCCAGTCGGGCACGGCCCGCCCGGTCAGAAGGTAGAGCATGGCTGCCGCCATCAAACCCTGAAAGGAGAGAGGGGAATCGGTCAGGCCCAGACGGGTCATAAAGAGAGGGGTCAGAATGGCTAACAAGCTCGGAATGGCCTCAGACAAAGTCTCGAGCATCAAAAGCTCCGGCTCTCGGTGAGAGCGCAGGGCCGCGATGGAATTGGCCAGCAAGATGGCCGCCACCGCCCACCCTGTCCCTACCTCGGGCACTACTGCCGCCGTCAGGTAGACGGGAAAAGCAGCGCTGAAGCGACCGAAGCCAGTTAGAGGGGTGGCCAGCAATTCCAACAAGATGGAGGAGGCGAAGAGCCCGATCAAGAGGGCTGGCGAACTGAAATCAAAGCCTGAGATCAGTCCCAGTGTCGACAAGACCAGGCAGACGAGGCCGGTCAGCATGGACAGAACGGTCAACTCCACGACCAATTGCTTCGACTCCTACCAGACGCCGCCTCCGTGTTGGCCGGCAGCGACGGTGTGTAACACTTTGTTCATCCTCAAAACGGACGGCCTAGGTCACACTTGGCCAGTGAAGATCACCTGCCAAACTGGTGTGTGGACTCAGCCTCACCCGGCTCGACCTGATTGGGAGCGACAGCTCGACCGATGGGTCGACCGGGGGGCTACCCCAACCCCTGAGCAAGATTTGATGGTGGTGGATATCCGCCGTCAGCTCCATGTGCTCGACGGGGAGGATGGTCATTCCCTCTGGTCCAAATCCGAAGTGGGTCAGCCGCTCGCCGTCCCAAACGGGCCTATCCTCTATCGGCCTGACCCGGACACGGTGGAGGCCCTCGACCCGGCTACCGGCGACCTGTTATGGTCGGTTCTAACGGGAGACAAAATCAGCGGGCCCTTTGTCGGCAGTCAGGGTGAACTGTTTCTGCTGGACCGACTTCAGAAGCCTCCCCATTTTAGTCTTCGTCGCATCGAGCCTAAGACCGGTGAGACGCTGTGGCGAAGAGACTTGCCTCGTCTCAGAGCCCGGCCGATCGTGACCCATGAAAACCAGGTTTTTGTCACCTCCCACACCGTTCCCAGCGGCGGCACTGAGGTGCAAGCCCTCGACCTCGAGACGGGTCAGCCGAGCTTCCGATTCCAAGCCGAGAAAGTTGACAAAATTCAGTTCCGCGATGACGACCTGTTGATGTTTTCCATCACTCCTCGTCGCAGTGGGGACCTGTGGGACCTTCAGCAGAGAGACCGCCATACGGGTGAGTTGGACTGGTGCTATCGAGCCCAGGGTCTGGTGCGCTCCCCTGCTCACTACTCTCCCGACGGCTCTCGGGTTCTGCTATTCGAGCAACCCCGCGGAAGACTCGAAACTCGCTTACTAGCTCTCGACCGGGAGAGCGGCCAAAAGGCCTGGGAGATTCGAGGTGGTTTGGGGACTGAGCTGGTGTTTGGAGGGCAGGGTCAACTCTTTTTTCATCAGACCGAATTCGACTCGAAAGGATTGGCATTCGCGCGTTTAAGGCGAGCCGACCCGGTTACCGGAGACCTTCTTTGGTCGGTCGAGGTAGATGCGCCCCCCCGTTGGCTCCAAGCCACTCCCGAAGGCCATCTCGTGACGGTGGCCGATCGGGGTCCGGACGCCTCGGTGGTGCGGTGCTTTGATGGCGATAGCGGCGAGCTCCGCTGGGAGAGGCGGGCCGAGCACGGCGTTCAGCAGGCCATCGTCGGCCCACCGGGCCATCTTTTTCTGGTGGAAAACGGTTGCCGCCTGGTCTCCCTAGAGCCCGCTACAGGCCGGGTTCAGGAACTGTTTTCGAGCGGTCACAGCCTGGCCGTGACCCACTCGACCGAGGCGACCTTCAAGCTTTGGGCCACCGACCACGACGGAGCCGTCTATTCCTGGTCGCACGAGGGTCCCTCGCCTTCCAGCCAACCGACCGGAAGTCTTCGCCAGCTCTCCCGTTGGCAAGTCGAACGACCTCTGGAGGACGGACCGCGCGGACTCTATCTTGACTGGGATCTCGATGGCCAGTTCTCTCCTATCAACGACGTGGTCTTGATGCGTCAAAGCGAAGAGGGGCCCGAGCCTCTCCGCCTGGCTGACCTGCCCGCACTCGATCGTAACGGCGACGGACGCCTGGAGGACCAGGAGCTTGAGGGGGTCTGGCTTTGGATCGACTCCGACCGCAACGGTGAAATCTCCGAGCCCGATCGGTTTCAGCCGCTTTTGGATGGTCACCCTTTCGACCGGGCTCGAGTGGAGCTGGAAGAGGCTCGAATGGCCTTAGCATCGGGTGGCCGTTGCGGCGGCGGCCGAGGCTTGTGCCAGAACCAACCCCGCGCCTGAGCCTCGACAGCGACGGTTCCCCACTCTCGCTCGAGAGGGATCTGCCTGAGGACCGACTCATAGTGTTGCCGGGCGCGTCGGCAATCGCTCCAGTCGAGACTCTCGCCCATTTGGCGAAGAAGGTGCCCCGCCTCGACGGGACCCCCTGAGAAATACCAGATCGGGGCGGCCGTCTGGTCGAGGTAGTGCCAGCAGGGCGCGACTCTTTGCACAAATAAGCCCCGGTGTTCTACCACCTCGAGCCAAACCGCGCGCTCCCGGCCGCGGCAGAGCCAGCGGCGCAGGCGAGTTCTGCGCATGGGTGGAGACTTCTACGTGCACAAACGGGCACCTCTAGAAGATGGTAACATGTCTGTAATCGTTTTGTTACAAAATAGAAAAATATTTCAAAAGAGGGCAACTTTTACCAGGTTTCGAGATGTTAATCCGGATCGAGGGGGACAACGGTCGCACGCGCTGGTTTTCCGCAGACCTGTTCCTCGAAGGCCGAGACCAGCTCCCCACGCTTCAATCTTGGGAGTTTGAAGACTCTGACTTTGATCGGTTTCGCGCTAACGTCGAGGTCAATCTGACTTTGAGCGACGGTAGCCAGCGTTGGTCGCTTTTTATGACTCCCACCAACTTGAGCGACCTCCTCTCCGGGGACCACGCTGAGCCCGCCATTCAGGGGTGTCATTTTGTGGTCGTGTCCGAACTCAGTCAGCGCCAAGTCAACGCCGCCCTCCAATATCTGCAGCAGCAAGGTCGCCTGCTAGAAGCTTCGCGAGAGTTAGTGTAGCGTGAGAGTTCCCTCAATCAAAACGCACCACTACTCACCGGACCAGGTTCGGCGTCTGGTCCCGCCCAAGCAGATGAAGGGCGTCAGAGAGATAGAGGACTTTTGCAATTTCCGGCCCGGAACGAGCTTAGTTGATTCGGTCAGAGGCTTTGGTTTTCGAAGAGAAGGCGTTGAGCCGGGAGGTTTTGACAGCGTTCTTTATCAAGCCGTGACCTTTCACTCTGGGGCCCGGGTCGAGCGGGACCAGGAAGGAAGTCTCTCTTTTTACGATCCCCGAGGGGAGCATCTGGGTCGTTTCCGTGGCAGCATTGATGTTGGTGAAGACGCCGTCTATCTCTTCGCTGATAACCAGGCCGGTCACGCCGAGCTGACCTTTGATGATAGCCGGCCCCAGATCGATTTCGAACCGACCTACCAGGGTGACTTACCCGGGCGGCGTTTTTGAATTTGGTATCCGGTCCGGTTGGGATCACCGGCACGGCCGAGCCGGATGAAGGCCGCAGTGAGCCGGTGGTGCTCGTCGACGGAGAACTCCAGCCGTTGACAGGCGGGGATTCGTGGAGTTCAGTGGTGCCTCTGGAGCCGTTCTTCAGCCGTTAGCAGGACTCACGAACCCCTTCCGTGAGGGTGTCGTCAATTCACAGCCGATCGGGGAAAGCGTGGCTGAGGGTGATGGCGATGGAGCTGAGAAAGCCACTTGAGCAGGTAACCCACCCTTCTAACCGGGTCGAGTTCCTGGAGCAGCAGCTGTTTGTAGGGGGGAGCCAACGGTAGGTAAAAAGCTACCGAGTCGAGCCAAATCGATTCCGGGATCGCCTTCCGGCCGGTCTTCACCGTTTTGGGAAAATCGAACGGTTGGACCGCCTCTTCCAGTCGATCGAGCAGGTCGTCCCAATCGTCTCTGACCGGTCGGGCGTCTCGTAGAGTCTCACCTTCGACCAGAGGCCCACGGTCGGTTTCCAGAGCCATCCTGAGTTTCATGCGAGCCAGACCTACCAGGCGCACATTCTCACCCATTTTGAGGGGTTGGCGCTCGACGATCTGGGCTAAGCACCCTACCAGCTCGATGCCGTTGTGGTTGTTGGCCGGCAGCACAACGCAGAGGTAGCCCTGGTTAGAGGCCGCCAGGTCGATCACTTGGGCGAAGCTCTCCTCCCCAACGTGCAACAAAATGTAGAGTCCGGGGAAGAGCACCGTCCCGGGAAGTCTTAACATCGCCACCGTGGCAGAACCAGCCATCCTCAGATCTTCTGGGGCAGCGGGCTGTGAGCCTGCGGGGAATCTGGAATGGGGCCCGAACGAGGACTACGGATGTCTGGTCGCGCTACCGTTGACTGGCGGGTCGGTGATGTCATCGAGAGCCGCTACAAAGTCCAGGAATTGGTTGGGCGAGGCGGCATGGGAACGGTCTACCGCGTCCGTCATCGCGACTGGAACCAGGATCTTGCCGTCAAAGTGCCACTGCCCGACCTGGTCAGCGACCCGGTTGCCAAAGAGCGGTTCATCCGAGAGGCCCACACCTGGATCGATCTGGGGGTGCACCCCAACATCGTTCAGTGCTGGTTCGTCCGCGAACATGCTGGCGTCCCTATCCTTTTTCTGGACTTTCTGGCCGGGGGAAGTCTTAAAGAGTGGCGCAAGGACGGAAAGATTCCGCCCGACGACTGGACCTTGATTCTGGACCTGGTCATCCAGGCTTGCGACGGGCTGGCCCACGCTCACCGCCACGGGGTGATCCATCGTGATGTCAAACCTGCCAACTTCTTGATTCGCGACGATGGGCGACTGTGCGTCACCGACTTTGGTCTGGTCAAAATGACTGAGGTGGAAGAGCCTCCTCCGATTCAAGTCGGAGACCTTGAGGAACTGGTCGAGAAGTTTGAAGTCAGTCACCAGCCACGCGACGACGAACCGTCCTGCTGGACTCTGACCCGGACCGGGGCCATGTTGGGGACGCCTGAATATGCCGCCCCTGAGCAGTGGATGGGAAGCTCAGTGGCTATACAAGCCGACATCTATGCCCTGGGGGTCTTGCTCTTCGAGCTGTGCTGCGGTCGAAGGCCGTTTGATGACGGCAAGCGTAAGACGGCACCCCATCTCCTCATCGCTCGCCATCTCTCCAGCGAGCCGCCTTCGCCTCGGGAACTCAATCCCGAGATCCCCAAACGACTGGAAACCGTCATTCTTCAGTGCTTAGCCAAGAACCCTCGCGAACGTCCCCAGAACATGAGCGACCTTCGGGAGCGTCTGGTCTTTGTCTACAAGACCGTCCTCGGCCGATCCTATCCCCGGGCTGTGCCCCGACCGGGGGTGCAGCGGGCCTCGGCTCTTAACAACAAAGCCGTTTCCCTCTGGTATCTGGGCAAGACTCAAGAAGCCTTTTCGGCCTGGCGCGAAGCCTCGAAGCTTGATGCCCTTCATCCGGAGACGGTCTATAACCGCTCCACTTTGCAATGGCGTCTTGACCAGGTCGATGCGGGTGAAGTGCTCAGACGACTCCAGCAGGTCAAGTCGGCCTATCCCAGAGCGGGCGTTTACCTGGGTTTTTGCCATCTCGAGCAGATGGAGCCCCAGTTGGCCGAGCAAGAACTTAGCCAGGCCTTGATGGTCCCCCAGGTCGCTCAAGAAACCATGGTCTGGCGAGCTTTGGGCGATGCGCTGATGTATCAGCAACGGTATCCACAGGCCGAGGAAGCCTACCACGCAGCCCTGGAGCGTTCTCCTGAGGATGAAGAGACGAGCTTGCGTCGCACGATGGCCTCAGAGAATAGGCGCCACCATCAAGGCCGGATTCTCTTTCCGGGTCGTGAGCCCAGCTTGACTTTGGAGCGGTCATCGGTTTCGGCGCTGGCCTTTGGCGACCAGCGGAGAGTGCTCGCCTGCGCCAGCGAAGATGCTCTGGAGCTCCTGAACCTGGAAAGTGGCGAACAACTTTGGCGCTGGCAGAAAAGCCACATGGACGGGGGAGGGGGGAGTTTTCGAAACCTCGGCTTCCTGGCAGGCGGGCATCTTCTTTGCTCGTTGCACACCCCCAGCGGCCGTTTGTGGTCGACCCAGAGCGGACGTTGCTTGGCCTGCCTGGACGAGCGGGAGAGGTTCTATGCCAGCCTTGAAAAAGGGCAAAAACTGGTGGCCGGCAGCACAGGTTTACGCCTCTTGAGGTTGCCAGAACTCGAGGTCGAGACGCTTTTTGAAGGTCACGAGAAAAGGGTGACTTCAGCGGTTGTGACGCCGGGAGAGAGAATTCTTCTGACTACCAGTTGGGATCAAACGGTGCGGCTTTGGAACCTGGCCACAGGCAACTGTTTGCGGATTCTTGAGGGTCATGCCGACCTGGTAGAGACGGTGGCCGTCAGTCCAGACGGGACTCTGGCGGTGTCGGGCGCTCGTGACAAAACCGTTCGACTGTGGTTGCTGGCCTCGGGAGAATGCCTCTGGAGGCAAGAGACGCCTGGAGAAGTCAAAGGCTTGAGCTTGACCCCGGACGGTCGCTATCTGCTGGTTCGCTGGGGCCGAGCCGGCGATTCGGAAGGTTTTGATCTGCGCGATTTCGCCAGCGGTGCGCTGCTTTTCTCGCGCCCGGCCGCTCAGGCGGTTTTGCATCCCCAGGGTCACTTTGTGGCGGCCTCGGGGCCTTTCAAGGAGCCCTGTGACCTTTTCCTTTGGGAGGTTCCAGGAGGTCGAATGATCCGCCGTTTGGGACGTCATGCTGGTGGGCTCACGGACCTCACTGTGAGTTGGGACGGAAGCCTGGCCGCTTCAGCCTCGGTAGATGGCTCGGTCTGCCTTTGGGAGGTCGACGAAATGGCCCGCGTTTATCAGCGCGACCTGGTGGTGAACCGGAGCCGGAGCCATGCCGAGGCTGAGGAAACCCGCGAGGTCTTCTGGACCCATTTTAGCCAGGCCCAGGATAACTTTGTTCAGCAGGAACCCGGCTTGGCCTACCAGTGTCTGGTAGAGGCTCGGTCGGTGTTTGGCTACCGTCGTGACCCGGAGGCTTTGCGACTCAACGCGGCCCTTTTGAATCTGCTCCCCCGCTCCTCCGTAGGGGCTATCTGGCAACTACGAACTCTGGCCGAGTCCATAACCACGACAGCCGTAGTTTGCACTTCAGACGGGCGTCTAGCCGTTTCCGGAACGGGTAAATTTCTGCGCTTATGGGAGCTTTCGACCGGTTCTTGCTTGAGGGGCTTCACCGGCCACAGCGGCACCGTTCGTTGTCTGCGACTTCAAAAGGAAGGAACAGTCTTGTCTGGTAGCGAGGACGGCACCGTTAGGAAATGGGACCTGGAGACGGGCAGCTGTCTCGAAACCCACGAACTGGGAGCCGGAGCCATCGATGTTCTGGCCTGTGACGATCCGGCCACGCTCTTAGTGGCGGGTCTGGCCGAAGGCTCAGTGGTGCTCTGGAACCTTGATCAGCAGGCCGTCATAGACAGATTCGACCTGGCTGTCGATAGTCTAGCTCTGACTCCCGACGCTGAGCTGGTGGTGCTAGCCTGTCAGGATCTGGGGCTCGCCCTCTGGAGCCGTCGGGAAGGACGTCTGGTCAAAAAGCCGGAGGACTTTCGAGGCGAACCCAGCCAGGCCACAGCCGTGGCTCTCAGCGATGATGGACGCTATGCCCTCTCAGGGGAGACCGATCATAGCCTGCGTCTTTGGGATCTCCAGCGAGGGCGCTGTGTGCAGAAATTGCTAGGACACCGGGATGTGGTCACCGAGGTGGGCTTGCTTGGCAGCGGGGCCTACGCCATCTCGGGTAGCCGCGATAACACCGTCAGGCTATGGGATGTGCCTTCCGGCCTTTGCATGGCCGAGTTCTCGGGTCACGAGGGGAGCATCGAAAAAATAGCTTATACTCCCGACGGGAGATTTGTGGTGACAGCCGGCGCGGACCACACCTTACGCTACTGGGAAGTCGATTGGGAGCTCGACCCAGGCGGTGCCATTCCACTCCTTAGAGACGCCTTTGATGAGAGGTTTCTGACCCGCTTAACCAAGCTCTTTCGCAAGCGGTAGGAGTCTCATTGGGGGCTTGCGCTCTCGGCTTCTTGCATCACTTCTTGAAAGACCCGGAAGGAGTCGACTCCTTTATTGAGGAGCTCGAGGCCTCTTTGTAGCGGCACGGGATCTAAACCAGGGGCGGCCGCCTCCAGCAGTTCCAGGCCTGCTTCGAGTTGGTCGAGCACGGTTCCACAAGCCTGTCTCCCTCGTTCGAGCAGTTCGATCTCAAGCGGTGTCAGGTCGGCAGGCTGGCTTCTAGCCTGGAGAATCGTCGTCGGTTGGTTTCTAGGACTTGTCGATAGTCCTGGAGTTCTTGCACCAGCTCCTGCGGGTCTCCGCTGGCTACGGCTTGTTCGGCCGC
>CAYRFU010000149.1:0-16952 GCA_964423525.1 uncultured Burkholderiales bacterium | reverse complement strand
CCCATGATTACTGACTTTGAGTGCAGGGCATGAATTTGGGGTTGCTCCCCTCGAGCAAGCCTCAGCACGAGGAAGACTCAACCAGGCACTGCCGCCAGAGAGAAGACAAGACTATGTCGCTATCGCGAGAGCGATGAGTCACGACCAGCCGCAAGCCCCCGAAGGCTACGATGACGGAACCGAAGAGGGCTCGCCCTTGGCCGAGATGGAAGGCTTTGAGGAGCTCCAGCCGTTGTTGGAGAACGAAGAAACCGGATTTTCCAGCCGTCTTTTCCTGGGCCAGGATGGCGAGTTAGTTCTCGGAGTGGCCGGCACTAAAGACGGTAAAGACATCAAAAACGATCTCGAGCTGGCTCGGGGTGAGGTGCCCGACCAGGCTCGCGACTATCTGGAAGCCTACTCGGGAGTCGAACGGTTTGCCGAAGCGAACGGACTTTCAGAACCGGTCGGCGTAGGCCATTCGCTGGGAGGCTTTCTGACTCAGCTCGGCACCCGCGGTGTGAGCTTCAACACCCCCGCGGCCGGCCTGGCCAGGGAACAGCTGGTCGAAGAGGGCGCCTACACCAGAGCAGGGCTACCCGAGCAGGCCGAGGAGATGGTTCACCTGGGCCTGGATTCTGACGCTGTCTATAACTTCGAGCCGGGTGGCGTTCCTCACGTGTCAGGTCGTGAAGGTGGGCGATTTCATCTTTATGATAGTGGCTCGGGCCATCCCGCTCTTGACCTGACCTCTCACACCGACTGGGATAGTCTGGCCACCAGTCAGAACGTCTCGGATGTCGATAAAGGGATGGAATACGCCCTGGAACGGACCTTCGGACTGCTCCCCGATGAGGGGGCCCCTCCAGGGACGATGCTGGAGTATCGACTCCAGCTTTAAGGCATGAGGGTTTCCCAGACATCCCGCGAAGAAGTCTGGATGAATAGCGACTCCCCAAACCCTTCGATGCGATGGGCTGGCTGGTTGCTCCATCTCTATACGGCCTCCGGGGCCGTCTTCGGAATGTTGGCCTTACTGGCCACCGACGCCGGGCGTTACCGTGAAGCGTTCCTATGGATGGGAGTGACCTTGCTCATCGATAGTACTGACGGCACCATCGCCCGTAAGATGAAAATCGACCGACTGATTCCCCAGATCGACGGCCGGTGCCTCGATGACGTGGTAGACTTTTTCACCTACGTCCTGGTTCCGATGATCTTTTTACTCAAAGCCGGACTGGTGACCGGAATCGTGGCAGTGAGCCTCCCCGTCATCGCCAGTTCCCTGGGTTTCTCCAACCGCCAGGCCAAGACCGACGACGACTATTTTCTCGGGTTCCCGTCTTATTGGAACATCGTGGCTCTCTACTTGTGGGTCTTCGGTATGAGCCCCTGGCTCAACACGGCTATCTTGCTGTTGTTGGGCGTTCTGGTCCTCATTCCGACCCGATATATCTATCCTAGCAAGACCAAAGCCTACCAGCCTCTCACAGTCACCCTTTGCTGTCTTTGGGGATTTCAGCTCATGGTGGCTTTCATCCGCCCGGACGGTCTGCCCGAGTGGTGGATGGCCTCGACGATCTACTTCCCCGTCTACTACTTGTCTCTGTCACTCTATCTCCACCGAAAGCTTCGAGACGATGACCAGAGTTAGCGCCTGGTTACTTCTGGCAGCCCTGGTCACGGTGCCGGTTTGGGCCGACGGAAAGAGACCGTCACCACCCAGATTGACGGATGTGAAGTTGTGGTATTACCCGCCTGAGGGAAAGCCGGTCACCGTGGTTTGGTGGCAGCCTGACAATCTCAAGATCGCCAAGCGAAGCAGCTATAGCCGTCGGGGACGTTTTCGTATCAGAGCTGAGATGAAGGGCGGCTTTCTCCAGGACGGCGAAGTGGTCAATTTCCTCAGCATTGTCTTTCGCGATCAGAACTCCAATATGTATCAAGTCCCCAACGATCAGGCTCTGGTGCGCACCGGCGTGAAGGACATTTATTGGAGTCCGCCGGTTCGTTTCGCCTCGGGTGATATGGATTTCCAAGTGGCCGTGTGGAATGCGCCCCTACCGAAAACGACGTTGGATACTTCCATCGTGGACCGAACCGAGTTCCTGCTGCTGGGAAAACTCAGTCCGAATTGAGGTTCAACGATTGAACCAAATCGGCCACCTTATTCATCTCTTCGAAGCCTTCTTCCATAGCCAGCAAGCCTTGCTCCAGGGAGAGCGGCTGAGGGTTAGCCAGGAACGTTTCCAGGAGCTCTAAACCGCGATGGACCTGCTCGAAACCAGTCTCCATAGCTTGGCGGGCCTCGGCGAACAGTTCCAGCTCCTCTGGGGACGTCTCTTCGGGTGGAGGGGGGAGTCTCTGGTAGCGTTCACTAGCCTGGGCGATTCGAGCCCTCTGGGCTTCGAGCAAGACTTCGAAATTTGACCTTTCGCGTTTCCCCTCCAGCAGTTCCGTGCCAGCCTGACGAAACTCCTGAACGTAGGGGCTGACGACTCTCGATGTCTGGGAGTCGTCCAGTGAGATGGCCGCCTCCGGGGCCAGGCGAAGTCTAGGCAAGACTGCTTGGCAGACCTGACAAAAACGGGCCTGCGGAGAGTTTTCGTGGCCGCATTGGACGCAGATGACAGTGGGTTGCTTCAAAGCGGCAGACTGGAGGGTCTTCTGGAGCTTCATCAGGTGGTCTCCGCTGCTAGCTAGAAGGTGGAAGGCTTCCTTGCCAAGTTCCTCTTGAGGGGAGTCTAGATAGTCATAGAGGAGGACGATTCCCTCTTCCTGGTCGAGCAGGGCCTGCTCGAAGTCCCCGGCCTCGCTTTCCAAGATTTCCCTTTCTTTGGGGAGCGGATTGGGGTGCCGGAAGAGGGTCGTCAGTCTCTCGTGATAGTCTTGGAACTCTGGCAGCCTACTCTCGAGGCTCGAAAGAGGAAGGCGGTCGTCTAAAACCCGAGTCAAGAGCCAGAGTAACTCGTCAGTTTTAGGGGCGGCCGAGAACCGCTCCTCGGGTTGGGAGAGCTCGGTGAATTCTGGCAGGCAATCCGACAGCTGTAAAATCGCCTCATTGAGCTCCATCATGGTTGGCTCACACTGATCGGGCTGAGGCCAGTTCCGATTCAGCTCCCGAAGGCATTCGGCAGCTACGGTTAAAGACTCCGAGATCAAAAAAGACAGTTCCTGGCTTTGGTCGGTGACCTCGGTGAGCTCGAGCGCTTCTTGGTAGTGAGCGTGGTACTCACCCAGAGCTGAGTCAAGAGAGCCGAGGGCTGCTTCGATCTGGGCCTGGCTGGCATGACCTTGATGGTAAGATTTGAGAAGGTCCACCAGTTGGTTGAACTCTCGAAGTTTGGTGGGAGGGGAGTCAGGCCAGGCCATGGGTCGGCCTTCGCGAGACCGTTGCGATTCCTCCGCCTGGCGAGTGTAAAATCTTTTGCAAACGCTTTACACAGGGGCGGTCTGCCATAACAATAGAAGCAGACCACCGAAAGGTTATCTCACTATGTTCCCGATTCAAGGCTTTCAGGGGGGCGGACTTCTAGGCCTGGTCAGCGGCCTGATGGTCATGGCCCAGCTGATGCAAATGATGCAGTTGATGCAACTGATGGGCGCCTTCGCGAACCAGGGCCAGAACGGCAACTGCGGCTGTGGACATAATCTTGCCAATCTTCTCAACGGCTCTGCTAATGGCCAAGGCGCTCCAACCCCCCTGACTGGGCTCTATAACAATCCCCACGCCGGCACCGTGACCGGCGGTTGCGGGGTGGTGCCTTTGGCCCAGTCTGATGGGGATAACTGCGGCAAAGCTTCGGTAGCGATGGTGGTCAACGCCATGACGGGCAAAGGCGTTTCCGATCGCCACTGGGGTGAGGCCGCCATCAGCTTGGAAGGGACTCTCGAGAAAGAGACCGGGCGCCAGTGGGGAGCCCACAAATTAAGCGCTGACAATTGGGGCAAGGTGGTGGAGTCGGTCCAGAACGGCGACCCCGTGATTCTAGGGGGAAAAAAGGGTTTGACCAACGGGAACATCGGTCACTTCGTGGTCATCGATAAAATCGAAGGAAACACCGTGCATATCTGCGACCCGGCCGGGGGAACTCGGAAAACGATGACTGTTCAGCAGGTTCTCGACGCTCAGGGCTATTCCCCCAAGTGGTCGGGGGGTATGGGGAGTCACTTTCTGATCGCGGCCTGATCAGCCTCGCAGCGACTCTATCAGCTGAGGGACGGCGTTCATAGCGCGAAAACCCTCCTCGATAGCCATCAAGCCTTGTTCGAGGGGAAGGGGCTGGGGATTCTCCAGGAAGGTCTCGAGGAGGTCTAGCCCTTTAGTGACCAGCTGAAACCCTCGCTCCATCGCTTGGCAAGCCGTTTCGAATAGGTCCAGTTCTTCTGGGGGGCTGCCCTCGGGAGGGGGAGGCAGGTTGGAGTAGCGGCGTTGGGCTGACTCAACCCGATGTCGCTGAGCGCCTAGCAACTCCCCGAAGTCGTCCTCGTCGACCTGGCCTTCCAATAGGCCCTGGCCGACTTCTCGGAGTTCCTCCACGAAGGGATTGACCATCTTGTCCTGACCTGCTTCATTGATCGAGATGGCAGCTTCAGGTGTGAGCCCAAGTCTGGGCAAAGGGGCCTGGCAGGTCTCGCAGAATCGGTTCAACTCGATGTTCTCAGCCCCGCACTGAACGCAAACTACCTTGGGCGGTTCCTGGCCTGCCTTTTCCAGGGCGCCCCGGATCTCAAAGAGTGTGTCTCCACTAACCTGTAGCAACTCGAAGGCTTGCTCCATCAACTCCGATTCCGGTTCCGTCAGGTAGTCGTAGAGAAGACCCAGGCCATCTTCTTGGTCGAGCAGTGCTTGTTCGAAAAGCTCATGATACTCTTCCAGGACGGCCTTCTCTTGAGGAAGCGGTTGGGGAGCGTGGAAGAGAGCCACCAGCTGGTCGTGAAAGTCGCGAAACTGTTCTAGTTTCGCCTCCAAGCTAGCCAGCTTCAAGCGCTCTTGGCTAACCAACTGACAAACCCGCAAAAGGTCTTGAGTGGGAGGAGACTGGGAGTGGACGGTGTCGTAGGCTGTGTTCTCACGAAGCTCGCGGAAGAGGTCGAAAAGATGAAGCGCCACCTCGTGAAGTTCTCGAAGCAGGGGGGCACCCTGGCTGGAATCGGTTCCAGCCTGCCGCAAGCCGATCAGGGTCGGAGAGGCCAGGCCAAAGGTCTCGGCCACCAGGAAAAAGAGCTCCAGATTGGTCTCGGTCGGTTCGATAAAGGACACGGCTTGATCGAACTCGGACTTGAGTTGCCCTAGCTTGAGGTCGAGCTGAGTCACAGCCAAAGCCACCTCCTGGGCGGTTTTATGGCCTTTTTGGTGGCTCAAAAGGGTTTCGTAGAGGTGGTTGAACTCCGGCAGATCGGTCGGTGGGAGCTCGGGCCAGGCCATCTGAAGGTATTAGGAGGGTCGGGAGTCGTTCCTCTCTGACGGTTTTTCAAAAAAAGTTTTGACCAGCTCTTTACTTTCAGGCCGAGGCGCGTGATACCCTCATCAAGAGAGCAGAAAGGTTAAGTGCAAGCGGTGTTTCCTGTAGGATTCGGTCCCCAATTAGGCGGCTGTATGGGCATGATCGGTGGGTTCATGATCATGGCCCAACTGATGCAAATGATTCAGCTGATGCAGTTGATGGGGGCTTTCGCGAACCAAGGGCAGCATGGTGGCTGCGGTTGCGGCCACAATATGGGCAACCTTTTCGGGCCCCACGGCTCAGCGGTGCCCTGGGGCAACAGCGGGGTGGCCACGCCTCTTACCGGGGTCACTCACTCGGGCCCGGTTGCTCCTGGGGCCGAAGGGATGCTAGCCCGAGCCCGCTCGATGGTGGGTCAACACGAGAGAACCAGCGGCGCCGTGGCGGCCGTCTGTAGCCGAACCGGAATCAATCCGGCTACCACCCCCTGGTGTGCCAGCTTCGCGATGACCTTGATGAAAGAACACGGTTTAGTCGACACCTCCGACCTCTCTAACCCCAACTACTGCCCTACCATCAAGAACTGGGCTTCCAACAAAGGGATTTACGGCCACAACGGGCAGTATTCGCCCAAACCGGGCGACGCTGTCACCTTTGACTGGGACAAAGACGGCACCGTCGACCACATCGGTCTAGTCGAGCGAGTCGAGAACGGACGGGTCTACACCATCGAGGGCAACAGTAGCAATCGGGTGAGCCAAAAGTCTTACGCGCTGGGCTCCGGGGTCATCGACGGCTACGTCGTAAGTGGGCGACGCTAGCCTCTTTGAAGGGCCTTTACTTTGAGCAGCGGCTCGCTTTGCGCGAGGACCTTCCTGAGCCCCAGTTGATCGACGGCGAAGCTCTCATTCGAACCACCACCGCTGGAGTCTGCAAGACCGACCTGGAACTGGTGAAAGGATATATGGGCTACCAGGGTGTTCTCGGACACGAGTTCGTGGGCGTCGTAGAGAAGGCGTCTGACTCATCCTGGGTCGGCAAAAGAGTGGTTGGAGAGATCAACTGCTATCCTATCGAGGACCCCCGTCATGCCTGTGAAAGGACGGTGCTCGGTATTGTGGGCCGAGATGGAGCTATGGCCGAACGTTTCCTTCTGCCGGTAGCCAACTTGCTAGAGGTTCCGACCGGCTTGGCCGACGAGGTGGCAGTCTTCACCGAGCCCTTAGCTGCTGGCTTCGAGATTTTAGAGCAAACCGCTATCAGTCCCGGTGAGAAGGTGCTTGTGATTGGAGACGGTCGCTTGGCGAACCTGATCGCGCAGGTCCTTTATCGCACCTGGTGTGACCTGACGGTGGTCGGAAAGCACGAGGCCAAACTGGCCCTCTTGTCAGAACTCGGGATCAAGACGGTGTTGAAAGACAATCTTGAGCTTGAACGCCGGTGGGACGTAGTGGTCGAGGCAAGCGGCTCCTGCTCGGGATTTTCGATGGCTCTCGAAGCGGTCGCTCCGCGCGGACGTCTTGTCTTGAAGACGACCGTAGCCGAAGGAACCGAGCTCAATCTGGCTCCCCTGGTTATTCACGAGGTGACCGTGATAGGCTCCCGTTGCGGGCGCTTTGAGCCCGCTTTACGGGCCCTGGCCCAGGGGCTCATCGAAGTCGAGCCCCTGATTCACGCTCGCTTCCCCTTAGATCACGGACTTGAGGCGTTCAAAAAGGCCGAGGAACCAGGTGTTCTCAAAGTTCTTCTAACCGTTTAGCTGACCCCGGGCTTGAGCGATGCGCGTCATAGTGCGGTGGACGAAACCGATGAAATAGACATAGTTGGTCGTTTGGGAGTAACGCGGGACCCGACCCAACTGGCGCACGAGATTCGGCCCGGCATTGTAGCTGGCTAGAGCCAGCGCTCTGGGGTTGGAGGTCGTTCTAAACTCCTTCACCAGCCCCCCAATCATTCGGGCTGAGCCGGCCACATTGCTGGCTGGGTCGTGGGCGTCCACTCCCAGTCCGTCGGCGGTGAAGGGCATCAGTTGACCCAGCCCGATGGCTCCAGACACCGAGCGGGCATCGATATCGAAGGCCGATTCCACCTGGATGAGTGAGGCCAGGAAGAGGGGGTCAAGTTGGTTCTTGCGAGACTCCAAGATAATCGAGGAAGCGATGGTCGTCAGCAGTTCTGGAGAATAGGTGGGATTATGGAAATGGATCCACCAGGTCAGAAAGTCAAAGAGCGGCTCCTGGGATAGGTCGGGTGGGCGAGGTGGGCTTTCGAACGGATGTTCCCGAGGCGGGCTCAACAGAATTACGGACCGGCCACTGAGATGGTCAACGATTCCGTTCTTAAGCTGAAGATGGCCTTTCACCGCCACTCGAAATCCGCGCCGGTCATGTTCGAGGTTCAGGACCTTCTTGGGAAAGACGACCTGCACCTCACCATCGGGAGTGGCCAGTCGAAGGCGATGCTTGGACCGAACTTTATCTTGCTGAAGGATCCGGCCATCCCACAGGACGAGCTGTCCGTGCCAGCCGGGTTTGACACTACCTTTGAGGGCCCTTCGGCTAGTGAGGTCGGAGTTGATGTAGTCAGGGCCAGCGTGGGCTGGTCGAAACCAGGGGTCGGCCGCTGCCAAATTGCTCAGCAGGGCCACCAGGAGGAGAAGGCGTTTCAAGATTCTTCTTCAGGCTCTTTCTTTTTGATGACGAAGGAGGCCAGCATCGAAATCAGCAGGAGACTTCCCAAGACGCCCAGGGCAACCGGGGTGGGAATTTCGATGTAGGCTTCTAGCAGCATTTTTAGACCGATGAAGATCAACACGGCCGACAGGCCGTAGCGGAGATACTCAAAGTAATCCATCAGGCCGGCCAGGGCGAAGTAGAGGGCCCGTAGACCGAGAATGGCCATGATGTTGGAGGTGTAGACGATAAAGGCATCTTGAGTGACCCCCAAGACGGCCGGAATAGAATCCACCGCGAACATCACATCGGTTGTCTCCATGGCTACCAGCACGATCAGAAGAGGCGTAGCCATCCTTTTGCCGTCGACTTTCACGAAGAACTTGTTGCCGTGGTAGTCGCTGGTCATGGGAAACCAACCCTTAACGGCTCTGACGACGGCGTTTTCGGGATTCGCATCATCTTCGTCGTGAGCCCACATCTTGAGCCCACTCCAGACCAAAAAGGCTCCAAAAAAATAGATAAGGAAGTGAAAATGATGGATCAAAGCCACACCGGCCACAATGAAGACCGCTCGCATGACTAGCGCCCCAAGGATTCCCAGAAAGAGGACTCGATGTTGATACTTGGGTGGGACCTTGAAATAGCTAAAAATGAGCAGGAAGACAAAGAGGTTGTCCACCGAGAGAGATTTTTCCAACAGGTAGCCGGCTAGAAATTCCAGGCCAGCTTGGTGGTCGTGGATGTAGATCCAGTAGTTGAGCGCCAGCGACAAAGCGACCCAAAAGACGCTCCAGGCCAGGGCTTCTTTGATCCCAACCGCGTGAGATTTGCGATGGAAGACCCCCAGGTCCAAAGCCAGCAAAAACAAGACAGCCACGTTGAAGGCTATCCACATTTCCTGGGTATACTCCACTTGCTCTCCTTAAAGAGACCCTGCCGGGTCCCCTGCGAGATTTTCCCTCACCGGTTTACCGATAAACCAAACCAGGCCGAAGCAGGCTGCAATGCCGACTATGTTCAACAACCACGGACTGATTCCCCAGGCCGCCGGCAAACAGCCTAGCAGACAGGCGAGGGCAGCCGTTGCCATAGCATAGGGGGCCTGGGTGTTGACATGGTCGACGTGATCGCAGGCCGAGGCCATCGAAGACATAATGGTCGTGTCAGAAATTGGGGAGCAGTGGTCGCCAAAGGTTGCGCCCGCCAGCACTCCGGCGATCGTTCCCACCATCAAGGTCCAGCTGATCTCTTGGGGGAGGCCGGCTTTTTCGGGCAGAGTGTAGGCCAGTTCGATGGCCACGGGCATCATGATGGCCATGGTGCTCCAAGAGCTTCCGGTCGCGAAAGCCACTCCCGCGGAGATCAGAAAGGTCAGAAAGGGAAGGATTCGGGGGGTCAGTCCCTCGGTAAGATTGACGAGATACCCGGCCGTATAGAGTTCTTTACAAACATCCCCGATGGCCCAGGCCAGGACCAGGACAAGACAGGCCATGGTCATATGAAGGATCCCTTTAACATAGGTGTCGACAGCTTCTTCGACCGTCATGAGTCTCTGGGATAAAATCATGATGAAAGCTACCAGTCCGCCGGCAAAGCTGGCCCATAGGAGAGACTTGTAGGAGTTCGACTCCCCGAAAATGACCCCGAGTTGTTGCACCAACGGGTGATTGGGGTCCGGGGGGCCGGCGGCCTGAGTGCCGGTCAGGTAAAGACTCCCCAAGGTGACCAGCAAGACGGTGCCGATGGGCACGATGGCGTTCCAGGGATTTTTGGATAGGGTCTCGAGGTTGGCTTCCTGATCAGGGTCGGCCAGCGGTTTGGCTCCATCCCTCAGCAGTTTGTTCTCGTTGGCCGCTCGTCGTTCGGCCTTGAGCATCGGACCGAAATCGCGTCCCAAAAGGGCGACCGCGAGGACGAACGCTAGAGCAAAAATTGCGTAGTAGCGATGCACGATCGATTCCAAAAAGACTTCATAGACGTTCTTGTTGATCCCGAGGTTTCGAAAAGAATCGTCGATCAAACTCATCTCGTAGCCGATCCAGGTCGAAATGACGGCTATGCTGGAGATGGGCGCGGCGGTCGAGTCGACGATGTAGGCCAGTTTCTCTCGCGAAATCCGGAAGCGATCGGTCAGGGGACGCATGGTGTTACCCACCAGGAGCGTGTTAGCGTAATCATCGAAGAAGATGGCCAGGCCCATGGCCCAGGTGGCCACCTGGCTGCTCCGGTAACCGGTGGCGTAGCGCTGGAGACGGTCGACTAAACCGAGCATCCCACCCGAACGAGACACCAGCGAAACCAATCCGCCCAGGCTCAAGGTGAAGAGGAGAATATAACAGTGATCCTGGTTGGCTAGTGACCCGATCAGGAAGTGGTCGAGGGTGGAGCAATACCCTGCTAGGGGCCCGCCCGAGAGGAGACTGGCCCCCAACCAGATTCCGGCCAAGAGAGAAAGTAAAACTTGGCGAACGGTCAAAGCCAGAAGGATGGCTAACAGAGGAGGCAGCAGGCTAGTCCAGCCCGGAAGGGCCGTGAGCTGATGCTCAGCTCGCAGTTGTTGGGAAACCGCCACCAGCCGAATCGGGCCACGCTGGGCCACGCTAAATTTCCCCTCGTGAGAACCTTTCAGCAGGGTCAGTTGGGCTCGGCTTCCATCCGAGGCCTCCAAGCTGACGACTCCCTGGTAGTGAGGGTCGCGATGCCCTTCGGTTTGAGCCTCCACTTTGATGGTGAAAGGCACGCCGGCCAAGACGCGAGCGGGGGCTTCGAGCTTTAAAGAGGGGTCGGCGGTGAGGGGTGAGACGAGCAGAAACAGAAGGAGAATTACGCCTGGGGTCCGCCACACTTGCGAAGGTTTCCGGGCAGCGGCGTCTTTACCCTGTCAGAACTGTTAGCGAAATATTAAGAGGCAGCGTCCTGTTCTCTTTGTCCTGGCCTCACCCTAGAGACGGTGATGGGACAGCGGTATACTAATCCCAGGAACGACGCAGGCAAGATCCCCCTTTCACCCGGCTTCATCGCTCCCGACCGAGCCCCAAAGTTGACCGCCACGACGGCCCCTCCCACCTCAGAGGATGACTTTCGCTGGCAGCCGGTGGAGGAGGCCCCTCTGATGCCGGCACCCCGCAGCTTTGCCGCACCCGAGGGAGGCGAAGGGCTTTCCCTGGGTCAAAAACTTCTGCTCAGCGCGGCCGGGTTGGCCGTGGTTGGAGGAGCGGTGAGCTATCGGCCGGAGGTGCCCATTCAGAGCGAGTTGACCGCTCCCATTACTCGCTCAGAGAGACGGGGCCTCGATAATCTTCGAGTTTTAGAGCAGTACGCTTCTCGATATGGCGGTAGCTTCGAGGTCCCTCACAGCTTGCTGGGCGACTTGTATCTTGTTCAGGCCCGCCACGTCAATGAAGTCTATCAGAGTTTGGCCGACGGCGACACCGTTGTCTACAAAGTCAGTCCCGAAGCCAAAGGTCTTGAACTCCGCTCGTTCGAGCAGGTGCAAGAGGTCTCCGACCATATCCGAGTTCGTCGTCTCGAGGATAAAGTGGATGAGACCCTGGACGAATTGGAAGGCGAAATCCACGACGCCCTCGATACGCTTCGCGACCTCTTTGATTGACAGTCGAGAGCCTCACAAGAGTGTCGACTCTCGACTGCCGATCGTCGTTCTAGAAAAAGCCCATGGCGTCGGCCAGGCTAGGAGCCACGTTGACCGTCAGGCCGGCAAAGACCACTGAGGCGATAGCCATCAGCTTGATCAACACGTTGAGAGCCGGTCCAGAAGTGTCCTTGAAGGGGTCGCCGACGGTGTCTCCGATGACTCCCGCCTTATGGGCCTCAGAGCCTTTGCCCCCGTGGTTGCCCAGCTCGACATACTTCTTGCCGTTGTCCCAGGCGCCGCCGGCATTGGCCATCATAATCGCCATCAAGAAGCCGGCCACCAGACCACCCGTCAGAAGGCCCATCACCGCAGCTGGGCCGAAAAAGGTTCCTACCAGCATCGGCACCAACACCACCAGGAGCGAGGGAAGAATCATCTGATTCTGAGCGTCTTTGGTGCTGATGGCCACGCAGCTGGCGTAATCAGGCTTGTCCTCTCCAGTGAGAATCCCCGGCTTTTCGCGGAACTGGCGACGGACCTCTTCGATCATCGACATGGCCGCCTTACCCACGGCCTGCATGGTCAGAGCGGAGAAGACGAAAGCGAGAGTACCACCGATGAACAGGCCGACCAGGACCAGCGGGTTCAGCAGAGTCACGTCATACCAAGTCATCAGATTCTCATAGGTGGCGGCGCTGGCTTCCTCAACATTGATAGAGGTGTCTCCCCACACTCGGAATTTGCCTCCGCTCTCAGCTGCGGTGGTAGCAGCGCTGATGAGGCGTACTTTCATCTCCTCGCCGTAGGCCGCCAGGAGAGCCATCGCCGTCAGGGCAGCACTGCCGATGGCGAAGCCTTTCCCGATAGCAGCAGTGGTGTTTCCGACGGCGTCCAGGAGGTCGGTCTTCTCGCGAACCTCAGGGGGAAGTTCCGACATTTCTGCGTTACCGCCGGCGTTATCAGCGATAGGCCCGTAAGCGTCGGTAGCCAGGGTGATTCCGAGCGTGCTCAGCATACCGACCGAAGCCAGGGCAACACCGAACAGTCCCAAAGTCACCATCTTAAATCCACCACAGAGAAGGAAAGCTCCCACGATACCGACGACAATGGCCGCAATCGGGGGCCAGGTCGACAGCATCCCGATGGCCATACCTTCGATGATGACGGTGGCCGGACCGGTCACTCCGGCTGCTGAGATATGCTGGGTCGGCTTATAATCATAGCTAGTGAAATACTCAGTCGCTTTACCGATAAAGAGGCCCACGACCAGACCCAAGACGACCGAACCCCACAAGCCCCAATGTCCTAAACCATACTCGATGTTAGCATCTTTGAGAAGCACGTGGATGATGCCGGCAGCACCGACTGCGAAGATGAGGGAGGCCAGATGAATGCCGCCGTCGAGAGCGTGAATCAGCTCTTTCTGGGTGGCTCCTTCTTTGGTGCGGACCGCGAACACTCCGATAATCGAGGCGATGATACCCAGGCCGGCCAACGCGATCGGGACGGTGGCGGCCGCCTCGAGCATCTCGGGCTTGCCTAGAGTGACGAAGGCCGACACTCCGAGGGCCATGGAAGCTAGAATCGAACTCGAGTAGGACTCGTAGAGGTCCGCTCCCATACCAGCTACGTCACCCACGTTATCGCCTACGTTGTCGGCGATGGTGGCGGGGTTGCGGGGGTCGTCCTCAGGGATGCCGGCTTCGACCTTTCCGACCAGGTCGGCGCCCACGTCAGCCGCTTTGGTAAAAATGCCACCGCCGACTCGGGCGAACAGGGCTTGGAAGCTGGCCCCCATCCCGAAGCTGACCATGATGACCGTCGCCTCGGGTAAGGCTATTCCGGCCATCTTATACATCGCGAAGAAAGCCAACACGATGAAAAGCAAAGCCAAACCGACGACCGTGAGGCCCATCACCGCACCACTGCGGAAGGCCACTTTGAGAGCGGCGTTAAGTCCTTTTTCACGAGCGGCGTTGCAGGTTCGGGCGCTGGCGTTGGTGGCCGTCACCATTCCCATATAGCCGGCAGCGGCTGAGAAGGCGCCACCGATTAAGAAGGCCGGCGGGACCCACCAGGACTGAAGTCCGAAGAAAGCCAGGAGCGCCAGGATAGCGCCTGTAGCGAAAAGGATAGAAAAGACCACCCTGTTTTGCTGGCGCAGGTAGGCATGGGCGCCTTCGCGCACATGACCGGCGATGGTCTTCATAGTGTCGGTGCCCTCGGACTCTTTCATCATCTCCGAGAAAAAGATTCGGGCAAAAATTAAACCGGCGATAGCGCCGATGGGTCCTAAATACCAAAGTGGAAGCATGTGAGTTTCCTAACCTTTTAGGGGCAAAATGAAACGTCGCCTTCGGTGGTATGCTAGGATTCCCTTCAAGTCTTCCGAAGCGACATCTATGGCAAGATTGCTGGCTATCCTCTGGCTTTTGACGGCTGTGAGCAGCGCCGATTCCCTGGCGATTCTTTGTGCAGGGGCGCTCGAGTTGGTTGATGCCTCCAGTCTGCGGGTCACTCGGACAGTGGTGGTGGGCGCTCCTCAATGTCTTGATGGGCATCCTACGGGGGCGGTTCTGGTGGTCGGTGGCGGCGACGACACTTTGACTGTTTTTCAGATGCCCTCGGGTGACGTGGTCGACGCTTACACGAACCCCTATTTCGAAGACTCTGTCGGACTCTTGTTTGCGCCTGACGGACAGTCGTTCTACCTACTCTCGCGCGGGGTTAAGGCTTTGCTCCAGGTTTCTCTGGGTGGAGAGGTGATGAAGGTCCTACCGCTGGCGGGCCCTGCGCCCCAGGCTCTGAGCCGTGGCCAAGAGAGTTTGCTGGTGGTGCAGTCGCA
Source organism: uncultured Burkholderiales bacterium (assembly GCA_964423525.1). GTDB lineage: Bacteria > Vulcanimicrobiota > Xenobia > Xenobiales > JADMJV01 > CAYRFU01. Next base: position 2,411 of record CAYRFU010000149.1, on the reverse strand, counting down.
AGGGTGGGTTACTCAGGTCGACCCTCGAACTTGGGAGGTGGTGCGCCAGGACACCTTCGTTCAACCGCTTGGCGGGGCGGTCGTGGCGGCCGAGAAGTTGGTGGTGAGCCATCCTGATCCGGGCCAGGTTCGTTTTCTTGCTCAAGACACCCGAGCTGAGGTGGGGGTGGCCGTGACCGGACCAGGTGCCGGTGTGCTCCGGAGCAGTCCTGACCGGGCACTGGTCGTGGTAGCCAATCGACTCTCAGATGACCTGGTGGCTCTTGACCCAACCGAAGGCCGGCGGCGCTGGCGTGTTGCCATTGGGAGTCGCCCCGTGGATATCGCCTTCTCTCCAGATGGTAAGTGGGTCTATGCTGTCAACGCCGGCAGTAACGACCTCTCGGTGGTGGAAGCGGAGACCTCTCGAGAGCTGGGTCGCCTTCCTCTCAAGCCTGGCCCTCGCGCTATCGTCTATATCAAGAGTTAACAGTTTCTAAAACTGTGGACCGGGGCCAGGGACAGCGCGGCTTGTCCCGAAGCGCCCAGCGTGAGTCATACAGTTGTCTTAATTCCTGGGGACGGAATCGGTCCCGAGATCACCGCCAGCATCCAGCAGATCTTTGAGGCCGCCGAAGCGCCTGTGGTCTTCGAAGAGCATTTGGCTGGGTTGGCCGCTAAAGAGGCTATGGGAGAGATTCTTCCCAAGACCACTCTGGAAGCCATGGCCAGTCACGGAGTCGCTCTGAAGGGCCCCTGCACAACCCCGATTGGGAAGGGGTTCGCTTCGGTCAATGTGCAAATTCGCAGAAAGCTAAATCTCTACGCCGCTGTGCGTCCGGTGCGTAGTATGCCCGGAATCAAGACCCGTTTTCAGGATATCGACCTGGTCGTCATTCGAGAAAACACCGAGGGCCTCTACAGCGGCATCGAGAACGAAGTCACCCCGGGAGTGGTGGCCAGTATGAAGGTGGCCACCGAAACCGCTTGCCGGCGTATCGCCAAGTGGGCTTTTCGCTACGCCACCCACCGCCAACGCGAAAAGATCACCGTCTTCCATAAGGCCAATATCATGAAGCTCAGCGACGGCCTGTTACTGAGAAATGCCCAGAGAGTCCATCGCGAAGACTATCCCAACATCGACTACTCTGAATTGATCATTGACGCTGGCTGTATGCGTTTGGTTCAAGATCCCAACCAGTTCGACATTTTGCTTCTGGAGAATCTCTATGGCGACGTAGTCAGTGACCTCTGCGCGGGTTTGGTGGGTGGCCTGGGAGTGGTGCCGGGGGCCAACTTTGGCGACGACTGCGCCTGTTTTGAGGCTGTCCACGGTTCGGCCCCTGACATTGCTGGCAAAGGAGTGGCCAACCCTTTGGCCTTCCTGATGTCCTCGGTGATGATGCTCAATCACCTGGCCAACACCCGCGAAGACTCTCACAGCGCTAAAGCCGCGCGGGCCATCAAAAAGGCCTACGACGGATGCCTCGAGGCGGGGGAGAAGACTCGCGATCTAGGGGGCAATCTCGATACCGAGGGCTTCACGCGGGCTGTGATCTCCCGGCTAACCTGAGAGCCGCTTGAGCACGTCGGGGGAATAGTGGACGTGGTAGAGCAGGTGAATTTCTCCCGGAGGGTCTTCCGTCAACTGAAGGTTGACTTTGCCGAGGGCCCGACTGAAGAGGACTCGAAGTCTTCGGCCCAGGTCGGTTTGGGCCGTCCGGATGTGGTAGCGAACCGGTTTGAGGCCGTGGATTTGGATCTGAACAGGCTGGAGACCGTTTGGATCACGAGCCAAGACTTCCAGCACCGGGGTCGGGACCTGTCGGAAGATGATCATCAGTTCCGGTCGAGTCTCGCCTTCGGCTTCATGGAGCACCAGCTCAAGACGCCGCAGAAAATGCTGCTCTAGGCGACTGAATCTTCCAAATAGTGCCGACGGTCCGGGCATCTTTCTGTCTTCGAAGCAGACCGCGCTCAGCCCTCCGGCTGGGACCCCGGGGGATAGAGATGGATGGCCACCACTCGACGGCTATTCTTGAGCAGCAGAAAAGAGATACCCCGTTGGGGAAAGTCGAGAAAGTAATGGTCTTTCGATCTTGCTTCTCGAGGAGCTGGCCGACCGTAGAGCCAGAAGATTTCTTGCTCTGGCATCCACAGGCGGGTGCCGTCTTGACTCATCCAGCGGCCACTCTCGAGCCCGAGCTTCTGAACCCGTCCCTGCTGAATCAAGAGCCATACTCCTCGCTCGGGATACTCGAAATAGACATCGGGAATCTGGCCGGGTTCGGCTGGAGCTGTGCGCCGTCGGGGCGGACCCCAAACCGGTTCCAATAGGGCGGGGTCCTGTCCTAGACTCACAGGGCCGGCCGAGCGGCCCGGGACGACCTCCCAAGAGTGGGTCGGAGCCCCCAGGGCCACCATGGTCAAGG
>CAYRFU010000148.1:0-16966 GCA_964423525.1 uncultured Burkholderiales bacterium | reverse complement strand
ATCCCGGGCCGGTGGGCCAGGACGTCGAGGGTCGTTGGTGACTCCAGCGCCTCGGCGATTCGAAGCTCAGCGGCCGCCGCAAGGGCGGCGACGATCCATTTGCCCGAGAGCATCTGCATGAGCGTTTCGGCGGGTCCCAAACGCTCGGCCACTTGGCGCGCTCGACTCAGGGGGAACCGTTCGGCCGGGGTGAGCCATTCGGGAGAATCCGCCTCCAGGGTGTGGTGAGCGGGCAGATCTGCTTGGACCGAGGCCGGACCGTAGAGAATGTCGGCTTTAAGGTTTTCACGGTTGAAGTGTCGTCCGCGCGCATCTCTAGCGCCTTCGATCGAATCATTGAGCCCCAGCACGACCACCGGGTGGCTCCCGTGGTGGAGGAGATAGCGGGCGACCTCTTCGCCGGGGTGATTCTCTCGTTCCTCGCCCGTGATCCGCCTGGCGATCTCGACTGCCCCAATTGACCTGCCCCTGAAAGTCGTGTCGGCCGGCTGATGAACGACGCCGGCGGTATTAAAGAGCACCTGAGGGCTGGCCGCGCTAACCAGACCGTCCGGCGTTTCTGGGCGCCCTCGCCGGTCGAGTTTGACTAGCTCTTGCTCGGCCAGCATCTGCATCAGCGGGTTGGGATCACTGCTGTAACCGGCGGCCACCACCACCATATTCACCTCGGGTAACGCGGTGGCCGGTTGAGCCGGAGGGTCGTGACCATAAATCCCGGAGGCGATCAGTTGGCTTGATTCTCGAGCCGTTGACCTCGAGGGCCACGGTATCAGGCTCGAAGTATTCCCCAAGCTCCCGCATCCGCAGGCGCCCAGAGGACTCGAAGTCCACCAGCTTCCGCCACGAGTCGATCGTAACCGGTGCTCCTGGAGCGCTGGCCATTTGGTTCGCTTTTTCGGTCAAAGCCTGATTCTCGTAGTTCTCCTGCACGACCAAGTCGACGATGGAGTTGGAGGGAACCTGTGTTTGGTAAGGCCCGATGGTCTGGGATGCATAGAGATCCACCGACAAACTTGGGTTGAATTCCAGCAGCTCGATGGCGGCCTTCACTCCAGACTCACCGGCACCGACGACAGCCGCTCGAGAGCCCTGGCCCAGCCCGTCGACATAGTTCAGGACGCTGGGTCGGGAGAGCAGTCGCACTCCGCAGACCAGCAGCAGACTTGGGTCGGGCTCGCTTTCTTGGACGAACAGGTCGTGGTCGGTCATGACCGTTGTGACCCCTTGCAGCTCTTTAAGTCCCTTGGGGAGTCGACCGTTAGCCCCATTGCCCTCGACCAGGCCCGTGGCCACCACTAGAAGTCCGGCCGGAAAGTCACTTTGAGCGGCGGAAGCAAGTTCCGCCACACAACCTACGGTGGATGGCCGGACGTTCTAGCACAACCTGTGGGTCGTCGCTCTGGCCGGACCCCATTGTCAATGGGGTTTCCGGCCGCGCTCCTAGGTGACGACATAAAACTTGGTGGCCTGGCTCGGTCTCGATCCGGATCAAATCCCCTTGCCGCTCCACCGCGGTGACGGGACTTTGCTCGCACACGAAGGTGTCTTGGTTCGTCAGCCAAGCGCCCAGCTCGGCCATGTAGCTTTAGAACTCGTTGCGCTCAATCACCCCCAGGCCTCCTTTCTGGGCCGGCGATAGATCCTCGAAGGGAGCTCCGGTCAGTTCGCTCCAATTGCGCCGCCCGTCGTAGCTTCGCGCTCGGAGGTCCAGACGATGCCTGAACAGCGAGGCGGGATGGTCGAGGCCACCTCGGACCAGCTCGCTCTCGTTCAGCCCGGTTCGCAAGCGGTGGACGGCCGCCGCACCCCGGTCTGAAAAACTTTGACCGAGGTAACATCCCTCGAAAAGGACCGTCTTGACCCCCCGGTTGGTCAGCTGCGCGCAGGTCGCCAGGCCTCCCGGACCCCCTCCGACCCCGACCACTTCCGCGATGGGGAGGCCGCTTTGGCCTTGGACCTCCCAACCGGCTCGGGCCAGGGAGTTGGCCAACACGGCTGGCGGTAACCAGTGACAACGAGTTCGGCTCATCCCATCAGAAGAGAGACTGGGCACGTCCTCGAGCGAGCGCCAGTCCGCGCAGACTTGGCGTAGGTCAGGGTCGACCCCCAGCTGGTGCATCGCCGTCCATAATCGGCGAGGAACATCGGAACGACCCGATGCCAGGATCTCCAGGAAAGTCTCTCGTCCCGGCGCTGGTAGGTCCTCCATCCCTTCTCGCAACTGGTGCAGATAGTCCCTTCTCACCTGTTCCATCGAACCCGATCGGGTCACGAACACCTCACGGAAGTGGGGAGGAGGGCTCAGCTCTTCAAGCACTGTCGACCACGCCATGGTTGCTGGCGTGGAAGACTGCTCGCTGTCCAGACCCTCGTTGGTAAGTTGATAGGAGGGCGTCTTCCCGCTGACGTCTGCGCGAACAATCTTGACCCATCCGCGGTCGGAGGTTGCGATGTTGGTATGAACCGGGCCCTCCAGGCGGTCGATCGAGAAGAACGTGTCTTGGAAGCTTCGGGTGATCGAACCATCCTCAACGCTTCCGATCGGCTGGTCTCCCCCAACCCAATAAAAACGCTCTCGACTCTGGTGCACACTCAAGCGCACTTCGTCACGGCCGATCGGCTCGGCCCGGGGGGCGGACTTTTCGAATTCCGTCAGCATCTGGCGGGCCCAGTCGGGGCATTTGGGATGCTGGATGGCCCATTGGACCTCTGGGATACGGCTCACGGTCAACCTCGCCTCACCTAGCGATGCTAACGAGATCATCTGAAGGAATGCTGAAACTCGCCGTCAGAATCGAGCCTACCGAGTGGTCGACCCGGTTACGCGCACTCCCGTTCCTCGGCTCGGAACTCGAACGCCCCTCCTAACCGGCTGCAGGAGGGGCTTTCGCTCTTAGGAGTTCAATAAGGAGAAGTTGCCGAGCGGTGCCACCACTGACCCTCGAGTTGGGCCAACTCGGCTTCCTGTTGGCGCATGGCCGAGAAGACGCTAGGGCCCAGCAGACCACCGGCCACCGCCGTGGCTCCGGCCACAGCAGCGACCCCCCAACCTCCGAAATTGTTGAGGGCGTAGATGCTTCCCGCCGTCACACCAAGCCCGGCGGCACCTCCCAAAACGCTGCCGTAAGTTTCCCCGCCGGCCAGGGAAGTTCCGGCGGTTCCGGCGAGGTAAGCAGGCAAGAAAACTCCCAACAGGGGAACGACCTGGGCAGGTATAGCCGCAGCCCCGATCCCCGCTCCCTTCAGAGCATCGAGCCAGGCAGGTTTCCTTTCAGCTTCGACCTCGGGAAGCTCCTCTGCCTCGGCGTATTGATTGACGTCGATACGATTGGTGACGGAACTTCCGGGATAAAAAGCAACGTTGGTGGAGCCGTCAGCCTGAAGCTCACTTCGGAGAGTTCCCCGGACGGAAACGCCTAACTCATCTTCAGCCCGGCCCGGCTCGAAGCTTCCGGCTCCGCCAGCGATGCCTCCCAACACGGCGCCGACCACAGCTCCACCGATCAGAAACCCGGTCCCGATCCCGCTGCCACGATAATAGGGGCCGGACAGAAGCAGACTCATGAATTCGCCGACAATAGCCAGAGCCCCGGCTCCGGCAAATCCGATACCACCGCCCATCGCCGCTCCCGCGGCAATAGAAGCTAGCACGTTCCGAGGCTGGTCGGAATCACTACCTTCTTCAAGCTTATAGTGGTAAGAGGCCCACACTCCTTCGGCCGGAAGCAGACCGTCCTGGAGAATTTCGTCGGTCGAGAGACGCTCATCACCGATCTGCCACCAATCGATGGGTGGCCTGTAGTGAGGTTGGTCTTCGACGACGGGCTGGCGGGTTGGAGCGGCGGCCGGCTGGGTGGGGGCAAAATTTGAAACGATCACGATAGCTTTCCTCTCAGAGTCCGCCCCCAAGTTAGTCGGAACAGATGCCCGGGATCTTGCCCTTTTGTAAACTAAAGGTGTCGCTCGAACCAATGGACGGTTCGCTGCCAGAGAAGGTGCCAATCTTGCTCTCGCATGAAGTGGTCAGATTCGGGATATTCGAAGTAGGCACAGCGCCCTGGATCATCCTTATAGAAAGGTCGGAGCTTCTCCACAAACTGAGCCGACTGTTGAGGCGGAACATTCTTGTCCTGACCGGCGTTATGAGCCAAGAGAGCCACCGGCCAAAACTCTTGAGACCGATGGTGAGGCGAATTCTTACCGCCCCAGTCCGGTGACCCAAGAATGGGCACACAAGCTTTGAGACTCTTTTCTTGGAGAGCGGCCCCGTAGGCGATATAGCCCCCCATCGAGATTCCGGTTATTCCGAATCCACACTCTTCTTTCATCAAGCCGCGCAAAGCCTGAACCAAGCCAGGAATTTCCTCAGTCGAAGCTCTGACGAGATCGAGGAAATAGCGCTTGCGCTCATCTGTTCGCATCCGGTCAGGAAGATCCCCGTGGCGGCGTTCCCCGTGACCGACGGCATCGACGCCGACGGCCAGAAAACCGGCCTCTCCTAGAGAGTTTAACTCTTTGCGCTGAGTCTCTTTATCGGCATAAAGGCCATGATAGACTAGGACGACGCCCCGAAACCCCTGAGCCCGATTGCTCACGCAAAGACATGGGGTTTCACCTAGATGAAGATGTCGCTCGTTCACTCGGAACGATTCGGCACTTCAGGACTGCTCGCTCCCTGGCCAGAAGGAAGGGCCTGGCGGCGAACATACCAGAACGACCAACCCGCCATCACGGCCGTTAACCCGTAGAAGAGAACCGGGCCAAGAGCCAGGACGGTCGCGATTTCAAAGTTCTCAACCATCCAAACTTTGAGGCCGAACTCGAGCAAAAAACTCGCCCCCCAGACCCAGGTCAAGGTCGAGAACAGAGGCTTTCTCTGTTCTAGCAGAGGTCGATGCTCGGGTCGAGCGTTGGCCTGCACCAACCAAAAGAGAACCGGTTTTCCCCACCAACTCGAAAAGATAAAGAGCAAGCCGAAGAGACCGGTCAAATACGATTCTCTCAGCTGAAGAAGGCGACTATCCTGACTCAGGGCGGCCAGGGCTAGGCTGATCCCGATCACAGCCAGGGCAACCCCAGCCACCGGATCAAGACGACGCCGGCTCAGAAGACCCACCATCACCACGAGCCCCGGGATCACCGTGACAGCTAAGAGAGCTCGAAAGTCGGACCAACCGATATGAACCAGATAGAGGTAGCCCAACCAGGGAGCCACCCCGTTGAGGAACAGATCGAACAGGAGCCCGCTCCGGCTCTGGCTCAAGGACCCCGCACCACCAGGAAACGGCGTTCGTCTTCAATCCCACCTCGGGAGTTAACGATCTGGAAGACCCACTCACCCTCGACCAACTCCCACTCTTGCTCGAAGAGCCATCCGGTGAAGCGACTGATTCCGACCTGGGACTCGGCCGTCCATTGGTCGGAGGTCGTGAACTGGCCCGTGGCCGGGTTCTTGAGGGGGGGATGGAGAACCCGGACCACAATGGGGCGCTTCTCGAAGCCATCGCCCTGACCAACATACTGAATCCCGAATCTCGTCCCTACTCGGGCCAAGATTCTATCAGTTCGCTTGAGGAGTTTCGGGGCGTGCTGACCCACACTGTGGATCGTTCCGCTGGTGGCGAACTCAGCCTCCTGCTGTTGGCGCTCATCAACTTTGTCGTAGACACCCCACTCGGTGATCTTCACCCCGGTCACCTGGGCCGAGGCAACGGTCATCAACAACAGCCAGACCATCGTCAGCCAGGCTCTTTGGCGACCTTCTGGCGCGGAGCGCCAGGCTCCCTGCGGATGGCTAAACACGCTCGAGTTCTCCGTTCAACTGGTCGGTGTTGAGTTCGCAGTGGGCATAAAGCACCATAGCCGCGTTCCAAGACAGAGGAGCCTCGGCGGCATAGAACATCGTGTGGAGAGGTCGGCCCTGAGGGTCGTGGACCTCATAGACCACCCCGTCTTTCTCAATCTGTTGATCAATTTTCTGAAGCAGTTGGCGGGCTTGGTCTGTCCTTCCAGCCCGGGCCAGGGCGATCACATGCCAGCCCCCCAACCACAGCCAAGAGCAATCCATGTGGTAGTTCGGGATTCCGGCCAGACGCATCTCAATCCCCACCAGGTAGAGAGGATAGCGTTGACTTGAGACCCGGCTCGGGACCGGATGAGACATCGAGTCCAGGCGGTCGAGCACTCGACCCGATTGTTCCTGGTCGGTCAATCCCCAGGCTACCGCCAACAGATTGGAATCGCTATTGATAAAGCGAAGAGAGCGGGAGGTCAACAGAGCGCCCTCGCTCTCCTCCCAAAACTCTTCCAAAACCCGCTTTCTTAGCCCTTCAGAGTCGCGTAAGGGAGATTCAGGGTCCAGCTTTTGTTCGACCCGCTCCAGACTTTGGACGGCTTTCCAGTAAAGAACGTTGGTGTAAGAAACCCGACCTGAGCGAGCGATGCTATCAGCCCAGTCCGAGAAGGGTCCCTGGCGTATCAGGCCCCCATCCAAGCTGGCTTCGATGAAATCGAGAGCCTTCTGGAATGCGGGTAAGGTTTGGCGCCCGAAACCCCAGTCCTCGGTTTGCTCGAGATACTCGGCCCAAACGATCAGAAGCAGCAGACTTCCATCACAAGAGAGCGTGCCGTGAGCCGTCTCCCACTTCGGTTTGAGTGGCTCATCGTTGGGCTGAACGCGTCCGAAGAGCTGATGCACATAACGTTCGAAAAGGTGGGTCGAGAAAAGTTTCAAAGGGAGCTGCCCATCTTCTCGCTGAAAATCCAAGAAGGTCTCAAGCCCCTCTCTCACCACTGTATGGCGACCCAAACCCAAGAGCCCGAAGGCTGCGAAACCAAAATCTCTTGCCCACGGCTCACGAAAGTTTCGAAAGCCAGCGCACACCACGTGGCGCGAAGTGCCGTCGGGCAGAACCCTCTTCTCTATGCAGTTGTCGAGGTCTCTGAGAGCGATCTGGGCGGCAATGTCGCCAACGTCAAAGGCGCTCGGTCGCAGGGGTCGGGATAAAACCCGATAGAGATAACTCCCGGTCCTGATCACCAAGACGGGGAGGAGCCAGCGTAGGAAAGTCAGCAGGGCGGTCACCATACGGGGTAATACGCTATCACTCTGGGCAGGCCTTTTCTACTGATACGACGCAACCAGCGTCGTGGATCGAGTCTTGTCAATCGTCCGCTCCTACTTGAGCGCTCCCCAGGTCGTCTGTGAGGCACTCGACGAGGAAGCGGTCCTGGAATCGGCTCGACCAGAATTCCTGGCTGGCCTGGTCAGCTACCAGGTAAGCAACACCAGCCCGAGCGACCAGTTCCCACTGCTTCGTCAGATCTTTCGCGAGGAGTTCTTCCGCAACGGCGGCTATGTGGCCGACCTGACCGAACTCGACGAGGTTTTGAGCAGCCACCAACTCCCAGTCATCGTTCTCAAAGGAGCGAGCCTGATTTTCACTGCCTACCAGGGCGTTCTGGGGATCCGCTTCCTGAGCGATATCGACCTACTGGTCCGCGCAGCCGACTATGAGAAAGTCGGTCAAATCCTTCGCCAGGAACTCGGATATCAAAGCTCTGACAGCATCAATTTCCGACGGGATGGCCGAGCCATCGACCTTCATCAAGACCCGATGACCTTCTCCCACTTCGCTCGAAGCCAGAGAGTCACCGATGCTTTCCGTTTTGAAGAGAAGGCGGTTTGGAGCCGTTCCGTCCCGCTGGCTCCAGACCGATTTACCATTCTCAGGCGGATGGGACCCGAAGATCAATTCTTACAACTGGCCGTTCACGCCCTTAAGCACGCCTACAGTCGCCTCCACTGGCTAGTCGACCTGGCCCTTTGCTACCGGGAAATCGACCCCGTTCTTCTCAGTCAGGCCTCAAAGCAGCTCCACTGCCATAGGATTCTCGCCTACACCAACCACCTGCTTCATAGGTTTTTCGACTTCTCTCCCCCACCCCTGGGTCGGCTGCCCTCTCTCAATTGGATCGAGAGAGCCTTTCTGGACAGGGTGATAGAGAGGCGCCAATCAGAGACGATGGGAAAACTCGTGGTCGTGTTCTCGATACCGGGATGGTGGGCTCGTCTCGGCTATCTGTATCGCTTTTTGATGCCCCAGAGTGACCATCACGACTGGAGAACCAGGCTGGTCCAGCTTGGCCAGCTGGCTCGCGATCTGCTCCGTTCAGTCTTGGCGGTCTAATTCGACTCCGCTCCCGAACTCGAGATAGTCTCCGTGGTTTGGCGAGCCTCTTGCATTCGAGCCTGGGCCAGCTCAAGCTCGCCTTGGACGGTTTGAATCTCTTTCTTGACGGCATCGATCGGGAGAGAAGCAGGATGGCTTGGCAAAGTCGTCCACCGCATATCTTCCTCCGCTCCCATGGTATTGCTCACAGCCATCCATGGTTTTGCCGCCAGGTAAACGTACCAGGGATCCCCCGAGGACCTGGTGAATGCTAGCCGATGGACAGAAGTTTGATTGCCCTCCTAATAGGGCTTTTGCTAACGCTTGCGGCCCAGGCCCAGGATGCCGCTCTAGAGGCCCTGGAGGCGGGACGATACCAGCAAGCACTCGGCCTCTACCAGACCCGCCTAGAGGACTCACCCGAGGATGCGCTGGCCCTGGAAGGCGTATCGAAAGCCTTCATGGGGCTTGAGCGTTACAGCGAAGCGTTGCCTCCCATCGAGAAAGCGGTCCTGCTCAATCCCACCGCCGAAATTCTGGCTCAACGAGCTGCTGTGCTCAGCCACCTGGGCAAACCCCAGGAGGCCCTGGCTGACCTCGACCGGGCCGTGGCTCTCTCCCCTAACACGGCCCATCTCCACCTCTCTCGGGGCTACGTGCTGGCCGAATTAGGCCAGCTTGAAGAAGCTGTTCGGAGCCACACGTTGGCCCTAACCCTCGACCCTGAGGCTGACCTGGCCTATGCCGGACGCGCCTACGCCCGCGCCCAGATGGGCCAGATCGAGGAAGCTTTCCAGGACGTGCAAGAAGCACTCAGGCGTCGCCCCGACCTGGTGCCCGCCATTCATACCTACGCCGACCTGCTTTTCCGTCGCACCCTCTATGAAGAGGCCATTCCCCAATACACCAAGGCCATCGAACTCGATAGCGACAACGCTTTTTTGTGGGGCGGTCGGGCTGGAGCTTACGCTGCCCAAGACAAACTAGAGGAAGCGCTCTCTGACTACAAGAGAGCGATAGAGCTCGCCCCCAACCGTCCCTCTCTCTACAGCGCCCGAGGCAATCTTCTGGCTCGTATGGGACGCTATAAGGAGGCCATTCAAGATCACGATAAAGCGGTGCAAATCGGAGCCGGTAGCCCCGGCCCCCTTCTGGCCCGAGGTCAGTTCCGACTCGACTGGGTGGAGCAGCCCGGTAAGGCTCTAGTCGACTTCGACCGCGCCATCATGGCTGCCCCAGGAATGGCCGAGGCCTATCTAGGGCGGGCTGAAGCCAACCTGGAACTCGGACGACCGGCCAAAGCCCTACCCGACCTCAATAAGGCCATCGACCTGGCCCCCACCGTGCTCTACGCTTACACAGCCAGAGGTCGGGCTTACGAAGAGATGGGCGACCTGCTCAAAGCCGAGACCGAATACCGCAACCTCCTCGAGGGCACTCCCACCTTTGCCCCCGCCCACCTGGGCCTCGGCTACCTTCAGCTCAAGCGAGGTGACACCCGAGCCGCTCGTCAAAGCTTCGACGCTGCTTTTCGCCACGCCGCCGACCCCGAGACCGTCCAGGAGGCTCAAAGGGCGCTAGCTTCGTTGGCCTTTGTGATCGATGTGCAAGAATATCCCACCATTCCGGTGGAGCTCGAATACAACATCCTGGAAGACGAAACTCTGATGTCCGAGAATCTGACCGCCTATGACCTTCTCGATCTCGAACTCACCGACTTCGCTGAGATCCCCGTCGCTTTGAACGAACTCAACCAGGGCGGTTAGAACAGCTCTAGCACCTTTTCGGAAGTCTCGAGAGCCCCCTCCATCCAACCCTGGGTGGTCGAGTAGGCTTCTCCGGCCACGAACAGAGGAACGTCCGGCCCTAAAGGCTGGACCATCTCCTCAGTCACCTCCCAAGGCTTCGAACCGGGGTCCCAGGTGTGATAGGCCCCGCCGAAATACTCACTCGCCCACCGTTTATAGAGAAACCCGGTTGGTTCAGGAAGGTCGCGGCCGTGAAGTTCCTCGAGCTGGTGATGCACCTCTTCGGTCAACTGAGGGGTAGCGCAAAGCCTCTTACTCACGCCTCCGTCAGCCGGATTTTGAAGACCCTCGAAGTATTCACTATCTTGACCGTCGGCATAGACCATCACGAAAGGGCGCTGGTCCTCTTCGTGGCCGTAGTAATAGACCTGACCCAGCGGCAAATCGGTCACCGAGCGGCCAGTTTCAATGCCGGTGTCTTGCCACCAGGGCTCGTCATAGGCCACGAAGATGCGGGTCATCGGGTGGGCCGTGACCTTATCGAGATGAGTGTCCAGAGCCGAGCTTCGCAGATCGGGGCTATTGTCGAGCAGGTCCCGTAAAGGCTTCTGGGGCATCGCCAGCACCAACTTCTCACTGACGACCCGAGTGATGGTGCCTTTGCGCGTATGCTGAAACTCCAGCAGGAAGCCGTGCTCAGGGTCATAGTCCACAGCCCGAAGAGTCTGAAAGTTGTTAAACTCGCCGCCCTCGTTGAGAAACAGCTTGGTTAAGCCTCGAGGAATCTGCTCCATTCCTTCCACCGGCGTTCGATAACTGGTTCCGGGACGGAAATCTGCCGCCAGCTCTTCGAGTGCTTCGCCCGCGTCCCAATTGGACAGGAAGGAACGATATCCGATCGACTCGACCACCAGCTTCTTGGCTTCCGGGCTAAGGCTGCGACCGAGGACATTGTCGAGGCCAACCTGGGCAAGCGGCACCTCCACGTGTTGGCCGGTGGTTGGGTCCTTCACCGGTATGGTGGTGGTCTTCTTGACTTCGTCCCATTGCTCGGGCGACAGCTCCTCGAAGTTTGGAACCACCGAGCGGATAGCGTGGGCCAACAATTCGTCGACCGACTTCCCCCGTTCTTCCGGCTTCAGGTTGAACGGTCTGAGCGAAGGGTCGGCAGCGACTTCCTGGTTGGTGTTGCGCTGCCCCCGGAAGTACTGAAGATTTTGCTCCCCTCCCACCACGAACGGTTTGGTAGCCAGCCCTAGCACATCTTCTACCAGATGGCGGACCCGATGATGGCGGGAAGGGATATAGCGCATCGCTCCCAGGTCGATCTTCTGCTCGTTCTCAATATCTCGGCTTCTGACTCGGCCCCCAACGTGACGGGTGCGCTCAAAGACGGCTACCTCGTGCCCCTGCTTTTGCAAATTCCAGGCCGTATTGAGCCCGGCCATTCCGCCTCCTACGACCACCACTTCATAATTCTTGAGGTCTTTCCACTCCCCCGGCTCAGGGCGGGGGGTCGGTGTGTAGGCATCTTTGGTAGGGAATTTGTGGCAAGGTGCCAGGTCCCGCTTGGGAGGCTCGCTGGCCGGGCGGCTCACGGGGCGCAGCGCGGCTAGGGTATTGACGATCATGATCGCTCCTTATCTTTAGCGAGTTGGTTGAACCGATGCAGCCATCCCCTGCTGCTCCGCGAGACTACCCTACCACTCTTCAGAATTTACTGAACATTTATTTACAACCTGGACAGGTTGCGCATCGTTAGTGCTCAGGAGACCAAAGACCCCAGTCTCCCAGCAGAGACCATGGCACCATAGGTCACCCCAAGTCCCCGTGTGGAAGTCGGGACGTCCCCGCAAGCAGACAGACGAGCAGTGCCGGGACGAGGCCTACTCCTCCGAAGGAGACTCCCCTTCCTCGGCAGCTGGCGCTGGCTCAGCGGCGGAGGTGCCAGACATCAAAGCTTCGTACTCCTGAGTGAGAGCCTCAAGCTCCTCTTGCATCTCGGGAGTGGGCTCTTGGGAATCGAGTTGCATCTGGTGCATCTTCTTTTGAGCAGCCAGGCGTTTTTCGGTCAATTCCAGCATCTTGACGAGCTTGTCGTGGGCCTCTTTGGCCTCTTCCGGAGGAGTGAGCGACTGGATGCCCTCGGCGGACCCTTTCAACTTGTCTTCAAGACTAGCGAAGATATCGATGTCGTCGCCCTCAAAGATGTCATTCAAGCTCGACCAAACCGCCTCCACTTCACTTTGACGGGAAGCAGCCAGCTCCTGATACCCTTTCTCCTGAGTCGCCCCCCCACCGTCGGAGGGGGGAGCCGGGGTCGAATTGCAGCCGGCCAGAAACAGGACCAAAAGAGCGAGGAGAAACTTTTTCATCACCAGGCCTTCTCGATCAGCGCCAGAAGATCCCGCTCAAGTGACACTTTCTGTCACTGTCCCCCGCTAAACTGTAGCTGTGTCGAAGCCTTTTTTCGAAAGCCTCTGCCAACTTTGCCGACAGGACCGACTGGCGGCCAAGTGGGTCTTTGTGCCAAGACCGCGATATCGTTGGACCTTGGCGGAGCGGCTGGTGTTAGCCGGGGTTGACTGGCTCAACCTCAGGCTGACGACCCCTTTCGAATTGGCCCTCGAGATCGCCGCCCCCTACTTACTCGAAGAGGGTCTTGACCCCACTTCAGACGATCTCGGCCCGAGCTTGATGGTGGCCCTGGTCCAGGGTCAACACTTCGGCCCAGTCCGTCAGCGCCCGGGAGTCGGTGAGGCCCTCTGGAAGACAGTGCAAGAGTTCCGAATGGCCGGTCTAGTTTCTGCCGACCTCAAGCCAAATGGGCACCGACCAGAGGAGTTTCGAGGCCTCCTTTCAGCCTACGAAAATTGGCTCGACCAACAGGGGCGATGTGATAGGGCTCGGGTGTTCCGAACCGCCATCCGAAAAGTGAAACCGGTCGACCAACCGACTTTGGAGTTTCCCCACCACTGGAGCGGACTGGAACGCGCTTTTCTTGACCAGCTGAAAGGCAAAGTCCAAAAGGTCCTTTGTCACGGTCCGACAACCCGTCGGGTCTCTCTGCTGGCCAGGGTCTCGTGGTCACCGGAGCGCTGGCCTGAGAACCTCCAGGTCATTCGGTCCGAGCGAGTCGAGGCGGAAGTGGAATCGGTTCTGGCTAAAATCCGCTCTGTGCCTTTGGACCAGGTGGAAGTGGTGGTGGCCAATCCCAGGCTCGTTTCAACGGTCAGAGACCGCTTGGTCAGTGAGGACATCCCTCTCACCTGTGAGGCCGGCTGGCCTCTGTCGATCTCTTCCCAAGGACAACTGGCGCTGGGCCTGTTAGATTGGCTTGAGCATGGACTCTCCGCTCTCGACCTCCGTCGCCTCGTCAGCAGGTTTCAACTCACCGCTCCAGTGCCGGGAAGCATAGCCGCAAGACTGCTGGAACAGGCTCAAGCCAGCTGGGGCCGGTCTGGCTATCGAGAGGCTCTAGTCGGTCTGGGAAAACGGCTCCGATCGTTAGCGCAGCGAAGAGAGCGACAACAGGACCAGTTTAGAGAACTCGCCGACCAGGCGGATCGTCTGACCGAGGTGATAGAGTGTCTCATTGAAAGGTTGACCGGGCCCAACTGGGTCAGCGAGCTTGGCTCCTTGGTGGATTGCGAAACCGAAGCAGGGCGACGACTCCGTCGACTGTTGGTTGAGATCCAGCCGGTGGTGGGATTGCTCGAGCCCGACGCTTTGCGCCGCCGCCTCCGCCACGACCTGGCTAGCCTGCGCTTCGGACGCGAGCGACCCAAGCCCGGTCATCTTCACCTGGCCGAGATGAAGAGCCTCGGGGTCTCGGGCCGAGCCCACTGTCTGGTTCTCGGCCTAGTCGAGGGAGAGTGGCTGCCCACCTGCCAGCCCGACCCAGTCCTGACCGACCAGGAACGAGCGACCCTTTCTCCCTGCCTGCAACAGTCGACCGACAAACCGATGGAGAGCTGGTTCGAATGGTGGCAGAGATTGGCCGATTTCTCGGGTTCGCTGGTGCTCAGCTATTCGCTGCTCGGACCCGAAGGGGAAGAACAGACTCCGGCCTGGCCCTGGGCCTGGGCAGCAGCTCAGAGCCGCCCCAAGCCCAGAAGTCTGGCTGAATGGAAAGCGAGTGAAACGGGCTGGTGGCTGGCGAGGACCCCTGGAGAGGTGGAGGTGGTGGCCCGAGCTTTCCCCAATCTGGCCCGAGGCTTGGAAGCCACCCGACAGCGACGGATGCCGCTGCTTAGCCGCTTTGATGGTCTGGTGGAAGCGGCCGTGGGCGTGCTCGACCCGCGTCGCACTCACCAGCCGATTTCGGTGAGTCGCCTCCAGGATCTAGCGGCCTGTCCGTTTCGTTACTTCCTAGAGCAGGGTCTGGGCCTGAGACCAGAAAAGCTGAGTCGGCCTCGAGCCGACCAGTGGCTGGACGCGGCCACAAGGGGCACAGTCCTCCACGAAGTGTTCGCAGGCTATCATCGTGAACGACGGGCTGGCCGTTCGGTCGACGCTCATTCTCTGCTCGACCGGGAACTCGAGAAAGTCCGAGCGACCCTGACCCCGCCTTCCCAAGCTGTGGAGAGCTGGGAACGCGAGAGCCTGAGGAACGACGTGCAGAACTTCCTGAAACTGGAGGGCCAAAGCCCGGGAAAACCGGTGGGAGTGGAAGTGGGTTTTGGCCTGCCCGACACCGAGGGTGAAGCGCTGGCCCAAACCGAACCCGTCCCCTTGCTGGGCCTGGCTTTGCGAGGAAGAATCGACCGCATCGACCGCCATCAGGGCGGCTTCGAAGTGCTCGACTACAAAACTGGCCGCTCCCTGGGAGTCGGACCCAAGAGCCGATTCGAGCAGGGAAGATTGCTCCAGCACGCCCTCTATGCTCTGGTCGCGGAGCAGCTCTTGGGCGAGAAGGTCACCCACAGTAGCTACTATTTCCCTGCTGTCGGGGCCAAAGAAGTTTTCTATCGATTTGCCCGCCCTGAACCCGAGGAACTGGCTCAGGTCCTGGAGCGAATCCTGGCCCCCCTCGAGTCGGGAGCCTTCGTTCACACCGAAACCAGTCAGCGCAACTGCCGCTACTGCGATTTCGCCAGAGCCTGCACCGCTCACCGCGATGAAGACACCAAAGCCAAGCTCAACAACCTCGACAACGACCGCTTGAGCCAGCGCCGGCGATTGTTAGACACCCGATGAACGATCAGACTGCCCGAGACCAGATCAAGAACGTGCTGGACCGGAATTTCCTGGTTGAGGCTTCGGCCGGCTCGGGTAAAACCCGAAGCCTGACCGAGAGAGTCGTGGCCGGATTAGTCAACCGAGTCTACCAGCCCGACAAGACCGTCGTGGTGACCTTCACTCGCAAAGCTGCGGCCGAATTGAAAAGTCGAATTCGCGCTGGCCTGGAGCAAGCGGGAGACGAGCTGCTGCTGGCACGCTCAGAGCACCTTTTTGTCGGCACCATCCACGCCTGGTGCTCCCGCCTTTTGCGCAGCTATCCTATCGAAGCTGGCCTGGCTCCCGGGTTTCGCGAGATCGATGAAGAGACTGCCAGCCTATTGAAACAGCGGACCTACCACCGTTACCTGGAGAGCGAGCCCGGTCGTCTGCTAGCGGCCGAGCTCGCCGTGGGAGGTCACCGCCGAGAGAGCCTTCTAACCGCCCTGGACACCCTCTGCGATAACCCTGAGGTGGACTACCCCTACAGTCTGTCACCCCGCCCTGATCCGAGCCGTTTCTGGCCCCAGGTTGGTGGTTTTGTCAGCCAGTTGGAGCCCCTGCTCCCCGAGCCTCCGGAACGCCGCCGAGACGAGAAGATTCCTCTGGCCAGCCTGGCTCACCGACTGGTCCAGGCTAGCTCCCAAGCCGACCCAAATTTGAAGACCCTGTTGAGACTGCTGCGTCCCTGGGAGTCGGAACCGGTGATCGTTTTGCGCCACTGGGGCCGAAACCGCCGCCAGCAAAGAGAACAGGTGGAGCCAGTTCAAGCCCTGGTGGCCCGATTCCGCGACCAGACCGTCGCCCCCCTGCTCGAGGCCTGGCGCACCTATCTCTACCCTCTGGCCGTTAGCGCCCTCTTAAAGGTCCGTAAGGAGTTTGAGATGGAGCGTCATCGCCGGGGTCTGGTGACCAGCGCCGACCTCCTCTATCAGGCGGCCAGACTAGTGCGCCAAAACCCTCAGGTCCGAGAACGAATGAGAGCTCGCACCAACCATCTTCTGGTGGATGAGTTCCAGGACACCGACCCCCTCCAGGCCGAGGTGCTGTTCTGGTTGGCCAGTAGTGGTCAGGCCGACCACTGGAGCCAACTTGCGCTTCGCCCCGGGGCCCTTTTTGTGGTGGGAGATCCTAAACAGTCGATCTACCGCTTTCGGCGCGCGGACATTGAAGTCTACCAACTGGTGAAAGATCGCCTTCTGGCCAGCGGTGGAGAGGTCTTAACGCTAACCACCTCTTTTCGCTCCGGTCCAGCCGTCTGTCAATTCGTCAACCAGGTCTTCAGCCATCACTTCCCCTCTCAGGCCACCGAACACCAGGCTGCCTTCGCGCCCTTAGAGCCCCACCACCAGACAGAAGGGGCGATTCGAACCTTATCCGATCAAAGCGATAGGGTCACCCGAGTGAGCTCGAATGAGTCTAAACGGGTGGCCGCCCTGATTGCAAAGCGGGTTGAGCAGGGCCAGAACCACTATCGAGACTTTCTTCTGCTGACCTGGAAGACGGCCGAGCTGAAACTCTACGCCGGAGCTCTGGCTCACTATTCCATTCCTTGTCAGGTCACTGGGGCGGCCCCGCCCAGGAAAGAACCCTGGCAACTCCTGCTGGAGCTGCTGCATTGCCTTTCCGACCCGATGGACGAGGCAGCCCTGGTAGGCGTCTTGCGAGGCCCCCTCTTCGGACTAGGCGACGACGAGCTTTATCAGCATTGGAATCAGAGAGGCTGCCCGGACAACCCAGTCGGGACAGCCGTGGCGGCCCTGGGGACGATGAGAGAGTGGCTCACAACACTGCCGCTAGCCGCCGCCGCGGAGCGGGTCGCCAAGA
>CAYRFU010000147.1:15006-16973 GCA_964423525.1 uncultured Burkholderiales bacterium | reverse complement strand
CTGTTGAAGTAGCGCTCGACGCGATTCCTGTTCTTGTAGCGCTCTTTATCGTATTCCGCTGGACCTTCCGTCTGGGATGTGGCGGTATACTTCGGTCGGCTCCCAAAGCGAAAGTGGTGCAGTTTAGACTCTCTAACGAAGGCGTCCGGCCAGCCACTGGATTACCCCGCCCCAGAGCAGGCCGTATCCAAAACTCACCAGCGCGACCAATCCGAGAACAATGCCCACTTCTCCCCCCGCCTGGGGCTGGGCGAGGCTGACCCTACAGAGGCCCAAGAAGCCCGCTGAGAGAAGCTCCGCCTCGCTCAACCGTTGGACTAAATACAGTCCCATTCCGCCCGACAGTCCCGCAGCAATTGCGCAGACGCGATCGGTATTGTCGCGTCCCATGACCGCTAGGGGAAGAGCCAGGACCACGTTGACCAGACCTGCTCCCGCAAGGCGGAAGACTTGAAGATGGATGTAGAAGAGAAGGAGAGCCGATGGCAAGCTGGCGGGCTCACCGGTGACGTAGGCCAGGGTGCTGAAAAGAAGGAAGGCGAGACTGCTACCACAGATCAGCCGAGCCAGACTAGAAGCTGTTTCGACTTCGGCCTTTTCCTGCATCCAGTTGAGGACTTGAAAGCTGACCATCGCTCCCCCGAGCGGGATCAGAAGGACGAGCACGAGGATGAAGCCTGGGTCGACCTGACCTAAAAAGGGCAGGCTGGCAATCAGGGCCAAATCGACTGCGGCCAGAGCTAGGAATACCTTCACAAAGTTCGGCATCACCAGACCTTCAAGCCCGACCGGGATATGGCCTGGGAGACGGTCAAGCGAACTGCTTCATGAGATTGGCCATCTCGATAGCGGCGGCCGCAGCTTCTCCGCCTTTGTTTCCCGCTTTGGTGCCGGCTCTCTCAATAGCCTGGTCGAGGTTCTCCACCGTGATCACTCCGTAGGTGACGGGTAGACCGGTATCGAGACCGATTTTGCCCAGACCTTTGGTAACCTCACCGGCCAGATAATCAAAGTGGGGGGTCGCACCGCGAATTAAGCATCCCACCGCCACGATGGCGTCGTAGTTCCCACTTCGGGCCATGGCCTGGGCTGCCACCGGAATCTCCCAAGTTCCAGGCACCCGGGCCACCTCGATCTGGTCCGCTGCGGCGCCGTGGCGGATCAAAGTATCGTAGGCTCCCTCCAACATTTTTTCGGTGATAAAGGAGTTCCAACGGCTCACGACGATGCCGAACTTAACTCCCTCTGCGACTAGATTTCCCTGATAGGTCTTACTGTTCATGATTCATCCTTTAGCATTTCCCTGGGGAAGATATGGCCCATCTTGCCCCGCTTAGTCTTGAGGTAGGTAAGATTGTGCGGGTTGGGCTCCACCGGCAGACCAACCCAATCGACGATCTCGAGACCGTAGCCGTCCAGGGCTTTAACTTTGGCCGGGTTGTTGGTCATGAAACGAATCTTCTCTAGACCCAGGTCGAGCATGATTTGGGCACCGATTCCGTAATCTCTGAGATCGGGCTTAAATCCCAGCTCGGCGTTGGCCTCGACGGTGTCGGCGCCTTCGTCCTGGAGTTGATAAGCCTTCATTTTGTTGACTAGCCCGATTCCTCGTCCCTCTTGCTCGAGGTAAATGACAGCACCACGGCCCTCTTCTGAAATCATGGCCAAAGCCTGGTGAAGCTGGTCTCCGCAATCACACCGCAAAGAAGTAATGAGATCGCCGGTTACGCAAGAAGAGTGGACTCTGACCAAAGCGGGCTCTGGTCCGGACACATCTCCTTTGACCAGGGCTATGGCCGGATTAGAGTAGACAGCCGACTCATAAGCGTGGACCGTGAGGCCCCCGTAGGCAGCGGTTGGTAGGGTGGTGGTTGCGGTTCGCTCGACCAGCCGTTCTTTGGTTCGTCGATAGGCGATCAGGTCGGCGATGGTGATGAGTCGCATATTGAGTCGCGAGGCCATCTCCT
>CAYRFU010000147.1:0-14996 GCA_964423525.1 uncultured Burkholderiales bacterium | reverse complement strand
TGAGCTCTCGAGTTCTGGCCATGGTTCCGTCTTCGTTCATGACTTCGGCCAAGACGCCCATCGGTTCCAGCCCCGCCAATCGGCAAAGGTCAACTGTCGCTTCTGTGTGCCCGGCCCGCCGTAGCACCCCCCCCCGCTCTGCTCTCAAAGGAACGATATGACCGGGACGGGTGAAGTCGTCGGCCCGGGCCCTGGGATCAGCCAGCCTTAGCACGGTGGTGGCCCGGTCGGCGGCTGAAACCCCGGTGGTCGTTCCCTCCTTTGCATCCACCGTGACCGTCATGGCCGTCCCGAGCCTCGAGGTGTTGTCACCCACCATCATCGGGATCTCGAGAGCTCTCAATCGCTCACTTGTGGTGGGGGCACAGACAAACCCGCTACCATGTTTGATCATCACATTCATCGTTTCGGGGGTGCATTTCTCGGCGGCCATGATAAAGTCGCCTTCGTTCTCTCGGTCCTCGTCGTCGACGACGATCACGATTTTGCCCTCCCGGATATCGGTCAGGGCTTCCTCAATACTGGAAAAAGCTGTCATGATTGGAGGTATCCTGCTGATCTCAGCTTTCCTTCACTCAGATTTCCCCCTCGAAAATTTAGGAGCTTCTCGGTATACTTGGCCAAGACGTCTGTCTCGAGGTTGACCAGGTCGCCCGGTTGCCGGTGTTGCAAGTTGGTATGAGCAATGGTGTGAGGAACGATCCAGACGGTGAAACCGGTTTCATCTACCTCGACGACGGTGAGGCTGATACCATCGACCGCGATACTCCCTTTGGGGACGATGTAGCGGAGCAGTTCCGTCGAGGTGTCGAAGCTAAAAACTCGCCCGTTTCCCTCCGTTTGAATGGAGCGCAAGCGTCCGGTCCCGTCGATATGGCCTTGAACATAGTGTCCACCCATTCGAGCGCCGACCGCTACGGCTCTCTCTAGATTGACGGGCCCACCGACCTGAACTTGACCTAAACTAGTGCGTCGCACCGTTTCGGCTACGGCGTCAAAAGACAATCGAGCTTGGTGGCACTCGACCACGGTCAAGCACACCCCGTTGACGGCGATGCTGTCGCCCAACTGAGCATCTTGATGAACGACTTCGGTGTCAATCGTTAAACGAGCAGCGGGGCCTATTTTTTGAAAGGCCGCCAACTGACCGACCTCTTCGACCAATCCAGTAAACACGGTGCCTCAGGTTATGGACTCGAGGTTTGGAATCCTTCAAGCCAGGGTGCCGCGAACCTTGGCGGCACAGTCGGCCCAGGTCTCGGCGCTTTTTGGATCGCTAGGAGATGGCAACCGTGGCGTGTCTCGTATTCTTCAGCCAAGAGGGCCTCTTCATCGCAACTTACACCGAAGAGTCCGGGGCGAAAGGCCCGGTTCACAGCAGCCGTGTCTCGACCCGTCGATAGGGCAACGTCCGTGGGCACTCCTAAAGACTAGGGGAGAAGCCTTAAAGAGTCCGGAAGGGCCTGTTAAGCTGGCAGCCAAATCGAGGTTATGGTGAGAAGCCCTTCATCGAGAGTGCCTTTGGCGGCCGCTGTCACCCTGGTTGTTGTTTCGGGAACGCTTTGCCGTCTGGCTTTTCCTCCTACTCGATGGTGGTGGTTGGGTTGGTTGGCGTTAGCCCCTCTCTTTAGGGCCCTGGCTCACCAGGGGGGCTGGCGAGGGGCGGCTTTAGGCTTGTTATGGGGACTCCTGTTTGAGGCCCATTTCCTGTGGTGGGCCAAGTCGTATGGCTATCATGCTTTGATGGCTTTGGTAACACTCAGGGCTCTGGGCGCTACCGCGCTGGGAGCCTTTCTGGGAAGTTGCCGAGAGCCAACACCGTTGCTCGTGGCGGGTCTGTGGACCTTTATCGAGTATGTTGGCACCTGGAACCCTTTTGGGATTACGTGGGACATGCAGGCCAATATTCTCTGCCGCAGCGAAGCTTGGCTGGTGTGGGCCTCCTGGGCTGGGAGCTGGGTCTTGACCTGGTGGTTGGTCTTGGTCAACGCTAGCCTGGCCCTGGCCCGCCCTCGTTCTCTCCTGGTTGTGATGCTGGCAGCCTGGTTGGCCTTTGGGGTCGGTAACTTGGTCCGCTCCAAGCCCCTCGTCGGGGGGTTGAGAGTGGCGGCCGTTCAGGTCAATCTCGGCCAGGAGGTGAAGTGGGATGCGAGCTACCGGGAATTTGGTTTGGATCGCTTGGAGAGCTTGACCCGACTGGCAGTGGGTCGAGGGGCTCAGGTTGTGGTTTGGCCCGAAACGAGCGTTCCTTACCGCAACTTTCTCTCTCGGGCTCGTCTTACGATGAGGGTCGGCGGTCTGGCTCGCGAGCTAAGCTCTTACCTGGTGACCGGTTCGGTGGAAGAACAGGGCCAGGGTCGGCTGAACACCCTCGCTCTGTTCGGTCCGGAGGGCGACTATCGGGAGCGTTATGAGAAGATTCGCTTGGCTCCCTGCGCCGAGTACCTTCCCGGGCCGACTTGGCTCCGAGAGCTGGAAGTTTTCGACCGGGTGCAGAACTACGTCCCGGGTCAGCACCAACCCCTCTTGGAGGTGGACGATTGGAAATTGGGCTGCCTTGTCTGCTATGAGTCGATGACCCCGACTCTAGCTAGTCAGCGGGTGAGAGAGGGTGCCGATGCCCTTTTGGTGGTCACCAACGACGCCCATTTTGTGGGGAGTCCTGGCCTGTTGAGTCATTTTGATTCGGCCGTCTTGAGGGCCGCCGAGACGGGTCGCGCGGTCCTCCAGTGTGCCAATACCGGGGTGAGTGGCTGGGTCACCGCGACGGGGAGAGTGATGGCCGAAAGCCAGGCTGAGACGATAGGAGTGGTGGTGGCTGACTTGGCCCGCTCTGATGGTCTGACTCCCTACGTGAAGCTGGGCGACTGGTGTCCCTGGTTCGGGCTGGGACTTGGTTGGCTTAGCCTTCTACGAACCAGGCGAACTCTTGCGCAGAGGGTCTCGGGGCCGGAGTCGAAAGAGACGCGAAGGCCCATTCGGCCAGGGCTAGAGGTGCCAGGAGAAGAGTCCAGATCAAACTCATAGCTACGACCAGACCCATAAACGGGAGAAGTTGGTCACCTAGACCCAGGGCGAGAGCGATCACTCCCGTCAAAAAGAGCACGATGTTGAATAGTCCGTCCTTCATATAGGCACCCTAACACCCCCCTCACGCCACGCGATGTGAGCCACTTCACAGGCAACATTCTGTTTACATAAAAGAAACTTTTGCGAAGATTGAGGGTTGGATACAGCATTAACCATACCGGCTTTCGGGGACTCGGCCGGATGGACAGAAGGGAAGCGATACGATGTATCAGATCAATAGTCGAGTCTCACACCCTTTATACGGCCTGGGAACCATCCAAAAGATCGAGAAGAAGAAGGTCCTGGGTCAGGATTTCACTTATGCGGTGGTAAGCTTCGCCGAGGAAGGCCTGGAGCTGATGGTCCGGGCCGATGAGGAGAATCAATTGCTCCGACCGGTGGTGGAGAAGAGTCAGGTCGACAAAGTCTTTAAGGCCATTGAAGCCGACTTGGCCGAGGGCCCGAATCGAGCCAACTGGCGTCAACGCGTGAATCTAGAGAAGCTCAAGTCCAACGACATCTTCCAGCTAGGTGAGGTGGTCAAGAATCTCTACCAGGTTCGCCTGGCGCGGCGCAAGCTCAATCCCAAAGAAGAAAGTATGTTAGAGAAGGCTTGGCGCGTTCTACTCGATGAATTGACGGCTGCCTCTGGTCGGGAACGAAGCGCTCTGGAGTCGCGTCTCGAGAGGGTCTGTCAGTCGATTCCGTCGGAACGGGCAGCAGGCTGACTCTGGGCCGCTCCGAAAAAGTTCTCAACGAGATCGACGATTGGATGAACGCTAAGGCGGGCAGCCTTCAGAAGCTGATAGGCATCGCCGGCAAGCCTCTTGAGTTCGTCTATAAGAAGATTCCCGATTCGGTCCAGACCGGAGTTAACGAAGCCCTCGTGAGAGTGCTCTGCCAGATGCGAGACGGCACCTCCGGGGTGGTTTCTCGTCGCAAGATCTACGACCGCATCCAAGCCCGCCATGGTCCCCTCAAAGGGGCTTGCGGGTTGCTGCGAGTGAACATTCGTGTCCTCGACGAGGTGGCCCGGGAGCTGATCAAGCGTAGCAAGACCGGGTCAGCTTTGGAAGGAGCCGTCTCGGGGGCGGCCGGATTGCCGGGCCTGATCGTGGACATCCCGGCCCTCTACGGAATCCTGTTCCATCTGATTCAGGAGGTGGCGACGGTCTACGGTTTTCCCGTCAAGCCCCCCCCAAGAAAAGGCCTATATTCTTAAGGTGCTCGATATCGGCCACCACCCGGAGTCCACAGCCAAGCGCCAAGGCATGAGCGAACTCGAATCGATTCAAGACATGATTCGTCAAGGAACGCCCCTCAAAGACCTGGAGCGATTTGCCGTCCAGAAAGGTCTCCAGGCTCTGGCCCGCAGTCTCGGTATCGCTTTAACTCAGCGGAAGATGGCCCAATCGGTGGTGATCGTCGGTGGAGTGGTGGGAGCTGGCGTCAACCTGCAATTAGCTGGCGACATCGGTGAGGTTGCCTACCACGCCTATCGCCGCCGCTTTCTTCAAGAGGTCGCCCTGAGCCGCTACTAACAGAGAGGGAAAGGGCTGGCCTGGTCGGAGCCGGTCCGGTTGCGGATGAACTGGGCGGCCCGGCCTAGCGACTCTCCCGCTTCTGGAAGGAAGCCAGCAAAAAGCTGCCAGACATGGGGTTGGCCCGACCAAACGCCTAGCTCTGTCAGGATTCCCTGTTGGCGCGCTTTCTCGACTAACCTCCGAGAGTCGTCGAAAAGCACCTCGCTATCGCTGACCTGAACCAGGAGGGGAGGGAGGCCCTCGAGGTTGGCATAAAGAGGGGACACCAAGGGGTGACGGGGGTCTGTTCGGCCCACATAAAGCGAAGCGGAGCGAATGATGGCGTCTCCGTGAAACATAGCGCAAGACGGGTCATTGCGACGCAACGAGAATCCCGTGCCTGCCAGATCGGTCCAGGGGGAGAAGCACACCCCTCCGGCCGGCAAAGGCCAGCCGTTTTGCTGAATCTGAACCAGAGTCGCCAGCGTCAACCCCCCTCCGGCGGAGTCTCCCGCTAGCACAATTTGGTCGGCGGGCTGACCCTGGTCAAGAAGGTGGCGATAGGCAGACAGGGCGTCTTCCAGGGCGGCCGGGAAGGGATGCTCAGGAGCTAACCGGTAGCGAAGCGCGAACACCTTGGAAAGCGACATTCGAGCCAGAGTCGAGGTGAGAGCTCGGTGAGTCAAAGGTGAGCCAAAGAAGTAGCCACCGCCGTGAAGATACAAAATGATCGTCTGAGAGGCGCCGGAAGGGTGGAGCCACTCTCCTGAAAGAGAACCGAGTTGACCTGGTCGCACCAGCACCCCTCGGTGGACCCAGCGGGCCAGGCTGAGGGCGGATTCGGCCGCACGGCGCACCCGCTCAACGTCAAAAGGCTGGCGGCCTCGGGGCTTTACCAGCCTTTTCAAAAAAAAGCTTACGAGTTGACTTCGAGAACTCGGCATGGAAGGCATCATTCCTCAGGCTTGGCCTGCGCCCTGCCCGAAAAGGTGTTCGACTAGGCCGCTCCGGCGCCGCCGCCCCCTCCACCACCGCCGCCGTCGCCTCCGCCATCTCCATCGCTAGCGGCTACGGCCACTCCGCCACCGCTGTCGCCGACGGCTTCACCCCCGCCCAAGCTGGCTGTCAAGCCGGCCACCATGGCAGCGGCGTCACTGCCGCTGTCGCTGCTCGTAGCGTCGGAAGAGATCGTGACGGCGTCGCTGCTGGCTTGAGCCGCCGGCCCGCTGGTGGCTGACCCGCCACCGGTGCTTGCGCTGCTAGCGGTGACTCCAGCCGGAGAGCCTCCCACGGAACTTCCCGTGCTCGTGGTAAAATGATGACTGATACCTGGCATACTTCCTCCGGCCCCTATCATAACCCAATCTGGGGCTTGATACAGCCCCAAAATTGTAACACCAGTGTAACCGTTGTTTCCAGGTCTTTACATCTGGCCTTCACAAGTTCTGACCTTTCAAGGCCAGAGGCTCTACCAGACTGGCCGGGTCGGGGCTGTCCAGAAACTCCGCCAATTCCTCGGCCAGTCGTTGGCTTTCATTCACCGCTTCATACCAGCTTTTGATCCTTTCACGGTCGGGGAGGCGATAGAAGTCGTTGCGGTCAGGAAGCTTTCCTCGGGGAAGACGAGAGACAAACTCAGGGTCGGGGTAGAGAGCCACCATCCGCGAGCGATTCCGCGCGCCCCGATAGGGCCAGTAACGGTCGAAATAGACGGGGATCTGGTGGTCGGTGAAGTGACAAAAGAGAGTCAACCCAGGTCCCCGGTTGGGGAGGTCCAGGTGGTAGTCGAGCACGCCCCCGTCACGATACACTCCCTGGTGGCCACCGGGAATGTTAGGGACTCCTCGGATCACCAGAGGAATCGCGCCCGAGGCCAAGAGAGCGGGTTGAAGATTATCCCGGGTTAGCTCTGCCTTCTCCGAAGGAAGATCTTCTAGGGGCCAGAACGGCGGACGGGTTCGAGGGTCACTGAAGACCACTCGGGTGAGGAGAAGCCCAACCAGCCGACGAGTGACCATCGAGGCCAATCCGGCCGCAGCCAAGCCCAACATCTGGAGCCGGCCGGGGCGAGCGGCCCATCCTCTGGTCAGGGTCGTCATGAGACTGAGCCGAACGGTGGGATGACGCAACACTTCGCGGGAGCCTCCCGGTCCCAACACCTCATGAAGCAGATCGGCGCATCGCCCCACCACCAGGTCAGGGTGAGGATTGGGGGGATAGGTCTGCTCAACGTAGCTTCGCTCAAGCCTCTCCAACCCACCGACAGGATCGGAAAGTCCATAGCAGACCATCCTCCAGGCCCCGCTGGAAGCCCCGGCCAGAAAGACAGGGCGGTGACGTTTGAGGAGCCAGCCCATCAAGACTCTGTCGAGTGGGGAGAGAACGAGCCATTTGGGGCCTCCGGAAGCCCCTACCATCAATTCGATGTGGGCGGGTTGTAGGCCGTTCTGACGAAGGTGCTTGAGCGCCTCGGGCCCGGCTTTGATTTTGAGGTATCGTTTCGCTTTCATTGGTGGGGAAAGGGTTGGCCGCTAGCCGTGTCCCCTTTTTGCTTTGTAACAAGCGGGCAACATTCAGGCGACGGACTGCGAGTAGGATGCTGAAAAGTCTGTGGAGGCCTTTCGTGGTGGAAATTGTCTACGTTGAAAATAATGAACTGATCACAATTCTGACGAGCTATCCCGGTTTCGTCAACTAGGTGGAAGACTCTAAGAGCCATAAAGACCCGGGTTTTGTAGAGTCTTTCCGCCTGCTTTTTCAGGCCAACAAAGCGTTCTGGCTGGTCAACCTGGTCAATCTGGGCGACGGCATCGCCTACTTCGGCATGTTAGGCCTGATGACCCGATTTCTCGGTCAAGACGTGGGCCTGAGCGACAGTCTGACTGGCGTCACCTTATCGTTCTATACCGGGCTGGTCACTCTCTTTATGATCGGTGGGGGCTACCTTTCTGACAGTCTCGGTGTGCGCCGAGCTCTAACCTGGTCGCTCGGTATCATGGGGATTGGACGAGTGATTTTGTGCACCGCTCTCGAGTACGGGGCGGGCGTCGCCTGGCTGGGACTTCTCTTGATGGCCTTTGGCACGGGGGTTATCCAACCAGCTCTCTACGCGGGAGTGAAAGAGTTCACCGATGAGCGCACCGCGACCGTCGGCTACGGCGTTCTCTACTCGATTATGAACCTCGGCATTGTAGGCGAGTATCTGGTCTCACCCTGGATCCGCACCGAGGAGGTCGACCTTTTCTTCACCAAAGTCGTTGGACTCGGTTGGGGGGTTGACGGTGTCTTCTGGTTCTGCACTGCTCTGACCGGATTCTTCCTTCTCCTTCACCTCCAGTTTTTCACTCCAGAGGTGGAACAGGAATGCAGGATGGTCGAGCCTACCCCTCAAGAGCGAGACACCCGGCCGTGGCACGAGAAGCTCCGAGAGCTTCCTCTTCTGAACCCTCGCTTCAGCTTCTTCATCTTTGTTCTGCTCCCGGTCAGGACGCTTTTTGCCCATCAGTGGCTGACAGTGCCCGACTACGTCTTCCGTTGTTTTCCCGAGGCCGTTCACGATAAATTCGAGTGGATCAACATTTTCAATCCTCTCATCATCGTGATCTTCGTGCCTCTGATCGCCGCTGCCACCAGAAAGGTCAAAGTGATCGATATGATGATTGTGGGCACGGTATTGAGCGCCGTGACCACCTTCTTGCTGGTGCGCCAGCCGGACGTTCGGTTCTTACTGGCCTATGTTATCCTCTTCTCGCTGGGCGAGGCGGCCTGGTCTTCGCGCTTTCTGGAATACGTCGCGGACCTGGCGCCGGCCGGTAAAGTGGGAGCTTATATGGGGATCGCCGGTCTGCCTTGGTTTCTGGCCAAGTTCACCACGGGATTCTACAGCGGGGCTATGCTAGCTCACTTTGTGCCTGAGACTGGACCTCAGGACCCCGCCACGATGTGGCTACTCTACGGGATTTTTGCCTGCTTGAGTCCCATCGGCCTGGTTCTTGGCCGCAGGTGGATTCTCGAGGGCGAGCAAAAGCCCGAACCTCATCCGGCCACCTACTCCTGAGCAAGCTGCTCGAGTTCTCGGGCGAAGCCGCCTGAAAGGATAGGGAATCGGCACCAGGTTTTGGGGTCCAGGTTGGCGTCGTCAATGTGGAACGAGGGAGCATATCGCTCCCTTTTCCACTGGTTGCGCGACCAGAGCGTAAAGAATCGTTTGACCCAAGCCTTAAGGGTTTGCTCCTGCACCTCCGGCATCTCTGAGCGGAGTTGACGGTAAATCGAGAGGGGGGACTCCTTATCTCGAATGGCGGCCTTCTCGATGCGATCGAGCACGGGATACGGCATCAGATCATCCTCGTCGGTCTGATGGGCCGCCTGAGGGCGAAGTTCGGCGGTGGGAGCCTGGACGTTGACCGCTTTCAAAGCCGGAATCGGTTGCAGGCCGTTCGGGCCGTCCTTCTCGAGCCAGACCAACCAGCTTCTAAGAAAGGCCTTGTCGATGCCCGCGATCGGCGATAGGCCTCCCGAAGTGTCTCCATCCATGGTGGCGTATCCGACTGCGGCTTCGGAGCGATTGCTGGTAGAGATCAGCAGAGCTTTCTTGATGTTGGCCAGCATCCAGATGCCGGGAGCCCGTGCTCTCGACTGAATATTTTGGAGAGCGATGTCGTCTTGCTCCCAGGTTAACTCGCGGCCGAGTCCACCGGTCACCATCGCCTTGTAGCCCTCCACCAGAGGGTCGACATCAAATTCCAAAAAAGTGGCCCCCAGAGCTTCGGCCAGTCCTCGAGCGGCGCTGCGGGTTGTTTCAGAACTATTGCGAGTCGGCTGGTAGACACAGGTGAGAAGGTCGGACATCCCTTGACCAATCTCGAG
Organism: uncultured Burkholderiales bacterium; assembly: GCA_964423525.1. Lineage (GTDB taxonomy): Bacteria > Vulcanimicrobiota > Xenobia > Xenobiales > JADMJV01 > CAYRFU01. Next base: position 5,535 of record CAYRFU010000147.1, on the reverse strand, counting down.
TCGCAATCGCTCTCTCATCCCCTCCGGCCCCAGCTCCCCTTCAGCCAGGCGCACCATCAGGGCCACCAGGGCTGCACAGGCGGACGAATCGGCTCCCCCCGACAAAGAGATGACAAAGCCTCGAGACCAGCTCTTGGTCAGGTAGTCACAAAGGCCCAGAGCGACGGCTCGAGTGAATTCCTCTTCTTTGAGGTGAGGGCTTTCTTCCCAGGAGGCTCGGACGAAGGTCGGTGGCTCGGGTTGGACCTCGGGCCAGGCGAACTCTACTCGAATACACGGGGCTTGGGCATTCAGGTCGGGTCGAAAGCTGACCGTCCTTCCTTTTTGCACCCGGTTTCGGTCGATATTGACAACCGCCGTGGTCAGCTCCCAATCGCGATAGGAGAAGCGACTACCACAGGCCAGAAGGTGACCTCCGGAGGCGATCATGGCGCCTCCGTCATAGATCGCCCGGCCGGCTTCGTTACCGACCAGGTTCGTGTAAAGATAGGCCACCGCAAAGGCCCGCGAGCCTTCGACCACAAACCGTTCCCGGATCTTTTGTTTGCCGAAGGCGAAATGACTGGCGCTGGGGTTGAGGATCACGTCGACAGCCTGACGAGCCAGGTAGCCTCCCGGTCGCACAGCCACCCAGGCGTCCTCACAAATTTCAAAGCCTAGCCGAACCCCTCCGACCTCGAAAATCAGGTCTCCGATAGGGTAGCCTTGTCCCTCGAGTTCGAGTTCTCCAGCCTGGTCATCGGGCCAGGCCTTAAACCAGCGAGGCTCATAATGGATGCCATCACCGGCCAGGTACTGCTTGGCCACGAAGCCGGCCACTTTGCCGTCCACCACTAGGCAAGCGGTGTTGTAGATGGAGTGCCGAAACCAGACGGGAAGTCCAAAGGAAACGACCATTCCGCGGGTCTCTGGTAACAGCTCCTGGAGGGCCTGCCAACTCGACTGGAAGGTCGAAGGGGAGTGAAAAGCGTCCTCGCAGCCGTAACCACAGAGGCACATCTCGGGTAGGCAAAGGACGGTGACATCTTGTTGGCGGGCAGCTTGGAGGGCTGCTTTGATGGTGCTCTGGTTGCGGTTCCAATCGAGCGGGGTCTGGTTGAGGGTGGCCGCGCCAACCTTGATCAGCTTCACCCCGGACCTTTCCCCGACGGCGGGAACGCTCCTTTTCTGGTCTGTTCGACAGGGACCCGGTGGAATGGGTCGTATAACCTCGGCTATGCGAAAGGCTGTCGTCTTTATATCGCTCATGCTGACCGGCCTGGCTCTGGCCGAACCTAGCCGCGAGATGGTCCAATTTGAAATCTCGTCGGCTCTCAAGGCCAGTGCTAAAGCGTGGAATCGTGGGGACTTGGTCCGCTTCATGGAAGACTATGTCGAGTCCGAGGACCTCACTTTTACCGCTGGCGGCAAAGTGGTGCGCGGTTATGAAGCGCTCCACCAACGCTACCAGAAGACCTACGGAAACGACAAAGACTCCATGGGTCAGCTCCAGTTTTCCGACATCGAAGTGTGGAAGCTGGGGCAGGGTCACGCTCTGGCTCTGGGCCGTTGGCATTTGAAAAGGACCGATCAAGACGACGTAGAAGGTGTGTTTTCGCTAGTTTTCGAGCGTCAGAAGGATGGGTGGAAAATTTTCCACGATCACACGTCCCGGCTTGAAAAGTAACCAAGTTTCAGAATCTTTTCAGGGTTCCACGACGCTTCGCGCGATATTAACATTCCTGAAAAAAAGCTGAACGCCCGCGGTGTTCTCATGTGCGAGGAACAGAAGCGTAATGCGCTCGATTCGTCGCCTCGGGGAACCGTCGTCTTCAGTGGTGTTCCTGGGCCTATGCCCTGACCCACCACCGCACACCCAGACGATCAGGCGGGTTAGTGATAGATAGAGTCGCAGTAAGGAGTAAGCAGAATATGTACGCATCCGGTAGTAAAGTTATGCATGCACTACACGGACTGGGAACCATCGAGACCATCGAAGAAAAATCGATCCTCGATAGCGTTTGTCGGTTCGCCGTGGTGGCTTTTGAGAAAATGCAAGTTATGGTCAATCTTGATGGCCGCAGCACCTCGATTCGGAACCCCATTCCGGCCGAGGAGGTGGAGAAGGTAATGGATCATCTCCGCAGCTGTCAACCCCAGTTGCCCAGCAATCACAACCAACGCCATAAAGCCATTCTTGAGCTGATCAAGAGTGGAGACATCTACAAGCTCTGTGAAGTGGTCAAAGGTCTCACTCAGCTTTCTCAGAAGCGCAATTTGGCGTCGCGCGATTCGCGCGCGCTCGAGCAGAGCCTTCGTCTGATGGCCGAGGAATTGGGTCACGCCACTGGCTGTGAACCGACCGACCTTGAGCAGGCGATCAGCCACACCTGCACTGTTGAAGAGGGCGAGCTGGCCGCAGTCTAGTCTCCCCAAAAGGACCGTGTATCACAGCCCCGACGGACCGTCGGGGCTGTCGTTTTTTTCGTGCGGGAGTCGGAGGGGAGGTCTCCGAAGTAAGGGCCATCTTGGCGGAGCGAAAGCGGAAAATCTTGATCGGCTCAGACAACCCGATCCTGGGGAAACAGCTGACGCTGCACCTGGTAGGCTCCGGTTTTCAGGTCGAGGTCGCTCTCAACTGCAATGCGACCAAGCGAGTGTTCGGCTCCCTGCGACCGGATGTCCTGATTCTTGACCTCTCCATACCGCCGGACGGTGCGGTCTCGGTTCACAGTGATCTAAAGAACTCCCTTAAAGGGTGTTCCACCCTCCTCTTGCGTGGGCGTGGTGAACCCAAAGACAAGAGGATCCTCTATCGCCTCGGGCCCAACAAGTTTCTGACTAAGCCTCTTGACCCGCGTGAGCTGAGTGCCAAACTCAGTCAGATTTTTCAAGGCCAGCGAAAGAAGAAGACGAAACGTTCCCTGGTTCAACCTGTCCGCCAGGGGCCGGTCTACCTGGACCCTCGTGGGATGAAGCTCGAGGTGGACGGCAACTCGGTTTTCCTCAATCCACTCGAGTTCAACCTCTTTCGAATTCTGGTCAGTTCTCCCCAGCAGATGTTCACCGCCCAGGAGCTTTGCGATGCCGTCTGGGAACCGGATCTCTACTGTGACGAATATGACATCCCGGGTCACATGCGAGAGGTCCGCCGGAAGTTGCGAGCGGTTTGTTACGACTACTTATTCGTTCAGGATTTCGGAGACTTAGCCTACAAGTTCCGGCTGTAGCCGGGCCTCTTTCAGAAGCACTAGAAATCGCTCCAGATCTCCCCGGCTATTGTAGAAATGGGGCGACACTCGAATTCCGCAATCGGGACGGAAGTCAACCACCACGTCCCTTTCTTCCAGCCAGCGGCAGGCTTGTTCAGCTCCCGGGAAGTCGACACAGATCATTCCGTTGCGTTGACCCGCCTCGGTCGGAGATTTGAGCTGATAGCCGCCTTTTTTCAGTTGTTCAAAGAGCCAACTGGTCATCTCTTGAGAATAGGCTCGGATCTGTTTGACTCCCACTTCGAGGATGGCGTCGAGTCCTTCTTTGGCAGCGTAGAGTCCAGCCACATTGGGAGTCCCCGCCAAGAACTTGAAGATGCCGCGGTGGAGGCGTCCAGGACCCGTGCCACCCTCGTAACCGAAGGGGTTTTCGAGCCCAAACCAACCAGTCAGTGTCGGGCGCAAAGTCTCCAGGGTTGGGGGAGCGACATAGAGGTAACCGGCTCCGGGGCCTCCACACAACCATTTGTGCGAGCCACCCACGTAAAAATCGATGGGGGTGGTGTTGAGATGGACCGGCACTGACCCGACGGTCTGATAGCCGTCGACCATGAGCAATACCCCTCTCTTCTTCGTCTCGTGGGCCAGGGACTCGATGTCCATCAGAGCCCCCGAGCGAAAGAAGGCGTGGCTGGTGAGAACCATCAAAGTCTGCTCGTCGAGAGCCTCGACCACCTTTTGGTAGGGGAGCGTCACTCCATCTTCAGATTCCACCACCAGCAGCTCGGCGCCATACTTTTCTTGTCCCCTCCAAAAAGGGTAGGAGGTGGTGAACTCTAGGGAAGTGGTCACGATTTTGTTTCGACCAGCTCGGTAGTCGAAGCAGCTAGCCACGGCTGCCATCGCGCGGGTCACGTTTTGCATCGGAACCACGGTGCCCGGCGCTGCTTGAAGGATCTGCTCCATTTGGCGGTTGAAGTCGAGGACCGCCTGCCACCAGGGACCGTCCCAGGCCTTGATGCCAAGCTCAGCCCATTCTCGGTAGTAGCGCCTCAAGACGTTTTCTGTAGAGGACGGAACCGCACCGAGAGAATGGCTGGAAAGATAGGTGAGTTTCTCCAGAATGGGAAACTGGTCGCGCAGAAAGGGGTTCATACGGTTTTCTCCAGGTAAGTGCGCACTTCCCAGAGATAAGGGAAGCACAGTTTGCTGGTGGTCGACTCTAAGTAGGCCACCCCTGAGGACCCTCCGGTGCCCGGCTTGTAGCCGATACTGCGGGCCACCACTCGCACGTGATGTTCTCTCCAAAGGGAAAGTTGAAGGTCGAACTCCACCAGGGACTCACTCAGCAGATAGAGCGGAAGGTTGTTATCTGGTTCTTGATAGACCTTGACCAGGGCAGCCATCACCGCTTCTCGCTCGGGCTCCTCGGGATAGGCGACTTCCGGAGCCTCGTAGCCGAGGTCGGCTAGCAACTGGAAGTAGGTGCCCCTCAGACTGGGAGAGTCCAGCCGTTTCTGGAGACGGGCTTGAAGCTCTGGTTGCTCTGTAAACGCTTTCAGGTAGGCCGCGTTTTTCAAGCCGGCCAGGAACTCCACTTCTCGAAATTGGACCGACTGGAAGCCGCTAGCCGGATTGAGACGATCCCGAAATCCCAGGAACTCGGCCGGTGTCATGGTCTCAAGAATGTGGATTTGGCGGACCAGCAGTTTCATCACTTCGACTACCCTGCGCACGAAGTGGTTGGCCCTCAGGATCTGACCCATCTTCATATAGTCGATGGCCCGCTCCATCTCGTGGAGGATGAGTTTGAACCACAACTCATAAGCTTGATGGATGATGATAAAGAGCATCTCATCGTGATGAGGTGGTTCTGATTGAAGGCGTTGCAGGCTCAGAAGCTCTGGCACTTTCAAATACTCTCCGTAGCTGAGACCCCCCTCGGTTCTTGGGACCTCATGGCTGAAGGGACAGCCTGGCGGCACATCTGTGGTTATCTGCTCCATGCGGCTATTCTACCCCAACTGCTTTGGGGTGAATCTGGTCGGTCGTCGGGAAAGGAAAGGCGCGTCCCCTCGAAGAGCTGCCAAGCCCAATAAAAAGACCACCGGCGCCGTTGTTGCCGTAGGCGCCTCCAGTGTTACCAGCGTTACCGGCGTTGCCAGCGTTACCAGCGTTGCCGGCGTTACCGGCGTTGCCGACGGCGGGGGTGCCTGCGGCGCCGGCTGGGGGAGTGCCGCCGGCGAAGCCTTGAAATTGGGTGAGAAGCTGAGCCATCGCCATGATGATCTGCCCGATGAGGGCCTCCGGCGATTGTTGCTGGGCTCCCATAGGGGCACCAGCC
>CAYRFU010000146.1:0-17019 GCA_964423525.1 uncultured Burkholderiales bacterium | reverse complement strand
TTCTGTGAACTCGACCTTCTAGTTTTCAGCATGCTTTGAGGATCCCGTGGCATTCTCCGTTGGTCCAACGCTCATCCAAAAGTAAAGACATCCTGGAGAGGAAACCCCATGGCTACCGTTCACTCAATGGGCTTGAGACCTGCCAGCACTTTGGCTCGGTCCCAGCCCACCCCGCCCCCCGCAGACCACGCCGTCGAAACGGAGAGCGAAAGTTCTACTCCCGGCGAAACCGACCGCTTTAAACACGAGAATACCACCACCAACTCCTTTCTCTACCCGGGCTATGAAGCCATGAGAATGGGCCAAAAGGCCTGGTTCTCAGCCTGGTCAACCGCCTTCGGAATCGGTCAGATGCAGACCCAGATCGCCGGAATGATGACCCCGGAGCCGATGAAGCCTCTGGTCGAGTACACCAACGACGTGCTCGGAGCCAATCGTGAGTTCTGCGACTTGATGGCTAAAGACTATTCTAAACCAGAGTTTGGGCTCAACCAGACCACTCTTCCGGGCGGGGAAACTGTTGAGGTCAAGGAAAAGGTGGTAGCCGAAACCCCCTTCTGCAAGCTCCTTCACTTTGAGCGAGACACGGACCGCAATGACCCTAAGGCCCTCGTGGTGGCACCCCTCTCTGGCCACTACGCCACTCTACTGCGGGGCACAGTAGAACGTCTCTTGCCCGAGCATGATGTCTACATCACTGATTGGCAGAACGCTCGCGACGTACCGCTCGAAGCCGGAGATTTCGGGATGGACGACTACATCACCCACGTCAAAGACTTTATCCAAGATGTTGGGCCCAACTCGAATGTGGTGGCTGTCTGTCAGCCGACCGTCCCGGTGCTCGCGGCTGTGGCCCTCCTGGCTCAGGAAGACTCTCCTTTCCAGCCAGCCACGATGACGATGATGGGCGGACCGATCGATTCCGACGCAGCCGCCACCGTGGTCGACGACCTGGCCGAAGACAACCCGATCGAATATTTCGAGCGGAACATGTTATCGACCGTGCCCCCATGGTACAAAGGGGCTGGCCGCAAAGTTTTCCCAGGATTTATGGCTTTGACCAGCTTCGTGGCGATGAACCCAACCCGTCATATGGAATCCTATCAGAACATCTGGCTCAACCGGGTCAAGGGGGAGGACGCCCAAGCCGACAAGAGCGTGAACTTCTATGATGAGTATAACGCCGTTCTCGACAACTATGGCCGCTTCTACCTCGAGACGATCCAGGAAGTCTTCAAAGACGAAGACCTGGCCAAAGGGAAGATGCACCACTTCGGTAAGCCCGTTGACCCGGCCGCTATTACTGAAACAGCTCTTTTGACCGTCGAGGGCGCTCGCGACGACATCTCGCCCCCCGGCCAGACCACCGCAGCCCAGAAACTCTGTTCTGGCCTGCCGGCTGAAGAGAAGTTCCATTACCTGGAAGAGAAGGCCGGTCACTACGGTATCTTCAATGGCAGCAAGTGGCGCGACCGGATCGCCCCCAGACTTACTGGCTTCATCCGTGACGCAGCTGAGCGACGCGGGCTCGACTATGACCAGCCCGAGACGACTATCAAGCCTGACAACTACAAACCTTAGGCCAGCACGGCCGGGCGCTCGGCCCCGAGATTCTCGGGGTTGAGTGCCTCCAGTTCAGGCACCACGAAGCGACCATCTTTGCGGATGAGACGCTCGTCGAAATAGAGTTCTCCGCCGCTTTCCTGGAGCAGCACCATATCCCAGTGGACTCTAGATTTGTTGCCGTTATCGGCGTCGTCATAGGCTTGTCCCAAAGCCAGGTGAACACTGCCTCGGATCTTTTCGTCAAAAAGAATGTCGCGCATCGGTTCGCTGATAAAGGGGTGGAACCCGATGGCGAACTCTCCCAGGTAGCGTGCCCCTTCATCGCTGTCGAGGATTTCGCCTAGCGACTGGTCGTCTGAGCTGCTGAACTCAACCACCCGGCCCTTCTTAAAGGTGAGTCGGATATTGTCGAAAGGCTTGCCGCGATAGATGGTGGCTGCGTTGTATTGGATCGTTCCCTCGACGGAGTCTTTGACCGGGGCCGTGAAGCACTCTCCATCAGGGATATTGAATTCGCCGCAGCAGGGCACGGCCGGCATCCCTTGGATGGAGAAACGCAGGTCTGTCCCCGGCCCGGTCAGGCGAACCTGATCAGTTTTCTCCATGAGTTCCTTGAGAGGTTTGACCGCCTTGTCCATGGCGGCGTAATCGGCCAGGCAGGCCTGGAAGTAGAAATCTTCAAAGGCCTCGGTGGCCAGGTTGGCCTGTTGGGCCATGGAAGGACCGGGCCAGCGAAGTACAACCCACTTAGTGTGGTTGACCCTGCGGTCGATGTGAACCGGTTTGACCAGATGCTCTTCGTAGAGCCGCATGTGTTCGGCTGGCACGTCGGATAGTTCGGTAATGTTAAGGCTACCCCGCAAGCCGATGTAGGCCTGCATCTTCTTCATCCGGTAGAGTTCGATATCTCCCAGAGTTTGCAGCCTCTTTTTCACCAGATCGGTAGAACCGCACGAAAGCAGCTTACGCACCACCGAGCTAAACTTGGTTTCGACCACCGGAATAGCGCCTTTTTCAACGGCCGCCTCCACCAGGGCCTCCACCATCTTAGGTGGGATGTGAGTGGCTTCGATCAGGACGTGCTCTCCAGGTTGGAGGCGGGTGGAATGAGTAACAAGAAGCTGTGCCAACTGGCGATATCTAGGATCCATACCCAAGCCTACTCGACCGGCACCAAACTGTCCTTCCCCTTCTAGCGCGGACCGAGCTCCACGACCTTCAGATCCGACAGGGTCTGCTCTTCGAGGGTCAAGAGCATGAGCGTGCGCACGGTATGAAACCCCTGCCTGCCGCAGGCCCCCGGATTGAGATGAAAGACTCCGAGCTTCTCGTCTTTGCCGATCCATAAGATATGAGAGTGGCCACAGATGAAAAGCTGAGGCTTCTCTTTCTTGAGCCTGGCTCGCACCCCTTTGGCGTAGCGACCGGGTCGACCCCCGATGTGGGTCATCCACACCGTCACCCCTTCCACCTCGAAAACTTGGTCTTCTGGGTATTCTCGCCGCACAGCCTGGTCGTCGATATTACCGTAGACTGCCCTCAGAGGGGCCAGGCTGGCTAACCGGTCGGCCAGTTCTAGCCCACCGATGTCACCGGCGTGCCAGATCTCATCGCAAGCCTGAGCGTGAGGCTCGACGGCCGGGTCCAGAAACCCGTGGGTATCAGAAAGCAGGCAGACTCTCAAGCTCACAGGGAGGGGAGCCTTCTTGTTGAAGATTTCTCACCATGCGGAAACGATTCTTGGACCTGCATTTTGGGTTCACCTTGTTAGCGCTGGCGGGAGTGGTCTGCTTTGACTACCTGCTGCAGTGGCTCGGTTAACGCCGAGCCAAAACAGCTTCTTCTAACTTGTCGAAAATGACATCTTCGCGGCGCCAGAGAAAGCCGTAGGCTGCTTCGTAGTCGTGGGCCTCGTCGATCTGGCTTTTCTTGCCTTTCTTCGGGTCTTCTCCCAAGAGCAAGCGACCAAGATAGGGGTTTTGTTTGAGGGCTTTACGAAGAAATCTCAGGGCCTCTTTGCCTTCCGGGTCTTCTAAGAGTTTGACCAGGGCCGGGTGGTAGGCGTTTTCGGTTCCGCTCTCAGAGGGGAATTTGGCTAGCAGATCCAACACCAATTCGCCGCGGTCTGTGTCGAGAAGCATCACGAAGAGGTCCTCTCGAATCCCCTGGTCATCGGGAGCGAGTTCGAAGCAATGCAAGGCTTGCTCCACGGCCGCGTCATCTTGCTGGGCCATCCACAGGGCTCGGGCCAGGAAGCTGCGGGCTTCGAGGTAGTGGTCCATCGGATCTTCGACGTTCACCTCAGAACCAGAGATCACCGATTCGATGATAATGTGAGCCAGGCGTCGTTCAGCCGCCACGACGGCTTGGCCAGCCAGCTCTAACGCTTCGCTCTCGTATTCAGAAGTCTGGGACAGCAGAGCATAGCCGGGTGAGCACAGGCGGGAGATTTCCAAAGTATGTAAAGCGAGTGCAGGCGTTACTTCGGGACTCTCGGCGAGACTGGTTAAAGCCCTCTGGTAGGCGGCCGAGTCGGGGAGTTCGAGTCCGGTGTGGGAGGGCACTGAGAGCTCAAAGGAAGGGTGCATCTCCAGGCTTCCTTCGCCTCTGGGGGCGGTGCTGTCGTCGCTTTCCTGGTTCCGCTTCGGAAAAGGAATGACGTTGGAACTCTGCACCACTTCGTCGGTGTCCAAGACGACCGCTTGACCGTATTTCTTTAGCAGCTCCTCAGACAGCAGGTTGGTGAGTCCAGAGGGGGCCGTGGAGTCCTGATAAAAGCTCTCAGCCAGCAGGGCGCCAGCGATCTCAGCGGGAGGAGCGACTTTGCCTCGTTTGGTTCCGAGGAATTTCTTGATTTTTCTTTTGGCGGCCCGATCACGCTCCGAGATCAGCTCGGGATTTCGCTTGGCTCGGGCCTGGTGCTGAACCAGGAAGAGCCTCTCCGAGGGCTCTTCGACCGTCACGATCAGATAGTCTCCAGGCTCGGCTCGGTTCTCGGAAAGCCAGCCCCAGAACTCAGGGCCAGGCTCGCTGGTGAGAGTCTTTCCGTCTCTTTCGGGACGGACTTCCACTTTCGTTTGACCCCCGAGTTGTAGCGTCACAGGGCCTTCATCTCGACGTTTCTCTGGTTCGTCGAGAGCTGGCCAAAGAGCGACTGCCAGGTCGTGATCCCAGCGGAGCTTGCGACTGTCGAAGTCATCGGAAGCCAGCAAGTGACGCAAACGAGAGCCCTGCGAGAGAGTGGGGAGCCAACCGTAGCGGGATTTTCCCACCGGCTTTATCAGCCCGCTGGCGCGGATAATGGAGCGCAGGGTCGAGCGAGGGTTTTTGGAGTCGAACTCCTCATCCTCTTCCAGAACGGCAAGAATCTCCTCGAGCTTGAGCGGCTCCTCCGCTTGGCGGACAAGGTCGTGCACAAATTCCGTATAATTCGTTTTCTGGGCCATAGAGGCCGAGCTTCCCCCAACAGCCCTCCAAGACCTTTTAGCCGTTCTCTGTAAGGGTTAGCCTAGCCCGTCAAGCAGAGAGCTGCTCTTGAATCCAGTGAGAGAGAGCGGAGTGGCCTCCCAGCCCGGTCGAAAGAAAGGCTACGCCCACCATTTTGCAGCGGCCGTTTTGAATGGAGCGTTCCCAAATCCGCTCCCCTTCGACCGTGAGGGTCTGGCCCTTCCCCAGTCGGATGGTCATCTTGAAACGGTCCTCTGGTTCCTGCTCTTTGTGAGTCACGATGCAAGCGCCTGAGGTGCTGAGGTCGAGGGCAAAGCTTCGGGTGTAGGCGAGCGAGTTGCCGCTAGTCCGGTAGTGAATAGGCACGACCTGATCCACTCTGGGGCTACGGCGGCGATTGGTTGGTGTGTCCACAGTCAGTCCTCCGAAACTATCCTCTCATTCTGGAGTTGCCTTCCACAGGTCGCAGTCTGGCAATTTTTTGCCGAATTGTTACCATTTTGTTAGTAAGATGTAGGTTGACGTGATCTGTTGGTAGTCAGCCCAGCGGCGTTTGTAAGCGAGATCTGTCCCCAGGTCGTAGAGACTGACCCCTTCTTCGATAAGCTGTTCTACCATCAGTGTCTGGGAAACGTTGCCCAGACCAAACTCCTTGAAGTCCTGGTCGTAGCTAAACTGGAGTCCTCGGAAGGTTTTGCCGAACACGCCTCCCAGAACATAGGCCACGTCCTGACCGTCTCGCAAAAGGAAAAGAAGGCGAAGTCGTCTGGTTCTTTGCAGCCGAGGGAGCATTCGCCGGTAGAACCACATCATAGTACCGCGGTCGATACCCACTCTTCGGTGACCTTTCCAGCTGCGATGCTCGACTGCCAGGATTCGCTCAAAGAGTCGGTCGGGGTCTCCGTCGTGAGACGAATCTTGGAACGTGAATCCCTCTCGAAAGAACTTCTTTCGAGTTCGTCGCAACCGGGACCGAAACTGAGAAGACCGTCGCGACAGGAAATCGTCGAACGACTCGCCCAGCGTAGCCACATGACGGATGGTGTCGGGGCCCGGGCGAACCTGAAAATGGCTCGACCCGCGCAGGCATCGCTCAAGCACGCTCCCTTTGGCGACGCCGGACAGATAAACGGCCGCCACCGGTGGGCGGGCCACTTGCTCGAGAGCTTCCCAGGCCAGGCTCATCTGGCCCACCAAAGGGGTGGACAAGAGCCAGCACGGTTCCAGCGGTTCCAACACCTCAAAACCCCGGGGGTCGGGATTTTTAGCCATCGCCAGGTAGCCTTGATCGAGTTCCAGGAGAAGCGGCTCTCGGTCGGGAGCGAAGGCCTGGTAGGCCGGCAGAACCCAGGCTGAGGAAGAACAGAAGTGGTCGATGTCAGGGGTCGCAAGGGCGGCCCGGTCAAACCGCTCTGCCTGTTGCTCAAACTCCCGGGGGGCGAGTTGGCGCACGCTAGAACGCCAGCACTCCTACCACTAGTAAAAACAGGCTAGAAAGAGCGAAGGGTAGGAGGAATCGGACTTCGGGGGCGAGCCAGCGGTCGAGGAGGCGCTCTTCTGAGCAGAATAGGTAAAGAGAGGCCCCCACGTTAAAGGCCGCAAACCAGGGGAAGAACCAGGCAAAATCGAGGCTTTGGAAGGCCGGGAAATAGGTCAGGCGAGTGTCAAATCCCCCCAACGAGCGCAAGATCAAAAGCCCAGCCGTAGGTAAGAGAAGGGCAGCTGGAAAGAAGACTCCTACCAGGGAGCGAGTGGAGCCCACCACTCGCTGGAACAGCTTGGTCGCTAGCACGGGAGCGACCACCGCCGCCAGCAAGATGCAGAAGGCGCAGACCTGAGCCGCCGGAATCGCTTTGAGTTCTAAGAGCGAAAGATTGGGGCTCTGGAGAACTCCTAGTTCGCTTCCCACCCAGGATTCGATCTCGCTGACGGTGTGCCAGTGGAGGGCCGTGATGTAGGCCAGAGCCAGTAGGGCGGGCGAGGCTACCGCGAGCGCGGCTTTCTTCCAAGGTGCTTGGGCGATTTCGGAGGAGGGGCAAAGTTCTTTCAGGGGCAAGCGAAAGCTGTGATCATCTACCACCACCACCATGAGTTGGTTCTCGACCAGGTCCTGGCGTAAGCCGGGGTCGAGGGAGTAGGGGATGCAAACGTCCTGGCCTACGAACTGTCGTTGGGCCAGCTTCAAGCCTTCAAAGGCCGTGTGGATGCGACCTTGAACAGGCAGGCCGTTCTTTTCAGAGATTTTGAGCACTCCTCGGTAGCATGGCGCTCCGAAAGGATTGGTGTCGCTGCGCACCTCGAGCATTTCGAAACCTAACTCGGGCTTGGGAGCGGGCTTGGGCGCTCGCCTGACCGACTGCTCCTGGCGACGGGAGATCTCGTTCACCAGGGCGCTAAGTTGGCTGGTGTCTACAGGAACAATCTGGCGTGGCCGGTAGGTAGCGTCGGCCCCGTCGAGTTTTAAAGGCCGCACTCTCAGATCGCGAGAACGCATGGGGAATCCTGTTCTGACCCAGTCGCCTTGGAACCTGGTAGCTAGTTCGACTTTGGAGCCCAGCTCTTCATAGCGGTGCTGGCATTGGCGAAAGAAGGGCTGGCTGGCTTGGAGCCAACCGGCCAGCATCTCGGTGGCTGGCTGGCGCCAGTCCTCATCCTGGGGGAGAAGCCACCGTCCTCTCATCCATTCCGTATGTCGATAGCTCAAGCCCCATTGGTCGGGAAGGAACACCTCACGGAAGGTCTCGGTGATCGGTTCGTCGGGAAGAGCCAGAGAATCGATGGCGGCCAGAATCTCGTCTCTCAGATCTGTGGTCGTTTTCCCGTTCATCCACTTTCTCAGTAAGGAGCTGTTGCCTCCTCCCCGCGTGGTGGCGGCGATGGAGCCGAAAAAGCGGGTCAGAAAACCCACCAGATCGCGAAAGGCGATGCGGGCGAGGTCGTCGTCCGTCTGGTTTAGAAAACGCTCCAGCAACTCCTGAAGATAGGCTGGTGCACCCTCCGGGACGGTCGGTTTGTCTAGAAGCTGACTCACTGGGCTCAACCTAGGCGGTGCTCTTGAAAGAACCCTGAAAACCCTCTTTTCAGTCTCTTTTGAGACCATCGAACTAGCTTCTCGCAAGTGTTAAACAAGAGGAGGATTACCCGTGTTCGTTAAGTCATTCGTCCCGATGGCCGGGTCTGCGTCCCTGAAAGGACCTCAGACGGCCCCCGAAGGAGAAGAGGCAGCGGCCCCCGAGTCACTATAGGAATACACCGGCTCAAGTGAGCCAACCCCCCGTCGAGGTGGGGTAACGACTATCCTGAAACGAGCTGCCAAAGGAGCCGCCTTTCTGGCTCTGCCGGCAGCTTTGGGCCATGCTGGAACTCAACTTGGTGGCTCCCTACAGAGTGGCGTCGGACACGTCCTGGGGGGGGCGTCGGCAGCCTACGGCTCGGCCCTCTTAGGTCTAGGAATGGGTGCCTCGGGGGGCTGGGAACTGACTCCTGGTAAAGACCAGAGCGGCATCTTGCTGGCGCCTCTCTTCATCGTTGGAGGCTCTTTCGCCGGCACGGCCAGCGGTATCATCACCTCGACCGTTGGAGCTTTCGGAGGAGTACCTGGGGTGCTTGGCTTGGCCCTGGTAGGTGCCGCCCTCGGAGGTTACAGCGGCTACGTCGAACCCGAGATCTGGTAGGCCCAAGCCCCTGACCAAAGGACTGTCTGGTTGGGCTTGAAACACGGCTTGCTCAATCTCCACGCTGCCCGCGATGCGGAAAGGTCCCGGGGGACCCAGGTAGACTCTATGGGAAGCCCGGCAGCAGCGAAAGAGATGGCCACTTCGGTGGCGGCGGCTCTTTGTAGAGCGGCGACCTCGGCCGAGGGAAACCGGGTCACGTAAACCCCTGGCCCTTCATTACCGGGGTTCGCCTGAATCACTCCGTCGCGCAGAATCTGCTGGGCCTTTTCTCGGCTGGTAAAGTGGTAGACGGTGGACGGAATCTGATACCAGCGGGCCACTTGGCCAGCCGCTACCCCTAGCACCGCCCCCAGGCCGGCACTCAGGCCCAGAGAGCCTCCCACCAGGTAACCTGTGGCTGCTCCCACCGCAGCGCCCGCCAGACCGCCTAGCCAGCGAGGATCCTTTTGGTAGGCGTCGACGACAGATTCTTCCAGCGGTTTTGAGGACGCCAAAGAGCGGATAACGGGCAAAGCCGGCCTGAATGTCGCGATCTGCATCGCCCCTCTTTCACGACAGAGTTGGGGTCCCTTTGGCTGAGAGAATGTAAAAAAACTACGGCAAGAGGTCGGAGTCCAGGACGGGCTTCAGTTCAGAGTAGGGGAGCAGAACCTCTTGCGGCCCGGCTGCGTAAGAGTCGACCTGGTAAGGAGGGAAGACAACCAGGAGCCCATCGCCTCTCGGAAAGACAACACGGAAATTCTCTTCTAGCGGCGCCGTTCCCCGGCGAAGCCAATCCAAGTCGGGGCGGTAGTTGGGCCGGGTGCTGAGTGCGGTCAAGGTTTTATCGGAAAGCAGGCTGAGATAGCCTGATCCGTTTTGAAACAAGTCGGGCACCTGGAGCACCGCCCCACTATCCCGATCGAGCCAGAGAGGGGCCAAAACCGGGAGGCCGTGGGCGCCGCCCCGGTAATCGTAGCCGCGAAAGAAGAAAGCCAGCACTTTGTCTCCGAGGAAAACTTCGGGACAGTCGATTGAGAGAGACCATTCGGGGCCCTGGTGAGCGCCCTCTTCGCTCAGGCGTCGATACTCTTGAACAAACTCCTGGGCCAAGCCGCGGGCAAAGGACTGAATCGCTTTGTTGGCGCGGTCGACCTCAGAACCGTTCAGTTGAGGATAGGTAATGGTCGCGTCGTAGTGGTCTTGCCGAAGCCTCTCATTGGTCTCGACTAAACCGAAACCTTCCGAGGCAGCCACTCCAGTCAGGGCCAAGAAGCCTACCAGGAACAGAAACTTTTTCATTACCGGCTGGTTACCATTTCTTATGAACTGTTCTAACAACGATGTCGTCTTGGACTTTCAGCACCACCGTGAGGACCCCTCGTCCGTGTTGGCCCGCCTCAGCGAAATGACCCGTGGGGCCACCGTCGGAGAACTGCTTGAAAGTTTGGGAGGCGATAGCCTCTCACTCGTCTTTGACCGGGTCTCCTTTGGGGACGAAGCGCTCCATCACCGTTTGGGCTGCTCGTAACGGCGGCCGACTGGCCCTCTGAAGGACAACGGCCACTTGGAGGATACCGTTTCCAGCGTTGGGCTGTTCACTCGTTTCATGGATGGCCACCACTTGCGGGGACTCGGGTTCGGGTGGTGGAGCCGGTCTGGACAACCAGGCGAGGGTGCCGGTCACGATCACGAGGAGAAGAAGTTCAGGCCAGCGCGCGGAGCGTTTCATTTCTTCACTATACCACAGCCCTCGGCTGATTCGTAGGGAAGGGTTCCGTTCCGCTTTGTTAAGAACCGCCAACAGAATAGCAACATGGATGTTACTTGAGCCCCCATTGTTAACAACAAGGATGTCGGCTTCAAACCCCTATCCGAGGTAGAATAGAGCTGTGCGATATGTGATTGTAACTCTCATTCTGTTTTTGACCTCTCTACCCGCTCTGGCTCAGGACGCGGCTCGGGAATACCAGCGCTTACTCAGTCGGCGGACGGCCTCCGAGCAGTTTGATGGATTTGCTAGCTATCAGTCGATGAACCCTTACAATCACCCCGTGGTGCAAGGCACCCAGGCGGCCGCCACCATCTACAACACTGCTCAGTGGCATAGCTTCAACCAGGATTGGGCGGCCTTCACCGGGATTTCGCCGGGCTACTACAACACCCAATTGGCCCTGGGCCTCGGCGCGATGGGCCTGCAAGCTTACGCCAACCACTCCGCGCAGCAGAGAGTTAGAGAGCAGCTTCCCAAGGTCGAGATCACGGCCACGGTGTGGGACACCAAGCTGACGCGGGCCTACGCTCGCTACGTGGCTGAGCGCGACGGGCGCAGCGCTGAAGACGTGCTCTTCACCCAGCAGCAGCGCAATCTTGATGAAGGTGCCGTGGAGCTTCGCATTCGCAATATCGGCTATCTGCCTGTCAACCTGGCTCCTATGCGCTCTCGAGTCTTTCTGATGTCCGACGAAGGTCATCCTATCGCGGCCACCTCGACTGCCTACTCGTTGGACCGCCAGCTCCGTCCAGGTGAGGAAGCTGTCGGCCGAGTGCGCTTCCTTGATTATGCCCTTCGTAGTGATGAAGTGACCCTCGTGTTCAAAGGGGTCATGGGGGGCGAGGGTGAGCTCTCCATCGGTCTCTAGATTCGGGACCGTTATGGGTCATTAGCCCCCCGACGTTGACCCTGACTTTTGCTAGCCTGACACTCTGGGTCTGGCTACCATTCGACCGAGACATCTTCCCCTGGTCCTGGGGTTCTCCAGCCTGGGAAGAAAAGGGGTTGATAGCCATCTCCTTTCAACCGCCAGGTCAGCTGATTTCAGAAGCCGACCATCGCAGATTGACCTTGCCTAGTTTGTGGGTTCTGGCCGAGCGAGATGAAACGGCCGATGGCACCCGAACGAGTGAGCGGCTTCGTCTCAAGCAGATTTTACCCGAAGTGAATCTTGAAGTCATACCCGACTCCAATCATATGGACCTGGCCGATCTGGGTCCGAACCTGAAAGCAACAGAACGACTCTTGGAAGTCACCACCGCTTTCCTGGGCGGAATAGAGTCTCCTAAGCGGGAATAAATCCCCCGTGAACAAAGTGTCCGTAGGGGGGGTCGAAAGTCAAGCGGGCCCGAGCGCTAGGCGGCAGCCCTTCCAGGTTTTCGAGAGCGACCTCGCCCTGCTACAGGTAGTTGGACTGGAGTTGGGACAGAGCTTGCTGGATGGCCGATTCAGCCAGGTCTTCAGCCACCATCAAGTTGGAGAGGCGGTTGCTGACTCCCAGGCTGGCCATGGTCGTGGCAGCCGCCGTGAAGGCTGCCAAGAGAGCCAGCGTGGCCACCGCTAAAACCATCCCCAGGGCTGCCCCGCGTTTGCTCATAGACACACTCTATCATCGAAACCCCTGGGGTGCCATCGCTCGTTTGGGGGAGACGGCCTGAACCTTATTCCCAAGCCTTAGAAGTGAATGTCGAGCTCCTGGTTGTCGATAACGACGTGGTCGACGTCGATCTCGAGGTCTTTCAGAGGGTCGACTTGCGTGAGGGCAGCTCGCTGATTCTCGAGGTCTAAGACTGGCTCTAGGCGGTCCAGAACAGTCAGCATCGCATCTTGCTTGGGAGTGACTAGACCAGCAAGGTTTCGTGCCACCATTCCCAGACCCAGGCCGGTCACGCCACCTACCATCGCCCCTAGTTTGCCTCCCGCCCCGGCCAGGATCGCCCCCTCCTGAGCCAAGGCGCCAACAATCTTGGCGGTTGGGCGTGGGGTCCTCCACCCCGAATTCATATGTCCCACCCAAGACCAGGGCGTCGGGGCGACTGAAAAGGTAGGGCCCCCGCGTCAGGCAAAAGCCCAAATGTTGGGGCCGGAGATGAACCAGCTGGCCTCGGATCGGGATCATCTGCTGGTCAGCGAGGTCGCGGGCCCCGAGCCCGGTGCAATTGACGACGATCGCCTCGGGTCCAGACATCATCTCGGAGAAAGAGCCGAATCGTCGCTGGAAGAAACGGACTCCACGGTCGCGGAGCTCTTCCGTCAATCGCGTCAAGAACCGCGGCGGTTGAATCAGGACGGTCCGATAGCCCCTGCACCAACCACGGCCACCGAACCCTCCCTGGAGCCTATCATCTCGAGAACCTCCTGGGCGCATCCCCAGGAGAGGGTAAAACCCGACCCGCCGTGCCCGTAGTTGTGAACGAGGAGGGGATCGCCCAATTCGGCTTCCAGCCTGACTGAACCCCGACGATAGGGTCTGAGGCCGGCCACCAGACGGATCAACCCCTGGCGGTTCAGGTCAGGCGTTGGCAAGAGCGCGTTGGCCTGCCCAGGCAGAGCCAGCCCCACGGCAGCGGCCAGCTGCAAAAACTGGCGTCGGTTCATTGGCCCAATCTAGGTTTGTCCGCTCAAACAATCCTGAACGAGAAAGATGAATCGGAAGACTTCGAAGCGGCCGAGGCAGCGCTGCTCGGCTTCCTCAAGGAGATGTGTGCAGCTTGTGCCAGCCTGACCACCAGTATCGATCAGGACAAACGTAGCAGAACTATGGGGAAGGAGCGGTTCTACTAAACTCCGCATTGTTCGAATCGGAGTTCCCGCAGGTACTCAGTGCTAGCTGATCTCGATCATATTTTAGCATGGAGATCTCGGATAAGGTGAGGTCATGAAGAGATTTGTAAAAACATCCAGCTTGATATTTCTGTGCGGACTACTTGCGGTGGCGGCGGTGGCGGTCCCGACAAAATGGGACGGAAGCCTGATTGAGTGGGCTACCATGCGGGAAGCTATCGGACAGCAAAACTTCCAGGCCCGGGGGCGTTTTGCCGAACTAGCTTCCAAGCCGCATTTCTATGGAATCGGCGCGGTCGCCGAGTTGAAGGGGGAGGCCACCGTAATCGATAGTCGGATCACGGCCACAGAAGTGTCTTGTTGTGGTCACATGATGGCCGTTGATAAAGAGGGTGTCGAGAAATTGGAAGGCACCTATCTCTTGGGAGCTTATGTAGAACAGTGGATGGAAGAGTCGGTGAAAAGTGAAACCGACCAGTTAGGCTTTGAGGACAAGCTTAGGAAAGCTAGTTCGAAATGGGAATCGGCTCCCGCCTTCCCCTTCCTTCTCCAGGGCGAATTGCTCGACGTCAAGGTTCACGTGGTGAACGGAGCCTGTCCTATGCACGCGCGCATCCACGAGATTGAGCTCCCTCAAGAGAGCAAACCGTTCGAGAAGAGCTATCCTCGTCTGCAGGGTAGAGTACTTGGATTCTTTGCTGACAACGCCGTGGGAGTCCGCACTCATCCCAATACCAGCATCCATGCCCACATCGTCTTTGTGGATCCGGAAAGCGGGGAAGAGGTCACCGGTCATCTAGAGAGGTTCTCCGTAGCGGCTGGTGCCCAGCTGAGCTTACCGCGTTGACCCGAAACTGTAGTGCTGTACATCGTTCAGGCAGCCCTGTTCGCCGAGTCAGGCTGGAGCTGGCAGAACAGAATCTTAAGACCGACGGAGGCGGGCAGGAAGACTCGGTTCAGCTGATGGTTGATCGAGACGGTACGATCTATCGCTTGCTGCCATTGGACCGCAAGGCGACCGGGGCCTATGGGGCTGACCACGTAGCCCTCTCAATCGAAATGGTGGCCCTCGATCAGGAGGACCTCTTGTCGCGGCCGAGCCAGGTGTTCGCCTCTTTCTGCTTGGTGCGGTGGTTGATGGAGCGTTACCAGATTCCCGTGACTCGGGTTCATAGTCATTTCGAGGTCGCTGTCGGTCTAGCCGTCTTTCCAGAGTTTACCGACCTGGCCGATCCGGTTTGGTGGTTCGCCTATCCGATGTCGAGCTTCCGATACGACCCGGGGAACGGATACATGAGTCTTCTCAGGCGTTACTTGTTGGATTCTCCATCCCAGACTAGCTAAGATGCTTTTTCTCGAGGGGCGGGAGTGTTACTCCCATTTCATACTTTTGTAATATTCGCTGAAGCTGGGCCGACCTTCTTTTGGTGGTCCAGGTGGTTTAATCAGGGTAGAGAGACCATGAAGACGAAACCTGCCAAGAATTCTCAGCCGTCCAAGGCTGCCGACCCCAAGCCGGCTTCCCCTCCCCCTGAGCAAAAGCCAGAGCCCGCTCAGGCCGACCAGACCGAGTTGACTGAGAAGGCGGAGGAGGAGCCGTCGCCAGAGGGCACTCTGCTGGGGGGCGGCTTGCAGAACGCTTACCAGGCCCCAGAGACGAAAGAGAGCGCCGCTTCAGTGGCTGAGTCACAAGCTCCTAAACCAGAGGGGCCCGACCAGCCAGGCGAAGCCAAACCCCTCGAAGAGGATTCCGCCCCACGCGAACTCTCTAACGAGCAAGCTCGGCCCGACCAACCAGAGAGGGTCGCCGAGCAACCAGATTTCAGCCAAGAACACCAGGCGTCCCCATCGGCTCAATCCCACCAGCCTGAAACCAGGCAGACTGGGGGTCACCAGCCTGAAAACAAGGAGCGCTCAAGCCTCGAACAGTCGCACCGTTCCCAAGCGCCGAACCAGGGCTGGTCAGCGTCTCTAACTCAGTCGTCGTGGCACCCGAACAGTTCCAACCACTGGGGAGGATCCCCCTCGCCCTCTTCGGGGGGTTGGTCGAACTCGGCTGGCTGGGCGCCCTCCAGCTTCGACTGGGCTCCCACGGACACGGCGGTTTTTGCGCCCACGAGCTTGGGGGAGAGTCTGCTCGACCCGTCGCTGGGGCTCGGTGAGCTAGAAGAGATGATGCCCGATATGCTTGAGACCCAGCTGCTCCATACCTATGGAGTGGAACTCACTGATACAGTCTTGGACCTGGCCACTCTCCACCCCGACCTGTCTTTGGGAGAACTGGTTGAACTTGGGGAGCAGGCGGCGCCGGTCAGTGAACTGGCTCAGAATGTAGCGGGCCTAGAGCCCGATCAGATGCTCGACGACACGGGCCTGGCTGGAGCAGGCGTCAAGCCCGTTCTCCATCACGAGCCTTCGCGCCAACTCCTGGGCTATCGACTCGATATCGAACCCGATGACCTGGCCCGCTTGTCGGGTCAGCTCCGCCACTCCCTGGGAACCAAAGGCGGCGAGGCTTATGGCCGCGTGGTCGAAGCCATGCGAGGCAGACCAGATCTGCACCCCCGTGACGTTGCTCAACTGGCCGCTTCGGGAGGAGCCACCAAAGAGGAAAAATACGACCAGTTCGTGAGGGTTCTTGGGCTGTCACGTTCCCCCCAGAGCAAAGAAGCGGTGGCCGAAACCTTCGCCTAGGGACTGCCACCGAGCGGAACCTTTCCCAGCCCCCCAGGTTGAAGATGTGGGAAGGCGTTAAAGGACCGTATGCGGTTTCAGCCTATTTCGTTTTTGCTCGTCCTCTCTTTGACCAGTTTCTGCCGGGCCGATTCTGCCCTCTGGGCGAAGATTGTCGACAAAGTTGTGTCGGCCCAAGACTATCAGCTCCAGTATTCCTACCGTGGCCCCAAAGGTCGTTTCCGGTTTCTCTACTCGGTCGTCAATCAGGGTCCGGTCGTGAGAACTCAGATTTTGAAGGGAAGCGACCAGGGTGCGGGGACCGTTATTCTCTTTGATCCCGAGGAGTCGTCTGACAGCGTGACGATCCGATCCTCCTTTCTGACTCTACGACGGAGTCTGGAGGCCTCTGACATCGCTGATAGCTCTCTCTATATTCCTCTTTATCAACAGATAATCGGCAAGATCGAAGGTTCCGAGCTGACCGATTTCGAGGAGGGTCTGGCGGGTGATCTGCTGATTTTTCGCCAGGGTAGCACCAGCCATCGAGTTCGGGTCCATCCCGAGACTTTGGACATTATTCAGTATTCTCGTTATGACCACACCGAGTTGGTGGAGCTCTTGACCTTCACAAAGATTCGCTGGAACCAAGGCACTGAGTTGAGCCTCGAAAGGTGAGCTCCAGAGGGGATAGAACCTCTCTCCATGAAGGTCTCTGCAGGTTCTCTCGTCGTTCGCGCTTTAGAAGAAGAAGGGGTGCGTTTCACCTTCGGGATTCCCGGCACCCACAACATCGAACTCTACGATGCTCTCGAGCACTCGGAGTTGATCACCCCCGTGCTGGTGACCGACGAGCAGTCAGCATCGTTCATGGCCGATGGGGTGGCCCGGACGACCGACCAGGTCGGAGTGGTGAACGTCGTGCCAGGGGCGGGGGTCACCCACTGCCTTTCCGGTGTGGCCGAGGCCTGGATGGATAATGTTCCCCTTCTGGTCTTGACCTGCGGCATTCGCAACGATACGGGCAAAGCGTTCCAGCTCCATGACATCGATCAACTGGCCCTGCTGGCGCCTATCACCAAGAAGACGTTCAAACCGACCACCTTAGATGAGGTCTAC
>CAYRFU010000145.1:16170-17025 GCA_964423525.1 uncultured Burkholderiales bacterium | reverse complement strand
ACTCCGTGAGCTCAGTGGCCTCCGTGTTATAACCCTTCTTCCTCGGCCAGTCGACTATCAACAGGCCCTTGTGCTTGCCTAGGCTCGGGCCGATTGACGCCGAATGCACTCAGAGAAGTAAAGCTTCCAGTTCTTAGCGTAACGCTTTTCATCAGCGGGAAGATTGGTGAGGAGCTTAATGCGGTAGTCAGGACCGAAACGCTCAGCAATCCATTCCTCGTGTTCGACCAGGTGAGGGTAAAGAATCTCATAGCCGTCTTGGAGGGCTACCCGCTCAGCCTCTTCGGGAAGTGAGCCAGGCATCGTTCCAACGGGAGTTCGGAAGAAACGTTTTTGAGCCCGGGAGTAGAGGACTTGACTCTTCCCATCGACCAGCCAGATACCAGTGACGTGGAACTGAAGGGGGTCGCGACGAAAAATCGAGCCTTCGCCATCAGGGTGAGGCCGTTCGGTGTAGCCCCGCCCCACCAGAGTTCCGAGGTCAGCGTCTTGGAGCATCAGCCAAAGGGACACAGGTAGGGGGTTTTTCACGAGACGTCCTCCAAGCTTCGAGTCTTAGCTTCGTTTGAGAACGTATCCGGATCTCCTCCGCCAGGAGTTAAAAAAACGTTGCTATCTCGGGCCTTGAAGGCAGGTTGCCACTCTGCAACCGTAGAACGGCAGGCGCCGATGACCAAAGTGCTCGAAAATGGGGCTGAAAAGGCCCAGGCTTGCCGCCAATCGGTGGCGACCTTACAGAAACACCTCAAAACGGCAGAGAGACTGCTCAAGGAACTCGCCAGTGAGGAACTGCTCAAGAATCCGGCTCGCCTGAAAGTCTGCCTGGGCCCGGATCAGCGAAAAACAGTCGGTCCC
>CAYRFU010000145.1:694-16160 GCA_964423525.1 uncultured Burkholderiales bacterium | reverse complement strand
CCTGGGAAAGCTTGCGAAACTAGACCTCCAACTGCCCGAGCTTGAGCCTTTGCTTAAAGAGATGCAAGCCTTCCAGAAAGAGCAAGAAAGGCAGCTTCCCCTTCAATTTGGGCGAGACTTGAAAGAGGCGGCAGAAAAGGCCGACATCGCCTTTCGAGTCGAAACTTCCGAGCCCCCTAGCTTCCGCCTGACGCCCCTGACCGTCGAGCCGAACTTCAAGAAGGGTGAGAGCGAGCTTCTCTATGCCCGGCTGCCAGTGGGAAAGACCTCGTTAGATCCGGCCGACATTCTGGCCGCCCGCCAGAAGTATGTGACTAGCCTCGAGGGTGGCGCTTCTCCCGAAGATTTCCTGGAAAAGCTCTACCTCGCTTACCGCAAAGCCTGCGCAGGAGCAGGGAAACGTCCCGGTGAGAGGGTTGACCTGGCGGAGTTGTTGCCCGACCTGGCCTTGGCTCTTCAGCCCAAGAAGTTCCTAGCTAACCCCACCAAAGACAACTACACCCCCTACGGGCGGGTACGACTGGCCTACGACCTGGCCAGGCTAAAACGAGAAGGCCTGTTTGAGTATCAGGGCAAGCGATTAAGCCTCGGAACGGCCACCATCGGGACCACCCGCCAGAAAGATAAAGTGCTTTATCTTGAGGGTCCAGGGGGCAAAGGTCAGTATTACCTTTCGATCGCCTTTGGAGGTGCCCGATGACCGAAATAGCTCCAGCCGTGGCCCGCCACATCCTAGCCCGAATGGGAGAAGCCGGACAACCTCCAGAACAAGGGATTCGGTGGGTCAACGTCGGCAACGAAAGCTATCTCCACGTGCTCGAAACCGAGTATCTCGACCGACTCCTGGAGGGCACCCGAGGTTCAGCCTTCAAACTCGTCCAGGGGTATTATGGTGGTGGCAAGACTCATTTCCTTCACTGTGTCAGAGACCTCGCCTGGAGTCGGCGATTTCTCACCTCTCTGGTCAGTCTTTCTCCCCAGGAATGCCCCTACGAAGACCCGCTGAAAGTGTATCGGGCGGTGGCCGGTAGCATCGCTTCGCCGCCAGCCGAACCAGGAGCGGAACCGACTCGAGGACTGCCCGATCTCCTGCGCGACTTTCACGACGAGCGTGAGCAAGAGATGGGTTCGGAGGCTTTTCTGAAGTGGCTCAAGAGGACAGCTCTGCGACTGACCGTCGACAGCCACAGTTTCCGCCGAGCCGCGGCCGAATTCTTGCGCTGCTTGGCCGAAGACGATCGGGAGGGGGAGGCCCTCCTGGAAGCGTGGCTGCGGGCCGATCAAGTTCCCCGGGGCGAACTCCGACGCTTCGGCATCTACGAGAACATTAGCTCCACTAACGCCTTCGCCATTTTGCGTTCGCTGTGCCAACTGGTGGTAGGCTACGGCTATCCTGGTCTAGTCATGATGTTTGACGAGGTCGACCGTAACCTGTCTCTGTCGGCCAAGAAAATTCAGGCCCTGGGGGACAACCTTCGCCAGGTGATCGACCTGTGCGGAGCCTCCCAACTGCCGGGCGTGCTTTTCCTTTACGCGGTGCCGCCAGAGTTTTTACGCCTGGTAGTGCCGGAGTATCCCGCTCTCGACCAACGCCTGGCCAGCCCCCTACCGATGTCGATGCGAAGCCCCCAATCCCCGCTCATCGACCTCGAAAATCTCGACCTGGCTCCCGAGGAGCTGCTGGGGGCCATCGGCACCAAGCTCTACCAGGTCTTCCGAACAGCCGAGAACTGGCAATCCACGGAAGCGATTCAGCAGGGAAACTTGCAGACCCTGGCTCGCGCCTGCGCCCGCTACTCCTTTGAGGTCGGCCACCGCCGCCTCTTCGTCAAAACCTGGATCACCTTTCTCTACCAACAGAAATCGGGTGGGGAGTCGTGGCTTTCCGACGAGAACGCCGAAGAACTCATCTCCTCCGGCTACGCTCCGGTAGGGGGTGACGACTTCTTTGATGTCTGAAGTCACTCACCCCAAGCACGGCAAAGGTCAGGTTGTCAAAGCCCTTCGCGGGGGACGCTACTATCTGGTCCGCTTCGAAGGGCAAACAGCTCCCTGGCAGGTGCGAGAAAGTGAACTCGAGTGGCCTTCCAAGCCGGCGAGTTCTCCGCTCCCCCTTCCTCCCTCACCCGAACGTCGCCGCCACGAGCCAACCTTGATGACTCTAGAGGCGCTCCGCCTGGGGGTCGTCCCCCGCGATGGAGTTTCTCTTTACACAGTCGGACGGGATGTCGAATTGGACCTGGTAGCTCAAGACCTCGCTCAAGCGGCTCAAAGTGGGGCCGCCCGAGTCATCTTGGGAGACTATGGCACGGGCAAGACCCACCTGCTCGAAGTAGTCGAATCGATGGCCCGAGAGCAGGGGTTCGTCGTCTCCCGGCTCGTGCTTGACGATGAGGAAGTCGCTCCGAGCCACCCCAAGAGGATCTATCGTGCTTTAGTCCAGGGCCTCAGCTACCCCGATATGCCGGGACGTCGAGGTCTGCTCCCTCTACTCGAGAAGGTCGTAGACCAGCTGCCCGACTCGTTTCTTCAAACGGAGCACCCCGACTACCATCGCTATCTGTCTCCCTTGATGGCTCATCTTCGGGTCCTCTTGGACCAGCCCGAGCATCGAGGACTGCTCGAGTTGGCTTGTGACTGGATCGAGGGGCATCCGACCGTGAGCAATACGGAACTCGAAAAGGAGCTTCGACGGGCCACCAGAGTGCGCGGCCACCGCCTTTACGCTCTGATGGATTACCGACCCTGGGCCCACCTCTACACCTACTTGGTAGGCGGCATCGCCTCTCTGGTGCAGCAGGCGGGCTACAGCGGTCTGGTGCTCCTCTTCGACGAAGCCGAGTTCTACGCGCTCTTGTCAAGCGCCGGTCGGGAGTTCGCCGATCTCCTTTTTGGTTACTACTGTGCCGCTGCCCTGGGACCCGACCAGGTTCGCTTCGACCTGGAGCAAGCTCCCCGTGGCGGTCACGCAGTGCACCGCAGCTTCCCTCCCCTGTATCAAAACCAGCAAAAGCTCTATTGCGTCTTTGCCATGACCGACGATCCCAGGGGGTTGGCCTCTCTGGAACGAATCCTGGAGCCCGAACGCTTCGCCTGCCTGAGCCCCCTCCGACTGGAGGATTATCAGGAACTGTGCAAACGAGTCATCGAAATCTATCAGCAAGCCTACCCCGAACTGGAAGTGGGCCAGTTGGTGCAAAACCCGATGGGAGAGGTGGTTTATCAGGGGGTGCGCATGGGAGCCTTCGAAAATCCTCGTCAGGTCTTGAAGTTCGTGATGGAGCTGCTCGACTTCTCGAGGCTGCGTCGCGAGCAGATTCCAGCCTATATCAAGGAGGTACTCTCCCATCTCCGCTAAGACCCTCCTCTTGGTCGATGATGACCGCACTTACCCTCTTCTCTTTAAAAGGGCTTTCCAGATGGAGCAACTCGAATGGGAACTCCAGCACGTCGTCGATGGCGCCGCTGGCCGAGACTATTTCGAAGAAGGCGGCCAGGCCGACTTAGTCGTACTCGATCTCAACATGCCAGGTTGGTCCGGACTGGAACTCCTGTCCTGGTTGCGGGACAGACCTCAGACGCGCACCCTTCCGGTGGTCCTTCACAGCTGGTCTGATGAAGCCAAAGCCATCAACGAAGCTTACCGTCTTGGAGCGTGGGGATTTTTGGTCAAGCCGAAGGGGATTCCGGACCTGCGACGGCTGGTTCGCTCTCTGTGCACGATCTGGCTGGAATTCAATCTTCCCCCCACCATCGGGGATTGAGCGTCCGTGCTTTTGCCAGAGAGGGGGACCTGGTGTTCGTGGGGAAGAGCCTCTTGAATTTTACCCTGTTGATGGATTGCAAGGAGGAGTCGTCTCGAGAAGCGGATAGCTGGCCCGGCAAGAAGCCTTTCCTACGTCACGTCTTCTGCCTAGGCCTCTGCTCCAGGGCGCTTCTGTAGATGTCCACCCGAAGAATCACAGGACTTCCCGTCCCAGCTTTGCCGAAAGAGGCTCCTGAGGAGCTTTCGATTCTGCACGCCGCACTTAAGAAAGAGCTGGCCGAGGGAGAGCCGGAGAAAGCCTGCAAGATTCTCCAAGAGTACTTCGACTACCTGACCCGATTCTACGCCGCCCTATGTCTGGACGCCACCCGGGTCTTGGAGGTCGGTCACCCTGGCTTGGAGGAGATGGGCGCCACAGCCCAATCTTTCGAAGATTTCGAAGTGCTGCTAAAGAAATCGCTGGAGGCTCTAGGCGCGAAAGCCACGCACACCCTGGCCAAAGCCCTGCGATCCGTCTTTTTTGTCGGTTCCACCCGTCAGGATCCCACTCCGCGGCGCCACAGTCGTCTCCTTCAGCTGGCTGGCATTCCTATTCGGGGTTACCGCCTGATGGCCGAATGGTGCGCCCTCGAACCAGGGGTGGGAGACCTTCAAGGCAGTGGCAAGTGCTCTCGCGAGATGCGACGGTATCTGCCGATCTTGAAAGAATGGCTGACCGCCGCCGCCAATTTTTTTCGAGACTCTGTTCACACCGGCGGGATTCTGCCGGATGGCGAAACGCTTCAGCTATCGGTCGCCCTGGAAGGGGAGAGTCTTTCCACCGACGGCCTTCTCAAGGTCCCTTCCTGGCTGGGTGACGAAGTGGCCAATCTTCCCACCCGCGGACTAGTGACCAGTGCTCCCACCCCAACTGCTGAGCCCCTATCACCTCAACCGGAAGCTCAAGACGATACCGAACAGCCCCCTGAACCCGAGCCTACCCCCGACGAGCCCGAGATCGCTTCTGAACCCGAGCCCACCCCCGACGAGCCCGAGGACGCCCCTGAGTCCGAGCCAATCCCCGAGGAACCCGAGGTCGCTTCTGAACCCGAGCCCACCCCCGAGGAACCCGAGGTCGCTTCTGAACCCGAGCCCACCCCCGACGAGCCCGAGGTCGCTTCTAAACCCGAGCCTACCCCCGAGGAGTCCGAGGTCGCTTCTGAACCCGAGCCCCCCCCCGAGGAACCCGCCGAGGTGGCTTCAGAACCGGAGCCCACCCCCGAGAAGGAGCCCGAGACTGAGGCGGATGCAGGGGTCAAGCCAGAACCGAAAGACGAGAGACCGACCACCGGAGAGAGCGAGGACGACAGCGAAGCTTGGGCTGTCATGCTCGAGAAGGTCACCCAGGAGCAAAGCAAGGTGGCCGATGAGCCACCACCAGTCCCAGAGCCTGAGGTCGTCGCCGAACAACCGGAGCCTGCGCCCCCACCTCCGGCGCCGGTTCCGGTTGGACCAAAACCCGACGACCCAGTTCTGGCGGCCCTATGGGCCGTCGATACGGGTCAGAAAATCGAAGACGTCGAGCCCGAAATTCCTGACACCTTCGAGCCGGTCCATGTCGACGGAGACTATCCCAAGCCGTTGGCCGAAGCCCTCCAAGACCTTAACGAGGCGATCGAGGCCAACGACGCCACCTTCGTGCTGGCCCAACTGCAGCGCTGTATCGACCTGAACGTCCAATACTTCGCCGGCTTCTGTCAGGCCCTGCTCCACGAATTAGACCCCGAGTCCCTCGATGTGGAGCTCGACAGCCGAGCAGAGTTTACCGAGAAGGTCGAAATGCTGGCCCACGCCCTTTCTGAAATGGAAAGTCACTGGGAAGAGAACGACGGAGCGACACTGCTATGGTCGGCCTTCTACGATGTGACCCTTTCAGCTGGAGACCCCGAATGGGCCTACCTTCATACCCGCTTGTTGGGCGTCGAGGGCGCTCCCCCAAGCGGCTACAAAGAGCTGCCCGAGTTCATCGCACAAGTGCCAGGCCAGGGGGAGCTGACCTCCCAGTACATCTGTCGCAAAGAGGTGGCACGCTACTTACCGGTCCTGTCTTTCTGGCTAGAGAACGCTACCGCCCTCTTTTTGGAAGCCGATGTTGACTTTGTCGGTGAGGATGACGGGAAGGCTCTTAGCTGGGCCGCCACGTTGGTCGGCGAAACCCTCGATGGGAGCCATAGCGCCTTCTGGTTGGAGGTCGACCCAGAACGATTCAAAGTTCGTCATCCCGAGCAGACCCCTCTGACGATTCCCGAAGAGTGCCCGGAGATGCTTGAGACCCTGCTGCTCCAGCTCAACGACGTTCTCGAGCAGGGTAACCTCGACGAAGTTACGGGACTGACCCGGCTGGCCCTGGACTTCCTGGTCCAATACTTCGCCGGATGTGTCGGCTCGGCGTGGCAACAAGAGGGCCATCTCACTCCTCAAGCGGCCGATATGTTCCGAGGCGAGTCCAGTCTCGACGAGAAGCAGAGGCTGATCGTCCTGGGTTTGGGCAGCTTGGGAACGGCCAGTGCCGTGGGTCGAGGTCTGGGCAAGGTCTTCCCTCGCACCAGCCTCCACTTTAAACAACTCAACCCCCGCCGGTCGGGTAAAGGCGGAGCCAGTGTGGCCGAATTCGCGGTGGCCGACAATGCCGTCCATCAGGAAGTCCTGTTTGATTTCCTGGGCATTCTCCGCTCCTGGCTGGGAGCTATGGGCGACTGGCTCGAGGCCGGTGAACAGCTTTTCGAAGACTCGACTGAGGATGGTCTTTTGGAAGGAGTGGTCGTCTATAAGACCGTCTATTTGGAACTGGTCGAGCCAGAATACTCCCTCCGTCTCAAGCCTGAATTCTTGGCCCTGCTGGGGGAAGAGCCAACGGAAACCACCATCGAAGCCCCGGAGGAGGTCGAGCACCCCGAACCGGCCCCCGCTCCCGCCATCGAAAAGGTCGAGGTGGAGGTTTTCGTGCCCGAGGGGGCGCCAGAGATTCTCGAAGGTCACCTCAAGCGGCTGGCTGAATCTCTCGACGACCGACCGGCCGCCTGCGCTTGGATCGGGGCTGCCTTTGAATATCTAATCCAGTATTTCGCCGGGCTCACGGCTACTATCGGCCAGGACAGCCTAAACCTGGCCCACAAAGGACTTCTCAGACCCGACACTTCGCTGCGAGAACGAGAGAAGCTTCTGGTCGCAGCCATCGAGGCAGTCAAACAAGACCAAAGCAGTGAGATTCGTCGGGTTCTGACCAATGTTTTCTGGGATGGAAACCAACCTCGCCTTCACACCCGACTGGTGGGGGCGGGAACAATCGGTCAAGGTGAGACGTTACTCAGCTATTTGTGTCGCCTCCGCCACGAAGAGGAAGACCTCACCGATGCCCAACTGATCCGCTGGGTGCCTGTCCTGAACAGTTGGACTCAGGCCGCTCAGGAATATTTCCAAGACTGCGAGCACTACGGCGAAGACCCTGGTCCCGAAGGCCAAGAAGAGATGGTGGTGGTCTATGGCGACGAGTACATCGAGATGGTCCAGCCAGAATACTGTATCCAGGTGCCGGCTCGCGGCTACTACGAGATTCTTTATCGAGAAAGCGACGAGGCCGCCGAACGCGAGGCCTTAAGCCTGGTCTCCGGCGAGGCTATGGTCCCGACAGCCGAGCCGATCAGCCCGGCCGGGGAAGCCGACCTGATGACGGGACCGGCCCCTGGAGGCGAGTTGCTGGGAGCCGACATCGGGACCCCCACCGAACTCCTGGGTGGGGCCCTGGTGGGAGTTCCTTCCGACGACTTTTTCGGCGCTCCGGCCGAGACCTCTGACGACGATTTCTTCGGAGCCGCCCAGGACGATGGGAGTGCGGAGGACTTCTTCTCCAAGAGTGCCACCGAAGCACCCGAGAAGCCCAAACCCGCCCCTAAGCCGATTCCCGAGCGGCTCTCGCCAGTCAGCTTCGACCCGGTCCTACCAGCCGAAGAGAAGAAACAGGCTGAGCCGGAAAAACCGCCCGAGAAGAAAAAGAAGAAAAGGTCAAAAGCCGGGGCAGCGGTTCTGGAGCTCTACAAGAGAGAGCGACTTGAGAAGGCTCGCAAGCGGGCCGAAGCCCGAGCCCGGAAAGCCAGTCAGGACCCACCTCAGATGGAGGTATCCATCTCCTATCGAGGACTAAAATCGAGTCCCGTGACCGGCACGAACTCCCACGCTGGCACACTCGAGCTTGTCAATACTGGAGGCGGCGAGATGAAGGGAGCGGTCAAAGCGACCCACCCGTGCGTGAGGGTCCAGCCCCGAGCCTTCAAAGGGAACGAAGCCAGGATCCTCTATTTTGTCGACCCCTCGGATATGCCGTCTTCGGGTAAGGCCGGGCTGGTGATCCAGACTCAGAATCAGAAGCTCGAACTCAATCTCGACAAGCTAGTCTCTTCCTCCTGGCTTTCCGAGCGTCCCACTCCTCAAGCCGCAGCGATTCTCAGCTTGCCAGCCGTGGCCAGCTGGCTCATCTGGCTGTTGGGATTTGTTTTTCTGGTCAAACCTCAGGTCCTCCGTGCTCTCACTAAAGCGGGCGGGATCGAGAACTTAACCTCAACACCGCCTGTCGCCTGGGTCTTCGCGGTCCTGCTCTTCTACCCGGCGGCCACTTTGGTGCCCGGGATCCAGGCCAACTTGTTCGCTCGCTTTGGTCCTGAGGAACAGACCGAGCTATCGCCCTTCTTACCCATCTTCATGGTCTTGCCGACTGGCTTTTTGACAACGGCTTTCTTCCTGCCCTGGTTCTCGGCTTCGTTCCTGGAGAGTGACCATCTGAGGTTGTTGGATCTGGGCCATCAGTTTTTCTTTTTCCTGCTCTTTAATGGAGTGGCCACCGCCTATTTTTGGGCTTCTCAGAACGGTGTTTTAGAGCGAAAATTCCCCGATGAGGGGACTCGGGGCACGATATCCGTGGCGGTTGGCGCCCTCAACCTTTTCGCCGTTTTGATCCTGGTCTTCTTCTTCCACTAGGGGCGAGTTGAGGGTGTCCATACGTCCTAAGGAACGGAGCGGTTTGGACGGTCCTCGAAGGTGGGCTTCTGATAACGCTTACTGCGCAACTTGCGAACGCCCAATTGAATGGCCCGGTCCAGCTGAGGGTCGACCCCCTCTTTCCAATCCTGGGGCGCGATCTCGATCTCCTCGTCGGGCTCGGTTCCGTAGTTCTCGATGCTCCAGCCCACGTCTTCGAACCAAAAGGCGAACTCGGGCTGGGTTGTGACGGTGCCATCGACCAGGGCGTGACGTGGCCAAATTCCGATCACACCGCCCCAGGTCCTTTTGCCCACCAGGGGGCCGAGCTTCATCAGCTTGAAGCAGTGGCTGAAGATATCACCGTCGGAACCAGCCTGCTCGTTGGTAATGGCTACCAGCGGCCCAGCTGGAGACTCCTGAGGATAAGGGATCGGCTTACCCCAACGCTGAACGTCGAATCCCAACCTGCGGCGAGCCAGCTTCTCCAGCAAAAGGGCACTGACGTTGCCACCGCCGTTGTAGCGGACGTCGATGATCAACCCGTCTTTCTCCACCTCTGAGAAAAAGCCGCGATGAAACTCCGCAAAGCCGTCGACTCCCATATTGGGGATGTGAATATACCCAAGACGCCCTTTACTCTTGGCGTGAACGTGGCGACGGTTGCGTTCGACCCATTCGCGGTAACGAACGGGTGTCTCGTAGCGAAGAGCTTTCACCACCAGCGAAACGGGGTCTTGCTCGCCCTGACGCAAGACGGTGAGCGAGACCTCGGCATTGGCGCGGTGAACCAGGCATCTCTGAGGAGTTCTTTCTCGGCTGAGGCGCAAGCCGTCTACGGCTAGCAAAAGATCGCCCTCGCTCACAGCGCGGCCCAAACGGAGGAGCGGGGAGTTGGCTTCGTCGTTCCAGCTGTCGCCCCGAGCGATGTGATTTATCCGGTAGGCCTGGGCTTGGTCATCCCAGCTAAAGTCGGCCGCCAACTTGCCCTGGCTGTAGTAGGGTCCGCTATGATAGTCCCCACCATACTCATAGGCGTGGGAGGTGCCCAGTTCGCCCTGGAACTCCCACAACAGATCGGACAACTCGTGACGGGTCGCGATTCGATCGAGCAGGGGGAGATATCTCTGGTAGACTGCCTCCCAGTCGACCTGGGACATCTGCTCATCCCAAAAATGATCTCGCATCAAGCGCCAGGCCTCACGAAACATCTGCTTCCACTCAAACTCCGGAATCAGTGAAACCCGAATCCGATTGAGATCGATGTAGCCGGTCTTGCGAGAGGGGGTGGTGCTGGTTCCATCAGGCTTTTTACCGGCCGCCACTAAACGGAGCCGGTTACCGGAGCGATAAGCCAAAGTCTTACGATTGGAAGAGAGACGATAGCTAGAGACCGAGGTCATCAGCTCAGTCCTCTCGAGGCTCTTCCACTCGAAACTGTGGATAGTGCCTTTCGCGGCTGGCCTTCGTCCCTCGTCTTTGGTGAGGGCACTCTCGACCGGAAAAGACAGGAACAGAACCTTGCCGTGGAGCCCCATGACTCGTCCGAAGCGTCCTTCGCCCACGGGAAACCCCCGAATCCGGTCGGTGATCCCTTCAAACTCGATGGTGATCGGCTCAATCTTCTTCTCTTCCGTTTTCTCGCTCTCGGCCTGGTCCGAGGACTCAGCCTCGTTGTCTTCGCCCTCGGTGCTCTCGTCTTCTCCGTCTTTCGACTTGGAGTCGTCCTTCTTGGGGTCTTCTCCTGGAGCTCTGGGCTTGGGCAAGAAAGGGTCCGGCTCGTCCTTTTGGAGAGTCACCAGAAAGGGCCTGGCGGCCTTCGGAAAGGAAAGCTCGAAAAACAGATTATCACGGACTGGTTCGAAATCCCGACAGGAGATGAAGTAGAGGTATTTCCCCTCAGGATCCCAATCAGGCGCATAATCGTAAAAAGTGGGTGAGGTCACGGCCCGGCTTTGGCCGTCCTCGATTTGGTAGACCCGAATCTCGCTGTCTTGCAAGCTGGTGTTGAAACTGTAGGCTATCCAAGCGCTATCTGGGGACCAGGCGGCGCCGGCTATACGAGAGTATTCATTGCGCTCGACCAGGGTAACACTCTCCTGCTCGAGGTCACACCAAAACAGCTCATGGCGATGGTTCGTGAAAAGGGCTTTCTTCCCATCGGGAGCAACCTCGAACAGAACCGCCCGACCTAGATCGGTCTCAGGGCAAATCACCGTGGGTTCTTCCAGGGGCAACTCGGGATGATGAAGCTCAAGGCGCTCCTCACCGCTTCGATCGCTAAAGCAGACGACCCCCTTCTCACACCAACGCGCTAACCGGTAGCGAACTCCGTCCCGCTCGCCCATTTGATGGACGGCCCCCTCCCAGTTTTGGAAAGCAAAGGGACGGCCCCGGACGGTCACGGCCAACCTTTCTCCTTCAGGGGAGGGGTCGTAGCCGTTGAAAAAGGTGAAAGAGTTGACAAATTTTCGGGCTCGTTGGGGCCGAGGGCTACGAAACTCGACCGCAATTTTCTCGGGGCCCTCGCGACGGGGGTCATAGACGAAGAGGTCACCTCCGGCCTGGTAGACCACGCGTTTGCCATCGGTGTTGGGATAGCGGAGATAGAAATCCTCGTGAAAAGAGTGTTGCTTCAACCCGCTGCCATCGGGCTTACAGGAGTAGAGGTTGCAGATGCCGTCGTGGTCTGACCCGAAGAAAATCCGTTGGCCCACCCACAAAGGTCGGGTAAGATTCCCGTCGAGTTCCATGAGAACTTGGAAAGAACCCGATTCCTCCGGGTCGATCCAGATCTGTCCTGCTGTGCCCCCTCGGTAGCGCTTCCAGCGAGCGGGATCCCAGGTGTGGCGACCGAGAACCCTCCCTTTCTTGGGACCGTAGGATAGATGGGCAGCTGGACCCCAGGGAAGGAACTCGGCTAGACCGCCCTCCAGGTCGACCTTCCCCATTCGAAAGATTCGGCCGAACGGAGCCCCCGCATTGGTGGCAAAAAGGACCTGGGAACCGTCCCGACTCCAGCCAGCACAGCGGGTGTCTCCACCGTGGAAAGTCAGACGCCGACTCTCAAACGTCTCAGTATTGAGCAAGTAGATCTCGGGAGGGCCTTCGTCTCGGCTGGTATAGGCTAGCCATTGTCCATCTGGTGAAAAATGGGGATCGGTCTGGCGCCCTGGATTGGCGGTGAGGCGGTGGGCGGGTCCCCCCGTCGAGGGGACTTGCCACAGGTCATCTTCGCAAACGAAGACAATCTTGTCGAGATGAATGGTGGGACGTTGGTAATAACCGGCGGAACTCTTCATACCTAAGAGAAACCGGTTTCAAGCTCAACCGGTTGGCTCCTCTAGGCTGATCGAACGGTATCGGTGCCTTCCATGGTCTGGCCGTTATACTGACCGACATTGAAGCTTGCAATGATGTGCTGGTCGAGAGCCTGAAGTTCGCCCTCTTGCGTGATTCCGTCGGCGTTGGAGTCGACCCAAATCTGCAAACCGGCCAACTCTTCGCCGTTGACCATCCCGCCACCGTTCAGGTCGCCAGCTTCTCGAATCCGTTGGCCTACTGTTCGCCGTTGGGTCCAGGGGTGCCGAACAACTCGCTGGCATCGTTGATCGAGCCGTCCTGATTGAAGTCTCTCACCAGAAGTCCGTCTCCCCCATTGGCCTCCAGCCACTCCATTTTTTCTCGGGCCTCCTGCTCGCCGAAGTGGTCCATTCCATCGATCATCGCTCCACCACCGAACCGTCAGGGCTGAGGCACTGATAGCCGTTGAAAGGAAGATTGGCCGGCTGGCCCGCTTTACCCGGCTTGGGCGGACCTTGCTCGACCCGTTGTCCGCTGGGGTTGACCCAGAAGCCGCCGTCGACGGCGGGGGCCCCGCTCCGGGGCGACGCTGAATAGACTTGAACTGATAGCTAACCTGGTTGGGATCGATGTCGAACGTCACAGCAGGGCCGTCGATGCGACCGTCGCCCAGGATATTCTGACCGGTGATGCCGGCCTGGCCATCGTTGTTGAGGTCAAGAACCAGGGGGGAGCGTTGTTTGATCTTTTGACCAGCGGCAGAATCAAACCAAACGTCCCCCATTTTCCGTTCTTCGGTAGCGGGTGGGTAGGACTCATAAGCTACTGGCGGAGCGTAGGGTTGGGCGGGCTGGTAAAGGTCTGGCGTAGGGTGACCCACAGGCTCAGGGCTAGGGTAGCCCACAGGCTCTGGGGTTGAATAACCAGTCAGCCTGGTGGGAGGTGGTGGAGCCAGGGAGGCCGGACACGTGCACCCGACCAACCCCGGCTATGCGGAAGGTCATCTTTGAGGCCGAGGTGGGCGACGAACAAAAAGGCGAAGATCCTAGTGTCAACCGGTTGACTGCCGCCGTGGCCGAGAGGCTCGGACAGGAGGTCGGACTTTTCTTGCCCAGCGGCACGATGTGCAACGCCGTCGCTATCAAAACCCACACTCAACCTGGGGAGGCCGTGCTGGCCGACCGGGATTCTCATATCATCCGTTTCGAGACCGGAGGGCCGGCTTTGATTTCGGGGGTGCTGGTCGAGATGCTCCCCTCTGAGCGAGGTCTTTTCCAACCGGCGGATGTCACCCGCGCCGTCCCCGCCCCTTCCCACTACGCGCCCAGGGCCACCTTGCTCTCAATCGAGCAAACTCACAATCTGGGTGGCGGGACGGTGTGGCCCCTGGCTCAGCTGGAAGCGGTCATCACCGAGGCCCGCCGTTTAGGCCTTTCGATCCACCTGGACGGGGCTCGACTCTTCAACGCTTCGGTGGCATCAGGCCTCGACCCGATTCGTTTCGGCCGTCTCTGCGACTCGGTCTGGGTCGATTTCACCAAAGGGCTGGGTTGCCCGTTGGGGGCGGTGCTGGTGGGGAGTCGGGAGTTCATTCAGAAGGCGCGGCGCTACAAGCATCTTCTCGGTGGTGCCCTTCGTCAGGCCGGAATGATGGCAGCGGCCGGCCTCTTCGCTCTCGAGCACCACGTCGAACGCCTGGCCGAAGACCATCAAATGGCAGCCCGCCTGGCTCAGGGTATGACCGAGGCCGGCATCGAGGTGGAACCGGTCGAGACCAACCTGGTCTTTTTCCGCAAGCCTTCAGAGACTTTTGTGGCCGACCTCCGGGACGAGGGCGTCCGAGTCGACGGGGTGGGTGACCGCCTCCGTGCCGCCACCCATCTCGATGTCACCCCGGACGACATCGAAACGGCTCTCCAGGCAATCCATCTGGTGCTCGAGCGTCAGTCCGTTGCCACCTAGTCTTTTCCTACCAAAGCAAGAACAAAAAGGGGGCCATCCAGACTCTATCTCTATGAGATGGAACGCAAAGCGATTCAGATAGCCGACCGGGTGGTGGCAGGTCTCGACCAAACCTTCCGCATGGCTGGTCAACGCAAGAAAGCGTTGGCACTGGAACTGCTGCCCGATTTTCTAGCCGAGGAGGGGATCGAACTGGAAGCCAGCCAGCTTGACAAGCTTGTCGAGCAGAGCGTGCGAAGACGACGCCTGGCCCTCCCCCTGAGGCGTTCCTGGCGGGCCCTCACTACCCTCTTTGGCCTCTTTGCCTGGCCCCCCTGAGCCGCAGGTGCATCGCCTTCCTTTGCGAAGGAGCCGACCCATGGCACGAAACATCACCCCCCGAGCAGAAGACTACTCACAATGGTATCTTGACGTGATCAAGGCGGCTGAGTTGGCCGACTACTCCCCTGTGCGAGGGTGCATGGTCATCCGCCCCACCGGATACGCTCTATGGGAGGGCATTCAGCGCGACCTGGACCGGCGCTTCAAAGAGACCGGGCACGTCAACGCCTACTTTCCAGTGCTGATTCCGGTCAGCTTTCTACAGAAAGAGGCCGACCACGTCGAAGGGTTCGCCATGGAGTGCGCTGTGGTCACCCATAGCGGACTCGAAAAGGGGGAAGAAGGCCTGGTCCCCAAAGGAGAACTGGCTGAACCTCTGATCGTCCGGCCTACCTCAGAGACCGTGATCGGCCATATGTATGCCCAATGGATCCAGTCCTATCGCGACCTGCCGGTCCTCATCAATCAGTGGGCCAACGTGATGCGGTGGGAGCTTCGAACCCGCCTTTTTCTGAGGACCGCCGAGTTCTTATGGCAAGAGGGCCACACCGCTCACGAGACCCACGAGGAGGCCGAGGCGGAAACCCTGCAGATGCTCGCTGTTTATGCCGACTTCGTGACCGAATTTATGGCCACGCCGGTGCTGAAAGGCCGCAAGACCAAGAGCGAACAGTTTCCGGGGGCCGAGACGACCTACTGTATCGAAGCCCTGATGCAGGATCGCAAAGCCCTTCAAGCCGGGACCTCCCACAATCTCGGTCAAAACTTTTCCCGGGCCTTCAATATCCAATACCTGGGTCGCGACAATCAGTTGCAGCTCTGCCACACGACTTCGTGGGGGGTGAGCACCCGCCTGATCGGAGCGTTGATCATGACACATTCCGATGATGAGGGATTGATTCTGCCTCCCAAGCTAGCTCCGGTGGTCGTGGCCGTTGTGCCGATTTACCGCAAAGACGCCGACAAAGAAAAAGTGATGGCCCACTG
This sequence comes from uncultured Burkholderiales bacterium, assembly GCA_964423525.1. GTDB lineage: Bacteria > Vulcanimicrobiota > Xenobia > Xenobiales > JADMJV01 > CAYRFU01. Next base: position 811 of record CAYRFU010000145.1, on the reverse strand, counting down.
CCGTAAACTGATCGCTGGTCTGTGTGGTCAAGACCGTTTAGCGGCCGCCGAATCGCGAGCCGGTGGTCGGGAGTTCCTGACCGTTTTCACCGATGACCGGGCCGCTCAACAAGTCGT
>CAYRFU010000145.1:0-684 GCA_964423525.1 uncultured Burkholderiales bacterium | reverse complement strand
TCTCGACCTGCGCGACCAGAAGCCGGTTGAGAAACATTTCTATTGGGAGCAACGAGGCGTTCCCTTTCGGCTTGAGGTCGGACCACGCGACGTGGACAAAGACGCTTTCGTGGTCAAGCTCCGCCTCGACCGCAGCAAGACCTTTCACGAGGCTAACGAAGCGACTCCTCAATTTCTATCCGAGCGGATCGAAACGGTTCAAGCCAGAATGCTAGCCCAAGCTCAGGCTTTCCAGCAAGAAAACACCGTGGAGGTCTCCAGCTACGAAGAGCTCAAACAGGCCTTGGCCGACCGGGCCGGCTTCGTCCGTTGTTGGTTCAACGAAGACGTTGAGGCCGAAGCCACAATCAAAGAGGAGACGAAAGGTACGGTCCGCTGTATCCCCTTCGACCAGCCCGAAGGCGAGGGCACTTGTGTCTACTCGGGCCAGCCCGCCAAGGAGCAAGCCATCTTCGCCATCGCTTACTAGTTTTCTCGTCGCGGTCCCCCGGGTGGGCGGAAACTGGCCGGCTTGGCCCGGGTTTCCAGCGTGGCGACGGAGCACGCTCCGCCGGGTGGGCGGAAACTGGCCGGCTTGGCCCGAGTTTCCGGCGTGGCGACGGAGCACGCTCCGCCGGGTGGGCGGAAACTGGCCGGCCTAACCCGAGTTTCCTGCGTGGCGACGGAGCGCGCTCCGCCGGGTGG
>CAYRFU010000144.1:0-17042 GCA_964423525.1 uncultured Burkholderiales bacterium | reverse complement strand
TCAGGCCAGAGTTGTCAGTGAGCGTTTCCAGACCTCGGTGGGGGAGCTCACCGTGATGGCCGTCCCTGTCGCCCACGGCTCTGTTCCCGCCTTAGCTTGGCGTATCGAAGTGGATGGGCTTTCCATCGTCTTCTCGGGAGACATGAGTTCGGGGCCTCTGGCAGAGTTGGCTCAAGACTGCGACCTGCTGGTCTGCCACAACGCCGTTCCTGAGAAAGCCCGAGGTCTGGCTCGTCGCCTCCACATGCCCCCTTCGGTCATCGGGGAGTATGCTCGAGATGCCCGCTGCCGCAGGCTCTTTTTGTCCCATCGGATGCTTCGAACTCTGGGTCAGGAACAGTCGACTCTGGAGCGCATTCGAAACCTCTATGGTGGGCCTGTCCAGTTCGCTGAGGACCTGGAAAAAATCCGCCTAGTCCCTTCGGGCTTTGAGCCCTAGCGACCGGCCGCGCGGGCAAAGATTTCAAGAAGTTTTAAGGGCCGCGAGGTCTACTGGTAGTGAGAAATCACTATGAAGGAGTGCTCAAGAATGAGGATCTTCGACTATCAGAGCTGCCACTCGACCGACCAGAGCGCTCTTCACTACTATTTTTTCGCAAGCCGCCATCAGGAAGAGTCGCTCGACCTGGCTCAAGACCTTCTCGACTGGAACGAGGAGATTCTCGTCTGTGTGGCCTTCGTCCAAGGCGAGCTAGGCGAGGATTTGGTGCTCGACCTTCAAGAAGAGGGTTACCCGGTCCTCGGCCTGGAGCAAGAACCCGAACTAGAATTTCGTCAGCAGCAAACCGGCGAAGTCTTAAATCTTCAAGAGTTTTTCCTAGAACCCGAAGGAGAGGGTCAACTGGTGATGACGGGCCTAGCCCAGGGTCTTTTTGTAGTGACGCCGGTGGAACTCGACCTGGAACTGGCTGCTCAGGCTCTCAACAGTGGTGACGAGGTCTTGAGCCAGTTGTTAGATATTCTCGCCGACGCGTCTTAGCCAGGCCCGGGCCGCCTCTCTTTCGAACTCCCTCAAAGTGGAGTTCGAACGTGACCACCTGGCTCTTCTTCTCAGGGTCAACCAAATCCTTAACTCCAGCCTCCAGATCGACGAGGTGTTGGAGCGATTGATCGAACAGGTCGTGGAAGCTCTGGGGGCGGAGCGAGGCCTGGTCTTGCTTCGCCAGGACCAGCATTGGTCGGTGGCCGCAGCCCGCTCTCTCGATCCCCAAGAACAACAGAACGCGCTTAAGTTCAGCCGGGGCATCATCGACAAAGTCGCCTCGGAAGGCCAGGGAATGGTCGTGCTCAACGCCATGGGAGATCCCCGCTTTTCCAGTTCGAGCAGCATCACTTTGATGGCTTTACGCTCGGTGGTTTGTGCCCCCCTCCGTTGGGGCGGACAGGTGCGCGGCGTGGTCCACGCCGACCACCGCCTCAAAGAAGGGGCCTTTACCCAGGAGCACCTGGAACTGTTGGGGGCCATCGCCGACCAGGCTGCCCGGGCCCTGGAGAACGCCGAACTCTACGGAGAGCTTCAGCGGGTCCATCAACTGAGCATCGAACAGGCCCGTCGAGAGCTGGCTGAAAACAAAGCCTAACTGTTCGCGAGTTCAAAGTTGGCGGCCCTCGGGCAGTTGGCCGCCGGGGTGGCTCATGAAGTCAACAACCCTCTCGGGGTTCTGGCCCTTAACCTGAGCGCCTTCGACGGTCAGGTCGACGACCCCCGTCTCAAGAAGCGGGTGGAGCTGATGAGAACTGCGGTGAAGCGCGGTCGCCAGACCATCGAACGGCTGCTCAACTTCGCCCACCCCGCCCGGGCTACCCGCCGAGAGTTCCCTCTCCACGAGTTGCTGGCGGAAACCCTGGAACTGGTGCGCCGTCAGATGGAGCTGCTTGAGATCGAACTGGTCAGCCGGCTCGAACCGGTCTGGCTGGATGGCGACGCTGCCCAACTCAGTCAAGTCTTCTTGAATCTCTTGTTCAACGCCCGGGACTCGCTGGCGGGCTCGCCCAGGCCTCGTCGTCTCGAATTGGCCTGTCGTCACCATTGGGTTCGCATCAGCGACAACGGCCAGGGCATGACTCCGGAGGTGCGCAAGCGAGTTTTCGAGCCTTTTTTTACCACCAAAGAGGTGGGTCAGGGAGTGGGGTTGGGATTGGCGATTTCCTACCAGATTTTGAAGGAGCATCAGGCCACCGTGGCCATCACCTCAGAGCCTAACCAGGGAGCCAGCTTTTTGATCACTTTCGAGGAGAAGCTTTGTCGGCCCGAATCTTGATCGTCGATGACGATGAACTGATGCTTTCGAGCCTCGAGTTGGCGGCCGAGGATGCCGGCTTTGAGGTGGCCTGCGCCAGCAGCGGAGGAAAGGCGTTAGAGCTCGCTCAGAAGGAGAGTTTCGACCTGGTCGTGTCCGACATCCGAATGCCTGGCCTCGATGGTGGTGGCTCACCTTTCCCCTTCCCTTTTGAGAAGCTATCCCGGTTTGGAAAGAGTGGCCACCGTGGTGGAACGCCAGGGGCAGCAAGAGCCGTTAGAGTCTTTTTTGCTGGCTCAGGCCGATGGTGACCAAGAAGTCGTTGAGCTGGAAGCGGTAGAAGCGTGGGCGGCCGAAAATTTGGTCCGGTTAGGCAAGCGCCTGGTCGAGCAGGGGCGCTATGCCCAGGCCCAGCCGATTCTGGTTCAGGCCATCGAGACCGCCGAGGCCAGTCCCGAGTTGGCCGGTCAGGCCCGTTTGGTGCAGGTTCGGATGCTGGCCGCGACCGGTTGCGCGCAGGAGGCGATCGAGCTGGCCAGGAGCTTGGTGGAGGAGGAGCCTTCTGAGCAGCTGGTCGCTGAAGCCGTTCTGGAGCTGGCCCAGCTCACCTCCGTTGGAGCAGACGACCTGGAGCGAGCCCACCAGACCTTCAGCCTACGACCAGGCGGGTGTGGCCTCGACCGCTTTATTGCTGGCGGCAAGGGGTGACGAAGAGGCTTGTGACACCTGGTTGGCCTCACCCCAAGCCGAGGCGGCCCTGGCTCGCTTCCCGGAGCGGGGCCGATTGGCTCTCCAGAAAGCTGGCCGTTCTCTGGATGAAGGTGGTGCTCGGGTCTATCTGAGCGGCCAGTCAGTGAGGACCGACTGGTGGACCTGTTCTGGGGGAACCGAGGGCGCAAAGGCCGTCACTCTCTCCAGAACGCCATTTCCATTCTGCGCAAAGGGCTGGCCGAATTCGCTCAAGAGGTGGTCATTCGTCATGACGACGCCTACCAGCTCAGTCCCGAGTTCTGGGTTGATGTCCATCAATTTCGCACTTGGTTTCTTGAGGCCCAGCAGCAGAAGTCGGCCGAATCCTGGCTCCGCGCTGAGCAAGCTTTGCGGGGAGACTTGTTGGTGGGTCTTGAGAGTGACTGGGTTCATCAGCCTCGCTTTCAACTGGCCCAGCAGCTATGCCGGTGTCGGGTGGCTCTGGCCGAGAGGGCCACTCAGAGAGGAGATTGGGAAAAGGCGGTGGCCTGGTGGCATCAGGTCCTCGAGCATGACTCGTGTCAAGAGGTCGCCTATCTTGGTCTCTTGGGCTGTTTGAGGGGACAGAGCAGCCAGGTCAAAACCCTGTATGAGCGATGCCGTCAGGCCTTCGAGCAAGAACTCGACTTACCCGTTCCCGAGCAGTTGGCCGACCGATTTGAGCGAGAGTTGAGTGGGGCGTTTTAGGCTAGGCCCATCGTTCAGGAGGTCTACCAATGAAACCGAAATTCCATTTTCTTGCTCACCGTCCCGCCGTCTGTCACGACCGCCCTACTACAGTGCAACTTCTCGTCAAACTCCAGGCTCCCGTCGCCAAAAGAAGGCTGAGACGATCCCCTCTCAATCTGGGACTCTGTCTCGACCGTTCCGGTTCGATGGCCGGGGCCCCGATCGAGCACGCTCGTCTGTCCGCCATCCACGTGGTTGAGCAGATGAAGGGAGCGGACCAGATCAGCGCCGTCGCTTTCGACAACGAGGTCGAGGTCGTGATTCCCTTTCAGCAGGCCACCAGGCCTGGTCCTCTTCGGATTGCCCTCAAGCACCTGGAAGTAGGGGGCTCCACCGACCTCCACCAGGGTTGGGTGGAAGCCTGTCATCAGGTGGAAAGGGGGCTCGAGAAGGGCCGGCTGAGTCGGGTTGTGATTCTCTCCGACGGCCAGACGAACTGTGGTTTGTGCGAGACTGATGCCATTGTTCATCAAGTGCGTGACTGGCAAGCTCGAGGCGTGACCACTTCTACGGTGGGTCTTGGGGCTAGCTACAACGAGGATCTGCTGGTCGCCATGGCTGAGGCCGGTCACGGCAACTTCTATCACGTCGAGCAGGCCGACCAGATCGAGCCTTTCTTCCAGATCCCAAGATGGAGCGCTGCCAGTCTCTGGCAACCTTCCGACTCGACTACCTGGACGCCGAGACGGGCGAGGCCCAGACGGTGGAAGCGGATTTTCGCCTGCCGGTGGTGGCTCACGGCCAGCTGAGCGAGTTCCCCGGTCACCCTGAGGTGCTTGAGAAAAGAGCCGTTCAACTGGCAGCGGCTGAAACGAAGAAAGCGGTGGCGCTGCTTGACCGTCGAGATTACGGCACCGCCCGTGAGGTGTTAAGGGAGGCGTTAGCCACCCTTGAAGAGGCGGGGCCAAGCAAGGCTCTCGAAAGCCAGGTCAGTCAGCTGAAGAAGATGCTCGAGCGGCTCGAGGCTGGGGCCTATCAAGTAGCCCGCAAACAGGCTACCTTTAGTAGCGTGAGTAGCAGTATGAGTAGCTTGACCTTAAGTCGCGGCTTTCGCGAGTTTCTGGCCTTGCCGCCTGAGGAGCGCACCCCTGAGAGGCTCGAGCAACTCATGAATCGCTCCTAGTTTCCCGCTCGACACGCTCCAGCACCCGGCGACGAAGCTCCAGATAGCGGGACAGAAAGAGGTTGAGAATGGCGAAAGCTAGGGCCATCTGGAAGACCAGCATCAGGCGAGCTGGTCCCGGGGCGCTGGGCGAGACGAAAAGGGCATTCGAAATCAGGGCTACCAGCAGGCCTACGCCGGCCCCCGTCGCCAAAGGCGTCCAGTTCCACTCACTCATCTTGCCAGCTTCTCTTCGCAGGGGGAATCAACCTCCGGGGACAATCGACTCTCGATGGAGCTGACCGAGCAGCAGTGGAAGGAGCGCCTCACTCCTGAAGCATTTCAAGTCTTGCGCTTGGGCCAAACTGAGCCAGGTGGCCGGGGCGCATATCTTTATCACGACCAGCCGGGTCGCTACCGCTGCGCCGGCGAGCTAAATCGCCAAGCCTGGAACCAGCGCACCCCCAGCCTCTCCTGACCACAGGGAAGAGCGGCTGGAGCATTATTGGAGCCATTCTCTGAGCGATGTGGTCAGTCCGTTGCTGGCCAGAGGGCTCACCCTTTTGGAGTTTCGGGAATACGATTTTTCGCCCTGCGGCTGCTTTCCCAATACGGTCGAAGAGGAGCCCGGTTGTTGGCGGTTTGAAGGTGCGGTCCGGGTCCCTCATCTTTTCAGTCTCAAGATGACAGCCTGTTAAATTCGCTGTTACTCTTCTAGCCCTCGGGCTTGATAGATTACGTCCCGATGTTGGTTGAAAGTCTGGGTCAGGAGTCCCCACGCCAAACGCCTTCCTGGCGGATGCCGGACTGTTATTTCAAAAAGTATTTCGGCAAACCTCACGTTCATCGACCCAAGCAGACCGAGGCCTGGACCAAGAGCTTTCTAGCCGAGCAGCTCGAGATCTCCGAGGAAGAGATCGAGCTTCGCGACGAGCGCATCTATCTCAGCAAAGAGGCCTATCGCAAGATCTGGGACATCCCCCTCAACGACGATTCCTTCCTGGCCACGGGCGGGGCGGGAAGAGTCTTTTATGAGAAACTCGAGATGGCCTACAACGATGTCATTTCAGGATCGGTAGAAGCCGGTCATCACAGTATGGCCGGGCTGGTGCGTCAGGGCTTTGATCAGGGGGTTCGGCTGGTGGCGGGTCCCCAGGCACCCGAGGTGATGAACGCTTTGAGTCAAAGTGGAGCCTTCGCGTTAGCCGCCGGAGCCGGGATGGGGGTCACGGCGGGAGTGGGGGTCTGGCTGATTCACCTGGGTCTTCGCCAACTCCGCCAGGCCATCGCTCGAGGGGACGATGAACAGTTGTGGGAAGGCGGACGAAGCCTTTTCCTGGGAACTGAGTCGCTGGCCGCCAGTGCGGCTCTCGGAGGCACCCTGGGGGAGGGCCCTCTCTTTGCCCTGGCTGGCCAATCGGCCCGGACTGTGGCTCGACCGTTCGCGGTTGTCCACGGTGTGATCGATGTCTGTCAGGGGGCCAGTCATCTCGTCAAAGGGTATCGAGAGAGAGACCCCCTTCAAATGGTCGAAGGCGGAGCCGAAGTCGGCATGGGGATCGGCTGGCTGGCGGTGGCTTACGCTCCCACCCCGATTACGGTGGCGACCTCTTGCGCCTGCCTGGCGGTCAAGCTGGGCATTTCCCTCTTTCGGAATTCCTAAGCCAGGGAGTCCCAACCGGATAGGGGGACAGGAACCTTTTGAGGGTCGTCAACTTCTCTCCCGACTGGTGTCCTGGAAACGGAGGAGCCTACGAAATTTTACGACCGCTGGGACCAGCTAGACCAGCCCGAGGTCAATAACCCTTGGACGGACCTTGACAAAGAAGATGGTTCCTTGGCAGATGATTTAGAGGGTCTCGCTGTGGAGACCAGGCCACAGAGGAGGCGTCGAGAACGACCTTGACGGGGCTTTCTTTCCGTCGAGTTTCAGGGGGTGGCAGGGCGCACTCTGAGCAGGTCGAACGCGCTTGCCCATGAGCGTTCCTGAGGAAAATGTCTTGGAAGCTATTCGGCAGACCCTTGAAGAGATCAGCCCCGAGCCCCTAGGGCCGATCGATGGCTCAACCGAGCTGTCCTCTTTCGGTTTCGACTCCCTGGCTCTCTCCGAACTCGTGTTTGAGTTGGAGGAGCGACTAGAGGTCGCCATCGAGAACGACGAGCTGGCCGAACTCGCAACGGTGGGCGATCTATTGGCTTTGGTTCAAGAGAAAGCCCAGTAGGAGCGACGCGGCAGAGGGCAAGATGGTAAGGTGCAGGGCCGGGCCGCCCAGGGCGGGTAGTCCGGTTGGGGCAGGTGTTGGGCATCGCGGAACGTCTCGGGGGCGTCTGCGAGGCGACGCTGCAGCTCTTCGAGCTTGCTCGTGACCTCTTCGCCTTCAGACGCCTCAAAGGCCGCTAGATAGGCCAGCCTAGAGCGACACACGGTGAGAGTGTAGGAGGCTTGAGCGAGCTCCTCCCCTTCGACCGCCAACCAGGGCTTCAGTTGGTCCAGATGGCTACTCAGGGTGGGAGCATCAGGAGCTGTGATCACGAAGGGCCAGGATTTTCGAGGTCGCTCTTTGGTGGCTAGAACGGGAGCGGATTCCAACACGAATGAGCAGTTGGTGCCTCCGAACGCAAATGCGTTGACCAGGGCTTTTCGGGACCCTTCCCAAGAAAATGGACCGAAGTCAAATCCGTTTGTCCCGGGCCAGTCTTGGGGAAACTGCTCGAAGTTGACCTGGGCTGGCCAGTGACGCCGAGAAAGCGACAGGCAAGTTTTGATGAGCCCTGCGGCGAGGGCGGCTGAGAGGGAGTGCCCCAGGCTCGCTTTCACCGCACCCAAGCGCGGCCGAGGAAGAGTGGCGAAGACGGTGGCTAAACTCTCCATTTCACAGCGGTCTCCCACCGGGGTGCCTGTGCCATGACATTCCACCAGCGCGATCTCTTCCGGAGGCACCTCGGCCTGCTGGAGAGCCGACCGCATAGCCCGCACTTGGCCTGAACTGGACGGGGTGACTGGACTATTTGAACGGCCGTCATTACTGCACCCGATACCTGTGATAACGGCGTAGCTTCGGTCCTGCTGAGCTGCCTCAAGACGCTTTAGAACGAGTAAACCGGCCCCTTCGCCCAGTACGAATCCGTCTGCCCGGTGGTCGAAAGGACGACCTTGACGGGGTGATAGAGCTCCGAGCTTGGAAAAACAAACCAGGTTCTCTGGTGAGACGAGTAAGTAGACTCCTCCCGCTAAAGCCACGGCTCCGGGAGGCTGACTCATCAAGTAGTGGCAGGCCTGCATCACGGCTGCTCCGGTGGAAGCACAGGCCGCGTCGCTGGTGAAGGCCGGACCACCCAGGTCGAAGGTCTGGGACAAAAGCGAAGCACACATACTGAGATTGCCACCCGGCAGGGTGTAGCCGTTGGCCCGAAAACGAGACTGGCGGGTCCGGATTTCCTGGGCCATCAAACGGCTATACTCCGACACGCTGGCCCCGATAAAGACCCCTGTTTTTTCTCGCTTGAAAGGGCGTGCTTGCAACCCGGCGTCGATGAGGGCTTCCCGGCCCAGTTCGAGCATCAGGCGTTGTTGGGGGTCTAGATGTTTCAGGCGCTTCGGAGAGAGCTGAAAATGGGCTCCTGGAAAGGTTTCGATGTCTCTCAACAGACAAGCTGTTTGGGCGTAACTACAGTTGGCCGCCCGGGGGTCCGGGCTATAGAAGGGAGCGTAGTCCCATCTCTGGCTCCGTAGTTCTTGAGCTGTTTCGCGACCGTTGCTGAGAGTTTCCCACAGGGCCTGTGGATCGTCCCCTCCAGGAAAACGGCAAGCCAATCCGATGACGGCAATCTTCACCTTGCGCGGCTTCTGGCGCGCTCAAGATCTTCCTGGCGGTGTCGACTTCCGAATCCGGCTGGGACTAGAACAATGGGCCGAGAACGGGCGGGTTGCTGGGGGGCAAGGCGGAATTTCAAACCCGAGAAAGCGGAGGGACCTTGATTTCGGTCAAGGTCCCTCGCAGCCGGTGCTAAAGGCTTAAGTGCTCTGTGGCGCCGGGAGGCGAAGTTTGAATCTGCTCTCCCGGTCCATAGACGGCCACTCTTGAAATCTCTCGATTGGCCCCGTGCCCCTGGCTACCGACCACGAACTGAACGGGTCCGTCGCTCGTCTGGAGCGAGACAATCGCCCCCGTCTTTCTCAAATGGATCGTTTTATTGCCGATTCGCAGTTGGTTTCCCTCGACGGTCAGCTGTTGAGGTCTGCCTTGGGGGTCGGTAAAGCTCGCCCGGGCCGTCCTACCAGTCCACGAGACCTGGCCTTGGCCTGGGAACGCCTTCGTTTCTCCTTTCTGTAACTCACCCGGATAGTTGAGAGGGGGATCCTGAGCCCATTCTAGCAGAGCTTCACTCAAGCAGCCGCAAGAGTCCGACCCTGCCAGGCCAAGACCAAGCCCGGTGAGAAAGGCTCTCAGGCCCTGGTCGAGGTCTTCCCTGGCCGCTCGGCAGCGGCCCTGGTGACCGGGTTGGCAACAGCGGGGCTGCTGTCTGGGCTTGGCTCTACCTGGTTGGGCCAGGTTGAAGACGTAGAATTGGTTGGTTTGTGAGATCGTGCTATTCCTCATCGGTTTGCCTCCTGAGTTTGGTGTGTGCTCTCAGGATAGAGAAAGGCTTCGGGCCAGATTTTTGCCAAACTGTTTCGAGAAGATGTCAAAAACGTTACAGAATGATGAACGGCCAGGCTGTCGCTGGGTGGTCCATCGTGACTTGACATCGTCCCTCGGAGGTCCTACAATTCTGTCACCTGGCGGGGTAGCTCAGGGGTAGAGCAGTGGACTCATAAGCCATTGGTCGGGAGTTCAAATCTCCCCCCCGCCACCACACTCTGGCTCACTTTTGGTGAGCCTTTTTTGATCCCCGGTCGTCGCCAGCCTGGGATAAAAAAATCCCCGCCCGAGGGCGGGGAAGGGTGAGGGTATCCGTCTAAAGCGATAGACCAGCGCTACCCTCGGGTGTTACATCCCCCCAGGGAAATTTCTTGGCAGTCTTCGGGTAGCCCAGTTCTCTCCGGCGGAAAGGTGAAGAACACCTGGTCTGTGCCATAGGCTCCGAGTAAGTCGGAGATCGTCCCTTCGCCAGGGAGTCGTCGGAGAAGGGTTGTGAACTCGCGGTGTTGTTCGTCGGATGGGGCTGCTCGAAAACTGATATGCAATGAGGTCCTCCTGGGTCTGAAGTTGTTCCAAAGTAACAAATCTGTTACCGGCCGCACATCCCCAAAATTGACCATTCCTGCTAGATTCTCCCGAGCTGGCGCTCTAGCAATGGTCTCCAGGCCGCGCTGCAAACCTCCAGAGGGGACTGGCCGTAGTCATCCGATGCGTCGGTCTGGGCCCCGGCTTTGACCAAGAGCTCAAAAAGCTCGCGGTCTTGGCGAGGGTGACGGTGGCGAACCAAAAGGTGGAGAGGGGTGGCCCCCTGGTCGTTGCGGCTGTTTGGCGGACTACCGTGCTCAAGCAGCAGGCTTGCGATCTCGAGATGACCACTCGAGACGGCCAGATGGAGAGGAGTCTCCCCGGCATCTCGGCTGCGAATCGCGCTGGGAGATTGGGAGAGAACTGTCTGAACCCGTTCCAAGTCGCCCGCCTCTATCGCTTGGAAGAGGTCGGTCTCGCGTCGCCAAGTGGCCCTCCAGCTGGAGGCTGTTAATTCAACCCGCTCCTCGACCAGGCGGGCGGTTACGACCTCCCCGGCCGGGGTGTGATAGCGAAATTGGTCGTGAGACTGGGGGAGCCAGGACGCTTTCAGCCGGAAAGGCTCGCTTGTGTCAGCGTCGGTGACGAGGATCGGGAACTCCTGATGACGGCTCCCTTCTCCGATCTGAATGCTGGCCCCGGTCGAGGATACCCAACAGCCTTCCAGAGGTGAGGCCTCCTCGGCGACCCAGTAACAGTAACCGAGCAGGAGTGCTATGAGAATCAGGCGAGAGACTTTGGTCACCAAGAGGCTTTCGGGATTTTGGCTGGCTCCCTTGCTGAGAAAGGGCAACCTCCAGGACGTAGCTAAGGACCCGTCTTAGACGGGCCCTGAACGGAGTCGATGGGGGCGTAAGGCGACGGGCCTTTAGGAAGGAAGTCGCGGTGACAATCGGTTGGATCGGGACGGGAGTCATGGGACTCTCGATGGCTGAGCACCTGCTCAAAGCGGGTCACGAGCTTCGAGTCTACACGCGCACCAGGGCGAAAGCCGAGCGTCTGCTTGAGAAAGGAGCGGTCTGGGTCGAGAATCCGGCTCAGGCGGCTTGTCCTTTCACCTTTGCGATGGTGGGCTACCCTCGCGATGTTGAGGAAGTCTTCCTGGGGGCAGACGGTCTGGTGGCGGCCGCCCCCGAGGGTGCGGTCCTGGTCGACCTGACCACTTCCCAGCCGAGTCTCGCTCAACGTATCGCTGAAGATGCCAGCAAAAGAGGCGTACAGGCTCTCGATGCTCCCGTCTCAGGGGGAGACGTGGGAGCTCGGGAGGGGACCCTGGCCATCATGGTCGGGGGGGAGAAATCAGCCTTCGAGGCCACCCTGCCCCTTTTCGAGTTGATGGGCAAAACGATCTCTTATCTTGGACCAGCGGGTTCGGGCCAACACACCAAGATGTGCAACCAGATTCTGATCGCCACGACGATGGTTGGCGTGGTGGAGTCGCTTCTCTATGCCGTTGAGTCAGGACTGGAGCCCGATCAGGTGATCGACGTGATCGGGAAGGGAGCAGCCGCATCCTGGTCGATCAACAACCTGGGAAGGCGGATCGTGGCCGGAGATTTTGAGCCTGGCTTCTTTATCAAACATTTCCTTAAGGATATGGGGATCGCCCTGGCCGAGGCCGAGAGGATGAACCTGGCCCTGCCGGGCTTGGCCCTGGCCAAGCAACTTTACCAGGCTGCTTCCGGCTTGGGATGGGAGGAACTCGGCACCCAAGCACTCTACCGAGTGCTGCGTCAGATGAACCGGCCCTAAAAGGAACTCGGTAAAAGGGAAGGAATCCGTTCTTGTGGGAATCTTCTGGGTCATCGACGGAGCCGTCTTTCGGGAAATCCCCAGGATCCATGTGGGCGAGGAACCTCCACCCGGCTTGACCGAAGAGGAGTGGAAAAGCAGCTTCATCCGCAACTGGAGATTCCTCGAACGCTTGCAAGGCCCCCTGACGATGGAGCCTCCGCCCCTCTCGCCGCTGGAGGTAGAGGCCGTCCCGGCGCGCGATCGGGTCGACCTGACGCTTCCTCTCAGTGAGCCTGTCCCTCCTCCCATCGAACCACCAGAAGAGAAGCGAAAGCCTTCCTACATTCTCCCCTTCGGCAACTCCGAGGTGGTCATCTTGCCCCTTAACCGCCCTCGCGGTAACACTCCCAAGACGGCCCTCAGTGAGGGTCCTTCTCCTCTGGGAGGCTCTGCTGAGGTCAAGCAAGACAAGAGTCGCCAGAGGGAAAGGTTGGGAGAGTGGGTCCCGGTCTCTAAGGTTATGACCCGGGCCGTGACGGTTTGCAGTCCGGCAACGGCCATTTCCGAAGCGGTGGCCCTGATGGAACAGGCCAACATTCGCCATCTTCCCATCGTGGCCGACAAACGGCTGATCGGGATCTGTTCTGACCGGGATTTTTTAGGTCAGGAAGAGGGTGAGGTCGGTAACGTCTGCGTCCGTCGTGTGCTGATGGCCAAGCCCGACACCGAACTTCGGTTGGCGGCGGACGCGATGAAGCGGGTGGGGGTCAACTGCTTGCCCATCGTTGACGCCTCGGCCACTTTGTTGGGCTTGCTGACGGCCTCTGATGTGCTAACCTACGTCGTTGACCATCCTGAATTCGAACTCTACTGCTAGATCCAGATTTCCACCGGGGCGTGGTAGGCTATCGCGGCCAGCAGATCCTGGGTGGTCAGGAGTCCTTCCAGAGAGCGGTCGGAAGCCACGAGGGGGACGCAGCTGATCTTGTATTCCACCATGAGACGGGCGATCTCAGCGATGGGCGCCTTCGGATGAGCCGCCAGGATACGCGAACTCATCCATTGTTGGACCTTCTGCTGGTGCCAGTCTGACGAGGAGCGAGCTCTCAGCAGGTCTCGTTCAGAAAGCACACCGACCAGGCATAAGTCGTCGACCACGGGCAGATGGCGAAAATGTTGCTCCATCATCATGGCTCGAGCTTGTTCCAGAGTGCTTTCTCGCTCGATGGTCCGAACGGGACCACGGACCAGGTCCTCGGCGACAACGACTCGTTGAGGGGGAGATTCCGGCTCCAAGGGGCCTCCCTGAGCGGCCATTTCAAACGCTTCAAAAGTGCCGTCCTCCAGCCAGACGAGGGCCATTACTCTTCTTCTTGAGGCGACCGGACGGCGGTAAAATCCATCCTTTTTCGGAAATAGTCGACCTCGCCTTTGATCTCTTCGCCTTCCAAGACCCCTCTGAAGGTCGCCTCTTTGCTCCCTCCTATTTTGTTGACGTGGCGGCTCCAGATGAGCACCTTGTTGCCTTCCACTCGACCTCCGACTTTCGGCTTGTCGTATTGGGAGTCGAGCAGGAAGCCGTAAAGTCGATCCTCTTTTTGCTCCAGGGTGATCACAACGCTTTTTCTTCGGAGAGAACTCTCCATGCGAAAGATCCATCGACCCTCAATGTTGACTGGCGGAGTCTCTTCTTCGGCTGCCAGCCAAGTCGGGCCCAGGCTCAAGATGATCATCACCGCCACTAGAATTCGTTTCATCATAGGATTTCTCTTTAGGAAGTCAGTGGGCTCATCCCTCCCTAGAAGTCCGGCCGGAAAGTCACTTTGAGCGGCGGAAGCAAGTTCCGCCACCCAACCTACGGTGGATGGCCGGACGTTCTAGCACAACCTGTGGGTCGTCGCTCTGGCCGGACCCCATTGTCAATGGGGTTTCCGGCCGCGCTCCTAGAACCAGGTCGTGTTCCGTCCCTACTAGGACATTGTCCAGATGTCCGTTAGTAGTGACAAGCCGATACGCTTATGGTAGTTTAGTCGCTTCCACCGGAGGTTGACGGGAACGATTGCCGCAGAAACCTAAAACGATAAGTGCCGGCCTCGAAGGGTTTGCGGTTTGGATCTAGCTTTGTTGGCCAGAGCCTTTGGCGGGCTGGGATTGATGGTGTTCGCCCTTCGACTGCTACGGCACTTTCTCGAGCAGTCTGTGGCCGCCCGCTTCCAGCCCCTCCTCGACAGAGTCCTTTCCCGCACCTCTGTGTGTGTGGCTTTGGGAGCTGCTGCAGCCGCTCTTCTGCAAGCGAAAAGTGTTCTTCTGGTCGCCTTGATGGCTCTGGTTGATAGCGGCCTGGTGACTTTGACTCAGGGCCTTTTGGTCATGCTAGGAACCACCGTGGGAGCCACCACGGAAGCCTGGATGATGACCGAGTTGATGCGCCTGGGTCCGGTAGTGGTCGGTCTGGCCACTTTCACCCTCTTGGTGGCCAACAAAGCGTTGGTCCGAGAGCTGACCCAGATTATCCTGGCGGTGGGTCTCGCGCTATTGGGCTTAGAAATGATGGTCGAGAATCTCGAACCCCTCGTCACCGAGACCCACCTGCTGCAGTGGCTCGGACCATCGAGCGAGGGACTTTCTCCTAGCCAGGTGGTGGCGGCCGTTCTGGTGGGAGCGACCTCGACAGTCCTCCTGAATTCCTCGGCCAGCGGCTTGGCGCTCGTCATGGCTTTAGCTAGCCAGGGATTTCTGTCCCTGCCGAGTGCGGTGGCCTTGAGTCTCGGGGTGAATCTAGGAACGGCGTTTTGGCCTCTTTTTCTGAGCTTGGGCGCCGAGCGGAACGGAAAGCGTCTTGTTCTTGCCCACGCTCTGGTGGTGGCCGGCGGCACTCTGGGCTGGCTGGTAGCTTGGCCTTTGACCCTGAAGGCAGTGGTGCTCGTCAGTGGTGGGTTTGGGGCTAGCCCTTCGGCTTCGGTGGCTTTAGCCTACACCGGGTTGAACCTCGTCAACAGTCTAGCCTGGTGCCTCTGGATTCGAGTGCTGCGCCAGAGTCTCGACGGGAGAGTCGCGGACCCTGCCTCGCCCTGTCCGAAAGAGGCTTTGGAAAGACTTGAGAAGCTCAGTCAACGGATTGAGCAGGCGTGTCTCAAAGACCCGAGCTCGAGGGCAAAGGTTGGCCGAGTCAGACTTGAACGAAAGTTGGAGAAGCTTAAAGCGGACCTCTATGAGCGTTTGGAGGGAGGGGACGAGGCGACCTGGAGAAGAACAGAGTTGGTGACCCAGCGCGCTCGGACTTGCCTCACCCTCGACGCGCACTGGGAGCGGGGTCTCTTCGAAGGGACGGCTTCTCCCGAGTTGCTTGAGCGGCTGATTGAAGGCTGGAAAAGACAGGAGCAAGCGCCGGACCCTCCGGCCGAGGCCCCACTTGCGAGCCTCTGTTGGTATCAGGAAGCGGTTGCCTCTCTCACTTCTCTAGACTCAATCCGGGAGCGGCTTCAAGTCTCAAAGGAACATGACCAGGACGCTCCAAACCCGTCATCATGAACTGCTTCGAACTGAGAGAATTCAGTCAGCCACTGGTCAAGACCGAGCGACCTACTCCTAGGCCTGGACCGGGCCAAGTGGTCGTCAGGATGAAAGCCGCGGCCCTGAACTACCGGGATATTCTCGTTTGTCAGGGGGTCTACAATCCTCGCCAAAGCCTTCCTCTGATTCCCTGTTCCGATGGAGTGGGGGTGGTGGAAGCTTTGGGAGAGGGCGTCACGGATTGGCAAGTCGGGGAGAGAGTCTGCCCCACTTTTTGCCAGGATTGGGTGGCTGGTCGACCAGACCGACATCGCCTCCGAAACACCCTCGGTAGTCCTCTCGACGGAGCTTTGACTGAGCTGATGGCGGTCAACGAGCAGGGCTTGGTGCGGGTGCCTGAGTTTCTCGACGATACCCAGGCGGCCAGTCTGCCCTGCGCTGGGCTAACCGCCTGGAGTGCTCTGGTGACCCAGGCCGAGCTGTCTCCGGGTGACACCGTCTTGATTCTCGGCACCGGTGGCGTCTCCATGTTCGCGCTACTCTTCTCTAAGATTCTCTGTCTGCGCACCATCGTGACCTCCTCGAGTGAGGCTAAACTCGAGCAGGCTCGGGCGCTTGGAGCCGACGTCACAGTCAACTACAAAGAAGATCCCAGCTGGGGCAAAACGGTTGCCCGGCAGCACGGTGGCGTCGACCTGGTGGTCGAGGTGGGTGGGGCCGGCACGCTGGCCCAATCTCTCGAGGCCACCAAGATCGGTGGTCAGATCAGTCTCATTGGGGTTCTCTCGGGCGTCAGCGAGCCTCTTGGCGTCCTGCCGATCTTGATGAAGAATATCCGCGTTCAGGGGATTCTGGTCGGCCATCGAGATGGCTTTGAGGAGATGACCCGAGCTCTTGACCAAGCCCAGGTTCATCCCATCATCGATCGCGTTTTTCCTTTTGACCAGGCTAACGAGGCTTTCGCCTATGCCGCTTCCGGCCAACAGTTCGGAAAGGTCTGCGTGTCGATTTAATCTGGTCGGCTCTGGCCGGCCACTTCAGTCTCTTGAAGTTGACTGGCCATCACCACGCACTCTTCCATCACGGCATCGAGCAGGACGGTGGCTGTCTTGGCTTGGATGAGCGCTTCGGCCATCGCCTGGTGGCTGCCTTCGGCCTCGACCACCCGGTCGAGCGAGCCAAGAAAGAGTTCGAAGCCCTCTCTGGCTACATCGATCAGGTCTCGGCCAACGGGATAGCCGGGGGGGATCGGCTGGTTCACCAGGGCAGCTGCTGTTTCTTCAACTTCCAGCGAAAGCTGCTCCAGACGGATTCGAAAGTTCTCAGGTGGCACGCTTCCATCCACCAAACCGTAGACCATCTGTTCAAGTCTGTCGTAGAGTGCCTCATCGCTCATCGCCCTCTAGTTCGGGATGGGGGGCGACGATCATTCTGTGAACTTGGTCACAGACCGGTCCCTTTTCTTGTGTTAGGCTGAAGAGGTGCTTCCCCGAACCGAGGTCCAAAGTCGTCTTAGCTCCGCTCTCTCTCAGGTCGCCCAAGCTCTCAAAGCCGAGCGAGCTTGTGTTTTGACGGCCTCGGGCATCGAGGTTCAGGTGCCCTCGGGGGCTGAGTTCCCTTACAGTCGCCGGGTGGTCGATCAAGCTATCGATCAGAATCGGGCTTTGATCAGTGCCGATGCCGTCACGGACTGGGCGCAACCCCGTTTTCGTGTTATTCTGATCCTTTTGACTGCAAGGCACGGCA
>CAYRFU010000143.1:5291-17081 GCA_964423525.1 uncultured Burkholderiales bacterium | reverse complement strand
AAAGCCCCATGATTACTGACTTTGAGTGCAGGGCATGAATTTGGGGTTGCTCCCGTGGAAGAGATAGCTCCCGTAACGTCGTCGCCGCTCGACGAAATAGCCACACGATGGTGGCCAAGACCAGAGACGAAAAGCCAGGAGACAGTCGACTCGAGGCTCGCTTTGGGCCATCCAGTGGTCCAAGAGAACTCCAACGGCCCGGGTTTGCTCTGCCCCCGATGGAGTTTCACCCTCTATTCGCTCGAACGACAGACCTGGCTTGACTAACCCTTCGGGGCCTTCGACACAGAGCCGGTCCTGCTCGGGCAGCCTGACACTTTCCACGCGGAATCCTTGGCTTTGAGCTTGCTGACGAGCGTTGATCCAGGGGTCATCGGGGACGGCTCGTCTCGGCGGCTCGAAGACCCGGTCCGAGAGTGCCGCCAGGCTGAGTGTCAGTAAAAGAAAAGCCCAGACCCTAACCACTAAAACTTTTTCGACTAAAAGTCAGTGGCGCCCTCTACACCTCGCTTCCTCCCTCGCAACTTAACGAATCCAACAACGAAACGCCTCCTATAGGACCAGAAAATCCTATGGGCAACGCCTTCATCCGGCGGGTTACTATGCCGACAGAGCAGCGGTTTACCCGGCTGGGCTTGGCGACCTGACCAATCCACCAAGAATCGGGTATAACTAGAAGTATGAGACTCTCTATCATTCTTGGATTATGCCTGACCTTGCTGGGCCCGACCGTGGCCCAGGTGCCGGCTCCGGTGGTGAACCCACCAAATCTGCAAGGATCACCTACCAACCCACGGGCCAAGCAGCTCCAACAGGACGCTCGCGACCTGGATGGAGGGCAGCAGCCACCAGCTCAAAAGGCGCCACCCTCGAAAAAAGCGCCGCCCTCGAAAAAGGCGGGACCGACTAAGACCAAGCCCTCCATCAGCCGAACCATTCACAAAGCGGCCGCAGCCGGTCAGCTCCATAACCTGGAGCTCGAACTGGCCAAAGGAGAAAGCGTCAATGCGGCCGATGAACAAGGCTTCACACCCCTTCATCACGCCGCCTACAAAGGCCACACCACGGTAGTCACCTACCTGGTTGAAAACGGGGCCTTGATCGACGCCCAAGGGAGCAGCTACGACACCCCTCTGATTTTGGCAGCCGCCAACGGCCACGCCCAGGTGGTGAAACTTCTGATAGAAAACCAGGCCGAAGCCAACGCCAAGTCAGGCAACGGCATGACAGCCCTCCACAAAGCGGCCTTTAACGGCCACGCCGAGGTAGCCGAGGTGCTTCTCGAGAACGGTGCCAACACGGCTCTTCTCGATGGGCGTCAACGCACTCCCCTGCAACTAGCTGAGAAATACCGCCAGGGTGATTGGGAGCAGGTTGTGCGCCTGCTTCAAAACCATGGCGACTCCTGAGGAAAACCACCACTACTGGAACCAGGTCTACGATTGGCCCCTGGGAGGTGAGGAGTGGTCCCGGGGTTGGGGAAACTCGAGTATGCAGTGGGCTGGCACCATTCTGCCCCGAATCCAAGACTTTCTACCCTGCCAGCGCCTGCTCGAACTAGGCTCTGGCTTCGGCCGCTGGACGGAGTATCTTCTTCCCCACTGTCAGGAGCTGATCGGGGTGGACCTTTCAGAGAAGTGTATCAAAGCTCTGCGCCAGCGCTTCCAGGGCCAGGAAAAAGCTCGCTTTGTGGCTTGCGACGGAGCCAGTTTGCCAGGGGTTGAGGACAGTTCTGTCGATTTCATCTTCTGCTTTGAATCTTTGGTTCATGCCGAAGAAGAAGAGCTAAGAGCTTACCTGCGAGAGTTCGAGCGGGTTTTAACGGCTGATGGGGCGGTCTTCATGCACCACTCTAATCGGGGCGCTTACGACCTCTACTTTGATTGGACCGGGCTGCTCGGAAAAGGCTTACGCAAAACCTTCAACCGCTGGGGCTTACTTGACCTCGATCAGTGGCGCGCTCCCAGCGTCACAGCGGAGCTGTTCCGAAACCTGGTGGACGAGACCCAACTGTGCTGCTTGCGTCAAGAGAAAATCAACTGGGGTGCGCGGCGACTGATCGACTGCTTCAGCACGGTGGTAGCCGGGCGTCACGAACCTACCGAAGTGGTCGAGAATCCCTATTTTATGGACGAGGTGTTGGAGTGGGGCCAACTGGCAGCCCTGTATCACCCTACTGAAACGCTTTAAGCCGATCGCCAAGAGCAGAGAGGTTGCGGGTCTGAATCAGAATCTCACCCGGTCCCTCAAACTCCGAGACCAACCCTTCGGCGCTAGCCAGACGCAACCACACCTCAGAGGCAGCCTGACGAACCTGGTAGCGAACCCGACTCTCGAAGGCCATGACATGGGAGGTATCCATCAAAAATCGCTCAGTGGCTTCGAGAGAATGAAGATGACTGGAGCCGTAGGAGGCTAATAGCAACAGTCCGCTACCCCGGAGCCTGACCAGATATTGGTCGGGACGGCGACCTTCGGGTGAGAAGAACATTCCTCCGTTGGGGACCTCCTCGTCAAGTTCGAGGCTGTTCTCGCAGGCCAGTAGAACACATGACTGGACCAGCAGGTCGTGGTTGACCAACTCCATGGCGTAAATCTCTCCGGGATAGGACGGTGCCAGCATCAATTCGCCGGGTCCCCCGCGAGCGGTGTAAAGAATCTGGAAGCGCACTCGCCGTTTAGGCTGGTCGGAGCGCTTATGAATCAGACAATGGAGGCCACCTGGTTGCAGCGAGGTCAGTTCGACATTAGGGCTCATTCCGATCATCGCTCCGGGAGCTACCCGAACCGATTGCTCGGCAGCCAGTTGGACGGTGACCATGGGAAAGGAACCAGCGTAGTCGATCTTGTGGGGAAGGGTGGCCATGGTTCGGCGGTTCGTCAACGATTCACCGTTCCCTTGCAGAGATCGCGGAGCGGATCGGGAAGAGGAAGCCATGGATGTGGCCAAGCTTAGAAAGTTGTCGGCTGACTCGCGAGCCGGCTTGAAGGGAGAGCAGTCCAAACTGGTCTGCGACGTTTTGGACGGGCTCGAGAAACGAGCCACCGACAAGATTCACGCCCTGATAACCAAAGCCGAGGAGGGCCTGGCCGAACGGCTGGAGGAGGCGGCAGGTCGGGGCGAGCAGCAGGTCTCGCTATTACGCCTCCCCTACCCGACTTACGACCTTCGCGAGGCTATTCGCCAGCGACTTGGCAAGCTGGGTCCTGAGCTGTCCAAAAAGTATCCTCATCTGGCCCGTCAGGGGCCCATGAGCTTTAAAGAGATCGAAGAGCTGTTGAGAAACCTTAACATCGAGCCTGCTGAAAGCCGCGACGCCTTACCGTGGGTGAAAGACTACGTAGAGGCTCACCGAAACTACCGACAGCGTAAGGGCCTCAAAAAACTTCTCACCAAAACCCCCAAACCTCCCGAGACGCTGGCAAGTTTGGTCCAGGCCTGCCAGCAACGAGGGGTCGAGGTCAGCATAGAGGAGTACTCTTCCCTCGACGATCTGGGTCTTGAGCTGATAGTCAACTGGTAGGCGAACCGACTGGAGCCAAAAGCAGCGAACAACCGGACATCGACTCCGGTTGAGGCAATCCAAGGAGTTCCAGGATGGTGGGAGCCACGTCTGAAAGTCGGCCCCCTGAGCGCAATTTGGCCTCGGCACCCACCAGGACAAACGGCACCAGATTGGTGGTGTGGGCAGTGTGGGGGCCTCCCTCTTCATCGACCATCACTTCGGCATTGCCGTGGTCGGCCACGATCAAAGCGCAGCCCTTCTTGCTGACTACCGCTTCCACCAACTGTCCCATTCCCTGGTCGCTGGCTTCGCAGGCTTTGATGGCCGCGTCTAGCACTCCGGTATGTCCGACCATGTCTGGGTTGGCGTAATTGATCAGAAGAAAATCGTCGTGATGCTCAGCCAATCGACGGAGGGTATCCCGAGTCAGCTCGGGGGCGCTCATCTCGGGCTGGAGGTCGTAGGTGGCCACTTTGGGGGAACTGACCATGTGACGGGTTTCCCCCTCATACACCTCTTCGTTCTGGGCGTTGAAGAAATAGGTCACGTGAGGATATTTTTCGGTCTCGGCACTGTGATATTGGGTTAAGCCAGCCCGACTCAGCACTTCGGGGAGCGGGTCGGTCAGCTCGGGCAGAGCAAACGCAAAATCTTTTTGAAGCTTCTCATCATACTCCATCAGTGAGGCGAACTTGAGACCCTCGACCACTCGGCATCGCTCGAACTCGTTCCAGGAGCTATCCGAGACCAGAGCCCAGCTCAGCTGGCGAGCCCGGTCGGCCCGAAAGTTGAAAAACAGGACCCCATCACCGTTAGCCACTTTGGCCAGCGGTTCGCCAGCCGAATCAACAATCACGGTGGGCTGAATAAACTCATCGGTCTCACCCCGCTGGTAGGCCTGGTCCACGGCCTCGACCGCACTCGATGCTTGCCAGTCGGAGTGTCCGTCTACAATAGCGTTGTAAGCCAGACTTAGCCGCTCCCAACGCTGATCCCGGTCCATGGCGTAGTAACGCCCCGAGACGGTAGCGATGGAAATGGGGTGCTTGAGACTGTCGATTTTGTCGGCCAACTCTTGGATGAAACCTCGCCCGCTATCGGGTGAGGTGTCTCGTCCATCGGTGAACACGTGAACATAGACCCGGGGCACGGTCAGACGTTTGGTCATCTCCAGCAAAGCGAATAGATGCTCGAGATCGGAATGAACACATCCGCGAGACACCAGTCCCATCAAGTGGAGCGAGTTTTCCGGCCCGATCCCGCTGCAAACCCTCGTAAGAACCTCGTTCTGAAAGAACTCTCCGCTCTCGATCCTAGCGGTGATGTAGGTGAGGCTCTGCTCCACCACCCGGCCTGCTCCCAGGTTCATATGGCCGACTTCAGAGTTGCCCATCTGCCCCTCGGGTAGGCCGACGTCGCGCCCACTGGCTGACAA
The DNA here is from genome assembly GCA_964423525.1 of uncultured Burkholderiales bacterium. Classification (GTDB taxonomy): domain Bacteria; phylum Vulcanimicrobiota; class Xenobia; order Xenobiales; family JADMJV01; genus CAYRFU01. Next base: position 12,140 of record CAYRFU010000143.1, on the reverse strand, counting down.
CCTGGTGGTAGGGCACTCCTTCCAGTAGCGGTCGAAGTTGGGGGTATGGGCCAGAGCGACGGCGTTGGCTGGCCCAGGCTCGGCAAGACCGAAGCCATCAAGAATGATCAGTGCGACAGGTTTCATGGGCCGGCCGGTTCGACTAGCTGACAGTGAGAGCCTTCCCGTTGTCGCTAGCAGAAAGGCCAAGAATCAAAGGGGCCGCTCGCCGAGCCCACTGATCGGGCTTCTGAAATCCCGCGGCTGACGGGCCGAAACAGCTCTCTAACATTTCTGTATGGATAATGCCGGGATTGAGGGCCACGCAGACCACCCCAGCAGGGAGCTCAGCCGCTAAAGCCCGGCTCAGCCCCTCCACCCCCCACTTGCTGGCGCAGTAGGGAGCCACTTCGGGAGAGACCGACCGGCCCCAGGTCGAACTGAAGTTCACCACCACTCCCTTTCCTCGCCTGACCATGGCCGGCACGAAGGCACGCACGCAATGGTGAATACCGGCCAGGTTGACGGTCATCACGGCCTGGAACTCCTCAGGAGAGACCTCCCAAAGGGGAGCGTTGCGATTGATCAGGCCAGCGTTGTTGACCAAAATGTCGCAAACTCCGACGGTCTCAGACCAGCGCCTTACTGCTTCAGGGTCGGTGACGTCGACGTGTTCGACCCCTTGTCCCCTTCGGGCGCAGCCGAACACCTCGTGGCCTGCCTCAGCTAGTTCTTTCCGAAGGGCCCGACCCAGCCCCCGAGAAGCGCCTGTGATGGCGATTCTAGACACGTTCAAAAACCAGGGTCGTTCCGGCCGGCAGAACGAGCGGATCCTGTCCGCTGACGGTCCGTCCTCCGTTACCGAGGTTGTCCCCACCGTAGCGAGCCGCGTTGGAGTTAAACACCTCTTTAAACTGACCCGGCGGGAATCCGATCGCGTAGTTGTGGCGATCCTGCTCTGAAAAATTGGCGATCACCACAAACTGATCGTCTTGGCCCGAGCGAGAGAAGGCCAGGACCTGGTCGGCGTTGTGAGTCATCACTCGCTCCACCGGCGCCGTGGCCAGGAAAGCTGGGGAACTCTGACGGAGCTCGATCAGGTCCTGATAGGCTTGGAAATGGCCGTTGCGAACGGCGTGCCGACGGGCCATCTCTTTCTCCTCGGGGGAGAAGCTTTGATAAAGGGCGTCCACCTCAGCCGAAACCGATTCACCCTGCTCAAGACGCTCAAGCTCTTCGGGGTTAACCCGGAAGTCGAGCCAACCGGTGTCTTGACCCCAGGTGCTGGTGAGACCGTGTTTAAAGTCGTTGTTGGCCAGGAACTCCTCCCCCTGCCAAAGCATGGCCACGCCCGGCCCGAGCAGAGTGAGCCCGGCCACCGTCCTGGCCACCCCGCGGGGGAACTCAGCCAGGACAGCCTCGTCTTCTTTGCTGCCGGCGGCGGCCCGCCCCACCCATTGACCCGAGTTCCCCACCTCATCGTGACTATGGGCATAGAGAACGCCTCGGTCCCAGCCACTTACGCCGTGATGATGGAGGATAGCGTCCATCAGGCGGTCCATATTTCCGCCCTCGCTGGCATCGTAAACGTCATCTCGGAAACGGTCGTTCCAAACCCCTTCGAAGTCCATCCCCTTCTTCAGGATGCCGTTCTGCCACTCGCTCTTGTCCAGGTCAGCCGCCACTAACCAGTTGAGGCTGAAGTCTTCGGCGACGGTGTAACTCCCCGGTCGGGCCAACTCCAGAGCCCTCTGAATCTGGCGCAAGGTGTTCATCCCTTCGATCTGCTCAGAAGCGGGGCCGGTATTATGAAGAACCTGGGTGAAGTCGAATCGAAGTCCGTCGAATCCGAACTCGGTCAGCTGAGCGACGGCGTGGTTGGTGAAGTAGTCTTTCACCGCCTGGCTAGAATAGTTGGGCTTCTTTCCCCAGGGAGTGTAGGAAAATTCGCCGTGATTCCAGCGAAAGAAAGAGCCGTGGTCGCCATCGATCGAAGCCAGCGGGTCGTCGCCGTCGGCTTTGCCCGAGGTGTGATTGTAGACCACGTCGCCCAAGACCTGGAAGCCGCGTTGGTGGGCCTGGTCGACGAAAAACTTGAGAGCGTCGGTGCCGTTAATCCAGACCGAGTCCTGGTCAACCACCTCCTCTCCGCCGATGAGCCCTTCCTCGACGGCCTGAGCCCGGTCCATCTCAAACCCGTAGGCATCGGACCCGGCGAAGTAGTAGTCGGGCGTGTAACCCCAATCCCTTTTGCCCCCAAATTCCTGGGTAGGAAGGAGCTCGATAGTGTTCACACCTAGCTCTTCGAGGTAGTCGAGGTTTTCGACCAGATCTTCAAAGGTGGCCGCCACGGCGTTGTCGTCGCGTGAGAGAAACGACCCCACATGGGCTTCGTAGATGACGAACTTGCGATAATCGGTCTGTTTGCGCGGGGTGTCAAAGTAGCGAGGCTCGAATCGGCTTTGCCAGATCTTCGCTCCCCGAGCTGAGCCAGGTCGTGGTGAAATGACATTGTCAGGCTCGTTGAAGGGAGTGCCCAGACGTTCAGCTCGATCCAGGCGTCCATCTCCGTTCTGGTCTCCCACCAACTTTCCGTTCTTGTAGACATGGAACTCGTAGCTGAGGCCTTCCAGTTGGGGGAAGTTGTTGACCACCGAGGTCCATCCGCCCTTGGTGGCGCCGCCCTCCACGCGAGTCATTCGGATGGAACCGTCCTCGCTCACTTCGTTGGTCCAGAGATAGGACTCGATGGTGGGGCTTTTGTCGAGCAACCAGGAGCGAAGCACATCCACATCTCTTTTCTCGGCCGGAGAGGCTTCCTCATAGTTTTTGAAAGAAGGCTCCCCCAGCCGCTCCAGGAGCTGCTGACGGTCGAGAGGCTGGCCGTTATCGCTGAGGACGAGCTCGACCTTTTCGGCATCAAGATGCTTGGAGACGGTAAACCGAGCCCACTGGGGGTTGTCGGCGTAGTTGGGCCCTCCTTTGAAGGAGTCATCGTACCACCCGGTTTCGAAGCGGAGCACCGGGTCTACAAAGATTCTCTCGAGACCTCTCTGCTGACCTCGGGTGAAACGGGCATAAGGGTCACCATACTCTTCCACCAGACTCCCCTCGTGGTCGCGAAGGGCGTATCGGTAACTCTTGCCCTCAAGCTCCTCCCAACGACCCGGAAGCTCGAGAAACCAGTCTTCGCTCTCGGGTAGCCTCTGCATCGGGTGCGACTCGATTTTGGTTTCACCGTCGTAGAGTTCCAACGTCATCTGCGCAGCCTGAGGAGACCAGGTTCGGAAGGTGATATCCTCGCCCTGACGTTGGAGACCGTAGAGATGATTAGATACCGGGGCGTAACTTTGGCGGGCCTGATTGTCGAGCTTGAAGGTGGGTGGATCCTCCGAGGTCACCAGCCAGCGACCGTTGCCATCGTGGGCCCCCCAGCCGAACTGTTCAGTCTGCCCTTCTTGAAGGGCCACTGAGGCGGTAAAGATGCCGTCCCCCGCAACTCGGTCAGGACCTTGACCGTCGTCGCGCATGGGCACGCTCTTCCAGTCCCGGCTGTAAAGGCCGGTTTCGGGATCAAACGAGCCTTTCAGTTCAACCTGATCGACGGGAACGGAGCGAGCATCAAACTCGAAAGTGAAGGATTTGCGGGAAGCTTGAGGATGAGAAGTTGAGATCTGCATTGCCCCAAGCTACACCTGGCGGAAGCGCTTTGAGGTTACGGCTTTGTAACACTATGACGCTCTCTTAACGGAGTCAAGTTAGAGATGACAGGGCTAAACAATATCGGGCGCCACCTCGGTCTCGAGCAAACCCGAGGCCAGTTCAAGCCGGAAGCAGTGAGAGCGACTACGGCTTGGGCGCTAGACCAGTATGACTCTGGCAAACCATCCGAACTCCAGGACCAATCCAAGGCTCTTAGAGCGATGGCTATCGGTCTCGTTTGTCAGCCTTCGTCGGAGGGTGGTGAGGCTCTTCAACACACGGCTTCCCGGGCCGCCGGGGCCGGCGCCCTCGACGTCCTGACGATGCACCTGGCTCAAACGAGTATCGCGGCTTTGGACAAACCTCCCGATCGAAACAGCCGGGAGTATGCTCTGACCGAACAGTTCAATCAAGGACCGGACCTCACCGCGGCTCCCGCTCAAGATCCCAACCTTCCCCTCGACGACATTGCGACACAGCCCTACAACGCCAGCCATCTTGGTCACCAGGCCCTGGAATCGGCCTATCAGCACGGTGTTCGGATCGGCCTCGAGACGTTGGCTACTAAAGGCCTGGGCCCCGGGCTAGAAAGGCTCCCGACCGAAGAGGTCGCCAATCCCTGCGGCGCTTTGCCGAAGTGGTCTCGAAGAGCTACCCGCACTTTCCCATCTACGAGGGCGACCTCAACCAGGTCTTTGCGCCGATCGGAGATTCTGACTGTGACTTTAGTGGCCAGCTGGCAGCCCAAAAGATAGAGATTCACGACTGGGTCGACCACTGTCTTTTTGGACGAACCCTAACCTTTCCAGGAGATACCTGCCCGGCCTTCGACCTAAAACCGCTGAAGAAAACGAACCAAGACCTGGCAACCTTTGTTGCGCTCAACCGAGAACGCTTCCAGGCCTGGCGTCAGCAGAGCCCAGAAGCTCGTCCAGCCTTCCAGTCGGTCCTGCAGTGCTTTCCAAACGATATCGACCTGGCCGGCTACGAGGTTCTTACCGAGACCGAGATGAGCTTGCTGGTTGATGTGCTCGACCAAAAGACCCGAGCCTTTCAGGCGTCCGACGAGAATCCGGCGGACCAAGCTTTGACTAGAGAACGAAGGAAAAAGGCCGTCCAGGCCGAGGACTCTCTCGAAGCCGTCAATCGGATCGTGGAGAAAAGAAATCTGGGTCACCACGTCTTTCTGGCCGAATACGAGGGAATTCTGGCTCCCTGGGTCCATAGCTATCTGGACGCCCTGATTCACGACACACCAATACCGGCGATACCTGACGAGGTCACCCACAAGCTAAGCCGGCTGAGCGAGATGCGCCATCACGAACCGGACCGGTTCGAAAGCTACGATGAAGAGCAGCTCAGGAGAGTCCGTCGTGAATTAGGCCAAACCAAGCAAGGCATTTACACCAAAGCCGAAATCTTGGCTCAGCGATTTGCCGGTAGTCCGGAAAAGCGGGCCGAACTCATCGACACGATTCGAGAAATCCGAGCCGAGAAAAGCTAGCTCCCTATGCGAAGGGTCTTTCTCGTGACTCGCCAACAGCGATGGATTTTTCGGTCTCGAAAATCGGGGGGAATCGAATCGGGAGTCAGCTCCTCGAAACGATAACGGGCCAAGAGCCTGGGGTCGAGCTGAAACTTTCGAAAGTTGGTGGAGAAGAAGAGTTCTCCACCCGCTTTGAGATGGTGGAAGCAGCCGTCTATCAGCTCTAGCTGGCGGGACTGGACGTCAAAGTGAGACTCCATCCGCTTGGAGTTGCTGAAGGTAGGCGGGTCGCACACCACCAGGTCAAAAAGCTCGCTGGGCTCTTGACCGAGCCAGTCCATCACATCGGCTCGTTGGCAAATATGGGCTGGGCCTAATCGATTACGGTTAAAATTTCGCTCGGCCCATTCGAGATAGTTGCCGGAGAGGTCGACCGAGATGCTTCGCCTGGCCCCACCCAGGGCGGCTTGGACGGAGAAGCTAGCGGTGTAGCAAAAGAGATTCAAAAGGGCTTTACCCGGGGCTTTCTTCTTGACCCTCTGGCGAGTCTCGCGGTGGTCGAGGAAAAGACCGTAATCTCGGTAGGGACCCAGCTTGAGCAAAAACTCCGCCCCCCACTCTTCGATAGTCAGTTCGGTCACAGCGGTATGATGGCCCTGAAGGGAGAGAGTTTTCAGCTCGATCCCTTCGCGAACCTCATCGACAACCTCCCCGAGGCGCTCTTCTTCGAGACCCCTCCCGGGTCGCAAAGCTCCGTGCCCATCGAGATAGTCAAGAGAAAGCGGCCATTCGGGGATGTCATGATCGTAAACCCGAAAACAGGTCAGTCCCTGGCGCCGGGCCCATTTTCGTTGGTGTCGAAAAGTCTTTTTCAGCCGGTTGGCTAGCCTACCCACCCTTTTCGGGTTCGCCAGGAAGGGTGCCCATTCCCATTCAAAGAAGCTGGCCGCCTAATGGGCATCGAGGACCGCCGCGGCTATACTCGTATCGAATCCAGCGCCAAAGTCGTGGTGGACCTGGCAGGCCAAAGGCCTGTCTTGGGCAAGCTGATCGACCTGGGGCTGGGCGGGGTCCGACTGGAGGCGCCTCTCAAGCTCGCGGCAGGAGACCGGGTCGAACTCCGCTCGGTCTCCGACTCAGCCCTCGACTCTCTTTCTTTCCGGGTGGTGTGGGCTAGCCAGAACGACACCTGGTCGGATGCTGGACTAGCTTTCGAAGGCACGGCCACCGAATTTCTTCAAAGCTGGGTTAGCCAGCTGTTTTGTCGCTTCGGTGGCGACATCGACCAGATGCTGGAGCGCCGTCGCTATATCCGCTTACCCCTGGAGGCTCCTCTTGAGCTTCGACTGCAAGACCGTCGTTGGCCCGCCAACCTGCTCGACATCGGAGGGGGCGGGGTGCTTCTCTCGAGCCAGGCCGACCTTCCCGTAGGACGCTACGCCGAAGTGTTTCTCTCCGTTCCAGGCTTGCTTCTCGACGGAACCGTCGTGCAGAAACGCCGCGAAGGGGAAAACTGGCTCTACAGCCTCAACTTCACTCCTCATTCCGAAGAAGAACCAGCCCTCAAAGAGTATCTGAAAGGTCTTTAGCCCCAGGCGACCAGTGTGACGAGCGTCACCAAAAAGGCGAAACCTGTTTCACGGTCGCCTCCTGTCTAGTCGAGTTATCCTTAAGTCAGGAGG
>CAYRFU010000143.1:0-5281 GCA_964423525.1 uncultured Burkholderiales bacterium | reverse complement strand
TTTACCAAAAACTCTTCGGCTTCGGGCTCAGCCTGACCCTTCTGCTCTTACCCGCTTCAGCCCAGGAGTGTCACTCGGGTCTGACCTTCTCACCCGGCCACCCTCCGGTGATGTCCACCGTCACGACCAACTCGACTCATTTCAAGAGAGAGAGTCCCAAGAAGAAGGCTAAGAAGAAACAGCCCTGGGACGAGGTCATTCCCAACAAGAATAAAGACAAGCCCACCGTAGTCCGCCAGGGCAAAAAGTGGTATTACCTCACCAAGAAGGGCAAGAAATATGGCCCCTTCGATCACATCACCCCCTGGGGCATTACCAAAGAGAATCGGGGAACAGTCATCAAAGATTCGAAGTTCTACAAAGTGAACCCTGATGGAACATTGATACCCTGGAGAAACCCCTGCTGTGGCAATAGCTACAACAATGTCCAACCCTGGCACTTCCTCAAGCCGACGAAGTCCAAGAGCAAACCTCAGCCAAAAGACCAACCCAAGACCGGCAAAGATTCCTTAGCTTTGGGGGTTTGGGCCGCCAAGCCGAGTCCCCAGTTCGAACCCGCGACGTCCCCGCGAGCAAGCCGGCCACGGATGACGTTTTCAGGCTAGATTCAGGGGGCGCCTATAGGCTTTCGCCATGCCAACCAAAAACGGAATTCTGTTTAACGACGAGGCGATTCGGTCGAGAGCGCCAATCCGACCTCTGGGGAAACCCCTCCTAGACAACGCGCAGGGACCACTCAGAGCCCACGGGGGGCGGGTGATTCAACCCACAACTGGCACCATCTCCACCGTCGACCCCGACAGCTTGGAGTTGGCGGAGGAGAAACTCGACCACCCTCAGACGTCAACCAGACCAAAAAACGCGTGCTAGCCTTTCAGGCGGGTCGAGGGGTCCAGCTCGTAGCCGAGACCAGCCAGGACCGTTGGGAAGGGCCTTCTGTGACGGCCCTCGGGGTGGATCCAAATGGAACGCTTCTCTACGGCACCAGCGATGCCAAAATCCATCGGATCGCAAACGATGGTAATCAGCCAGACCCTCTCCTCCTCCCCTACCGCAAGATCGGTTTCTTATTCGCTTTCAGCGCGGCCACCTCGATCACACCCGGTCCGGCGGGTGGTATTCTCGTTCGGACCCGAGAGGGGCCAGTCGCCTTTGATAACGAGGGCCAAGTCCTCTGGAGCAGTCCCCAACCGTGCCTTCGCGGTGGGGCCAATTTCCCTGTGCTGGCCTCGCCCGATGGCTCGCTCGTTTACGATACCGGGGGCCGCTCGGTGGTGGCCCTCGAAGCCGACACCGGAGAGGTCGCCTGGGAGTATCCTATCAGGCTGGAGGAAGGAGATTGCTTCAACGCGGGCCTGGTTGACGAGGACGGAAACCTCTACACCGTGACAGGCGAAGGAGTCGTGCTGAAATTCTCCCCCGAGGGAGAGGTGTTGTGGCGACGCCAGGGCCCTCCCAGGAAGAAGACAAGCAGCCCTCAAGTTGAAGGCCGACTCGAGTTTGACGCCTGGGGCAACGTCTGTGTGAACCCCTCTACGCGTTCTTTTCAGGTCTACGACCCCGACGGAGTGGCTTTGCTGAAACTCGAGACCGAGGATCCCTTTGGAGGCTCTCCCTATATTTTTGACTTCGCCGTCAGCGAAGACGGAGAGAAAGCTTTTATCTTCACCGTTGGACAGTTCGAGGGCCAGCGGCGAAACACGCTGGTGGAGTTGGCTCTTCCCGGCTCTTCGGATGAGCTTCGTCAAGAGTTGACCAACCAGGAACCTGAGACGATCCAGCTCCGCTTGAAGGAAGAGCATCTGGTGATCGACGGAATTTCTCTGCCGATCGAACAGTGGTAGGGAAGATCAGGTCCCTGTGAAGAACCAGCTTTCATGCGTTATCTGTCCTCCCGTGGTCAAGTCGACCCCGTAACTTTCCAAGACGCGGTTCTGATGGGCCTGGCCGATGACGGAGGTCTGCTCCTACCCGAGCAAATCCCTCAAGTCGAGAACCTGGCCGAGCTGGCCGCGCTGGATTATCCCGAGCTGGCCCTGAGGGTGATGCAGCCTTATGTTGACATCGACGGCCCTGTTCTTCGGAAACTTTTGCGCGAAAGCTATCATCCCGACCACTACATCGGCCCTGTGGCACCGGTCAAGAAGGTCGGAGACTTGTCGATGTTGGAACTGTTTCACGGCCCAACCCTGGCTTTCAAAGACGTGGCCTTGCAGTTTCTGGGGCGCCTTTTTGACCATATCCTCAGGCACCGCGACCAGGCTTTGAACGTGGTGGCAGCGACGTCCGGCGACACCGGTAGCGCGGCCATCCAGGGCCTGCGTCACTGCGACCGGACCCAGATCTTTGTGATGCATCCAGCCGGGCGAATCGCTCCCCTCCAAGAACTTCAGATGACGACCGTCTTGGACGAGGGCGTCTACAACCTGGCCGTAGGGGGCACCTTCGACGACTGTCAAAACTTGCTCAAACAACTTTCCCGGGATCTTCGTTTCAAAGGAGCGTATTCGATCGGGGCTGTCAACTCGGTCAACTGGGCTCGCATCCTGGCTCAGATAGTCTACTACTTCGCCGCCTATTTTCAGGCGGTGGAGTACCCGACTCCGGTTCGTTTCGCCGTGCCCACCGGCAATTTTGGCAATATCCTGGCAGGATGGTTCGCCCGCCAGATGGGTCTGCCGATCGATTCCCTCCTGCTAGCTTCCAATCAAAACGATATCCTGCCGCGCTTCTTTCAAAAAGGAGTCTACGAGCGAGGAGAGGTCCACCATACGCTGGCCCCGGCCATGGATATTCAAGTGGCCAGCAATTTTGAAAGATATCTCTACTACTGCAACCGAGAACAAGCGGCCGCCGTAGCCGAGGCTATGGCCACCTTCGAGAAAGAAGGTCGAGTCCGATTCGAAGGAGGCCACCCCTTTCAGGCTGTTGCCAGCTCCGACCATCAGATTCTCGAGACCATCAGCAAGATCCACCACCAGCACGGTTATCTTCTCGACCCTCACACCGCCTCCGCCTGGTTCGCCACCGAAGAGCTCCCCAGCGCCACCCCCACGGTGGTGGTGGCCACTGCCCACCCGGCCAAGTTCCCGGCTGCCATCGAAAAAGCGCTCGGTCGAGATCTGGCTCGACATCCCCGTCTGGACAAGCTGGCCACCCTTCCCACTCGCAAGTTCGAGCTCCAACCTCAAGTAGAGGATCTCAAGGACTTCATCCGTCATCATCAATAGGGTCAATCGAGCCCGGCGTAGAAACACGCTCCAACACGATCTGCGGATGGAGGTTCTCTATGGCCGATGCAGCCGAAGCTGTTCAGGAAGAAGAAGTCAACGAAGAAGAGCAGGAACAAGAGCGAGAAAAGACTCCAGAGGAGCTTCTCGAGGAAGCCCACAAGCTCGAAGAAGAAGAAAAGCACGTGGCTGCACTCCATGCCTACAGCCAGGTCTTGGAAAAGAAGCCTGAATGGAGCGAAGCGAGACTCCAAAGAGGCCTCCTCCACGCCCGCGAGAGCTTTCTGGAGAAGGCTATTGAAGACTGGCGAGTGGCCCTTAGCGATGAGGCCTTTAAGGCCTCGTTAGAGGGCGAAAAAGCCGAACAGTTCGCCCCCCTTATCGACATGGCTTTGAACCATTTTGCCTTCGAGACCACCCTCGAGCAGAACGCCTTCCGTCCTCACCTCCTCTACGCTCAAGCCGCTCAGGTCTTCGGCCAAAAAGAACACGCCATGAAAGGGATCGAAGGGGTGTTGGCCATCAGCCCAGGCAACCAAGACGCGCTGGCCCTGCTGGAAGACCTGGGCGAACCGGAAAAAGTCTTGGAGGTCCTGGCTGCCGCTCTAGAAGCCAAGCCGGAAAGTATCGATCTCAACTACCGCGCCGGCAAATTGTATTTCGAATCGGGCCAAAAGGCTCTCGCCATCAAGCACCTTTCGGAAGCCGTCAACGGAGACCCTCGCTTGTGGGATGGGAAGAAGATTCTGGGTGAGATCTACGTTTCTCAGGCCCGTCACGACGAAGCCGACAAGATGTTTGCCGATGCTTTGTCCAACCAGCCCGGAAACGTTGAGCTGTTGATGGCGCGGGCCGAGTGTGCCAAAGCCAGTTACCGGTTCGACCAGGCCGTCGAATTCTACGAAAAGGCCCTGGTCACCGAACCCGAAAACGAGCAACTCCACCAAAAATTTATCGAGCTATGCCGAGCCACCGGGTTGACAGCCAAAGCTTACGGCAGCCTGGAGCGTGAACTCGAGAAAAACAACGATCCGAGCCTCCGGGCGGAGGTCGCCAAAGCGGCCCTCGATCGAGGCGAGAATGCCGCCGCTGTCGCCCATTATCACGCTCTCATCGAGACTTCCGAGCCCAATGCCGCTCTGCATTTCAACCTGGCCCGCGCCCTGGAAGGAGTGGGACAGGCGGATCAGGCTCTTGAGCAGGTTAAGAAAGCCTGCGAGCTAGAACCTGATGACCCCGAGTATCAAGGTTTGCTGGGCCGGGCGCTGGTGGCGGCCGGTCGCCACGAGGAAGCTTTACCGCAACTGATCTCCACCGCCAAGGAAGACCCCAACGACGTCCAGGCCCAACTGACCGTCGCCAAGGCCCTGGCCAAAGCCGGACGGCAAGAGGAGGCGGCCCACGCCTACACTCTGGTCGTTCGTCTTGAGCCGGAAAACCCTGAAGCCCACGCTCAGCTGGGTCAGCTGCAACTCGAATTGGGAATGGGTGAGGAAGCCCAGGCTTCCTTCAAAGAGGCCATGAAAGTCGCCAAAGGGCCCAACTCTACGGCCTTAGACGGCATGGGCCGAATCTATGCCTCGAAAGGCGTGGCCGAGCTCGCCTGCGACTTCTTCAAACAATCTCTCGAGCTGGAAGTCAACAACCCGCCGGCCGTAACAGCCATCGTGGAATACCACCTGGAGGAAGATCGAGAAGAGCTCGTGAGAGTCTTTGGCGAGATTCTGACACCCCATCGCCGGGACCTGAAGAAAGCCGTCCAGCTGACGGGTTTCTTTCGAGGTCATCTCGAGCCTCAACAAGAGTACGAACTGTGTTGCGGCATCCTGGACCGACTTTTGATGGCTTTTCGGGACCACGCCGACATCCAGAAAGAGCACTCTCGAATGTATGGCCTCTGGATGAAACAGGTGGAAAGCCAGGGCCCCGAGGCCACTCTCAGTGTTTTAGAAAGGCTTCATCAAGCTCAACCGAATCTGAGCGATGTAGCCGCTAAAGTGAAAGAACTCCGAGCTCAGATCAAGGCCGCCAATCAACCCAGCCAGGAGCCG
>CAYRFU010000142.1:0-17285 GCA_964423525.1 uncultured Burkholderiales bacterium | reverse complement strand
CCCTCAAACTTCATCTCTCCGTGGTCTGCGCGCTCTCCGTGTTAAAACACACAATTGCTCAACCAAAGGAAAGAAAGCAGAGACGATCGTCGCTGATTGTCAACACGCCCTCTAGACCAGTCCGCCGCCGGTGATCATTTTAGCATCGGTGTCGAAGGTGGTGTAGTAGGTTTTATCCCCGGCCTGGAACTCGAATCGCCGCTGGCTATCCTCGGTGGTTACCGAGTAGCTTCGTCCCGGCTCTTTCATCTCCATGGCCACCACCCAGCCGTCTTCAAACTCGGCTGTTCCAGTTGGCAGTGACCTTCCCCCGGGATAGCTCAAGTTGACGGTGTCGACCAGCTCTACGTGGTCTTCTCGGTCGTCCTGGTCGACTGCTCTCTGGTCGAATCGCTCTACCACCGAGGCCATCTGATTGATGGTGTTAAAGGCAAATGTCTTGACGTCGATCATGCTAGCTCCTTTCGAGCATCGGCTGGAGCGTCACCGTCTACTATGCCGGAGGTTGGCGTCCACGGGCTACCGTTGTGTAACATCACCGTCGTTACAGCAGAATGCCCGTAACGGCGAAGCCAGCTAGGGCTAGAGAGCCAGCCACCAGAGCGTAAGGGAGCTGGGTGTTCACATGGTCGATATGGTCTGTCGCGGCGGCCATCGAGGCCATGATGGTCGTATCACTGATGGGAGAGGCGTGGTCTCCGAAAATACCTCCGCTCAAGGAAGCGGCCACAAAGGGGGCCACGGGCACGCCCATCGCTTGAGCCGCCGGCACCGCTACTGGGAGCATAATGGCGAAGGTTCCCCAGCTCGTGCCGGTCGAAAACGCAATCGCGGAGGCGATTAAAAAAATCAAAGGCAGAAAGGCCGCAGGACCCATCGAGGCGGCCGCTACCCCGGCCACGAATTCCCCTGTCTTCAGCAATTTGGTCATTTTTCCCAAGGAAAGAGCCAGCAAAATAATGAGGGCCATCGGCATCATCCCCTGGGCTCCGCTTAGCGAAGTTCGGGTTAAGGAATCCAGTTGGAAATCTCCCTGGCTCAGCAGCAACAACCAGGCCGCCGCCAGACCCAACATCACTGACCAGAGGACGCTAGTGGACCCGTCTCCTTTGATCATGACCGCTCCCACCGTGAGGCCAGCGGCCTCCTCGCCTAGGGAACTGAGACCCGTTAGATAGAGGCTGAGGGGCATCATCAAGACCATCACTAACATAGGCACTACCATGTTGATGGCCAGCGGGCGGTGGCCTTCGGGGGGAGGTGCGAAAAGAGACTCGTCCATCATCGGTTGAGCCCCCGGCCAGAGCAACTCGCCCTTCTGGGTCCGCTCCTCCGCTTTTTTCATAGGTCCCAGATTGAGACCCGTGGCGGCCGTCAGAAAAGCCAGTCCACAAGCCGTCAAAGCATAGAAGTTGAACGGGATCGTCTGCATGAACATCTGGAAAGGTTCGGCCACTCCCTCATTGGCTAGAAGGGAGATGTTGTAAGCTCCCCAGGCATTCATCGGGATGATCATGCAGATCGGTGCCGCAGTAGAATCGATCAGGTAAGCCAGGCGCTCTCTCGAAATTTTGAAGCGGTCGAAAAGAGGGCGCGCTAGAGCGCCAGCCACCAGAATGGTGATGTTCGACTCGATGAAGATGCTCACTCCGGTCAGCCAGACGAGGATCTGGGCTCTTCGGGGAGAGTTCAGGCAGCCGGTCGATTCGAGCCAGTTGATAAAGCCCCTTACCCCACCACACGTCTCAACCGTTCCGATCAAAGCTCCGATCACAAAGGTGAAAAGGACCACCATGGCGCTGCCGGGGTCGGCCAGCACCGCCACTGTGTTCTCAACGGCAATTTGAAAACCGAGGAAGGGATTGCCACCACTCAAGATTGTTCCCCCCAGCCAGATACCCGCCCCTAGGGCGAGAAAGACCTGACTAGTCCAGATGGCCAGAACAATGGCGACCAGGGGGGGGAGGAGTGAGATTGCTGACGGATCGTCCATAAGGTGTTTACAACTTCTTAACAGTATGGTAGTATTCTCAAGCAGACCACGGTTGGTATGCGTGTGAAGGTCAGAAGAGCGTCCCCGGGTGCTCTTTATTTTTTTGCCCAGAGGGTCCTGCCGGGATGTTCACTTCTTGTTGAGATTTGGGCCAGAGCCCTGGCAACATCCTGTCTCTGGGGGAACTGGCTGGTCAGGGTTACAGTGGAGCCCGGATGGTCCGATCAATTCTCGTCATACTTTTGCTGACTTGCGGGGTGGCGGCCCAATCTCACTACTCGGCTCGTCTGACGGGGTTGACCCCGGAAGGCCACCTGGTGGTGGACCGGGGCTCGCTCAATCAGGGTCAAACGGTGGTTGAACTCGCCGGAGTGACCATCCCCCCCAAGCCCGAGAACCTTTTCGACGCTACTGCGCTCGTATTCTGACCGGTAAGCGTCTGCGGGTCACGGTCTATAGCTCCAACAATGACCCACTCTTCGAGAAGCATTCCGGAGTGGTCGAGTGTCGTCTGGGAAAGGTTGAGATCTGTCTGAATAAGCAACTTCTGGTGGACGGTTATGCGCTGGTCTCGCCTCATCCGCAGGTCGGGCCCTTCTGGGACCGTTATCAACAGAAGGCCCGAAGTCGCGAGGTTGGGCTTTGGTCTGAAGCGGGCCGCTGGGTGGTTCCCAAGGTGGTGACTGAGCGCTCTTTTCGACCCCCCGGTATCACCGACCGAGATCAGGTGATCGAGCGCTACGGAATCCCCGACTTCTCCCGTCGAGAAAAGGACCGAAACCCCAACGCCATTATGCCTTATGGACAGTTGATCAAGGACTTCTATGTTCGTCACGGTCTGGTCTTCATCTACCGCAACGGAAGGCTGATCACGAAAGAGCCGTACCAGAAGTAAAAAAAAAGGGCCCTGGCGGGTCCACTCGGTTCCTTTAGCTTGGGAATGTTCCCGTCACGCAACTTTGGCCGGCTCGTCGATACGACGAAGCATGCCTTCCGAATTGGGCATATTGATGAAGGCGTGTTCGGTTCGTTCGCCTTCCCAATTCGTTTCAACCTTGTTTTCCAGGACGAGCTTGCTGGTCATACAGAACAGAATCTCCTGGGTCTGTCCCCGGTTGGGACAGTGGGTTTTCAAAACCGCCTGACGCCGCTCTCGGTTTACATAAAGCTCCTGGCGAAGGCCATGATTGCCTCCCAGTGTATAGACCAGCGAGGCCGAATCGGCGCTCCCCTGGAATTTCCACCCATCGCGCAGCAAATGCGCGGGCTTCTTCAGGTATCCCTTAAAGCGGGGCGATTGGAGATTGGTTATAGCGGTGAGCAGTCCGGCTGACCGGATTTTCTTCAAAAGTGAAGGCACGACCGCTGAGGAATATCTCGATTTCATTTTACACACACCCCTAATCTTGTCGTGGTTACGACTTTGTGTCGCTTGTTGAATTTAGTATAGGCCATGAACATTTCGGTAGGGTTGCATAAACTTTGGAGAGTGTTACAGAAAAATTTCCGGTTTGTTAAGAGTCTGTTGCAGCTCCGTCATCCGAGAGAATCTCTCAAACCTCTCACGGCCTCAAAAATTTGCTCGTAAACCCTTTTGGCATCGACCTGGGATAGGCCGTAAGGGTCGTCGATCTCGAGCCTGGGGTGAGGGTGGAACTGCCCTAAGGCGAACACTTTGTCAAGGCTCTCGGGGTAGAGTTCTGTCAACTGGGCCAGGTTGTCTCGGTCCATGACTAAGATCGCATCAGCCCGCTCGATAAGATCTGGCGAGACCCATTGAGCCCGGTGGCCCTCCAGCGAAACGCTATAGTCCCTGGCCATTTGGCGAAAGTTTGAGGGGGTAAGTCGTCCCGGCTGACGGATGAAGCCCGCCGAATCGGCCGCTATCGGGCCGCCCTGATGGTTCCAGAGGGCTTGGGTAAAAGGGCTTCGACAGATATTGCCGTAGCAAAGGAAAAGAAGTCTGCGGGGTTCGAGCCAGGTTAGCTCCTCGGGTGACCTCTCCATCATCGGCGACTGCGGAGGTAGGTGTAGCTTCTCAGACACCTCTCGTAATTTTCAAGCAGGGTCTGGGCCTGCTCGATCGAGATGGCTTCTTGTTGAAGAGCGGCCTCGGTTTTCTGGCGCACGCTCTCGATAAGATCTTCAGGGTTATACTGAACCCAGGAGAGCACCTCGGCCATTTTGTCCCCGCGGACGACGTG
The DNA here is from genome assembly GCA_964423525.1 of uncultured Burkholderiales bacterium. Lineage (GTDB taxonomy): Bacteria > Vulcanimicrobiota > Xenobia > Xenobiales > JADMJV01 > CAYRFU01. The sequence continues at coordinate 13,088 of CAYRFU010000142.1, read as the reverse complement.
CTCGACCTGGTAGCCTTGAGGAGTCAGTTGGATATGAGCAACGTTGGTCTCGCCAAACAGATTGTGCAGGTTGCCCATGGTCTCTTGATAGGCCCCGGCTAGAAAGAGACCAAGAAAGTAAGGATGGTCGGGGTCGAACCGATGCAGCTCGAGAACGGGTTTGGTTTCCTGTTCTCGCGAGATAAATCGATCGATTTTCCCATCGCTGTCGCAAGTTAGATCGGCCAGAGTAGCCCGTTCGCTCGGTTCCTCATTGAGGCGATGGATCGGGAGGATAGGAAAAAGCTGTTGGATAGCCCAGCAATCGGGGGCGGAACGAAAGACGGAGAGATTCACGTAATAAGTCGAAGAGAGAATCTGCTCCAGTTCCTCCAGGTCATCGGGCACGTAGTCGAGCTGGCTGGCTTGAGCTAGAATTTTTCGGCAGCAGCACCAGTAGATCTGCTCGGCGCGGCCTCTTTGCTCTAGGTCCAGGTAGCCGAAGTTGAAGAGGCTGATCGCTTCTCCCTTAAATTGGTTGGCGTCGTGGAACATCTCCTGGAGGTTGGTGCTGTTGATGGTGGCCAGAGTTTCGTAGAGATTGCGCAAGACGAGATGGTCGTCGGCTCCCGGTTCAGCCGGCGTGCTCTCAGGCACCTGGCCTGTGCCGAGAACGTCGAAAATCAAGACCGATTGGTGGGAGGCCAGAGCCCGACCACTCTCCGAAACTAGAGTCGGCATGGCCACGCCTTTCACCTTGCAAGCGTCCTTGACGGCGGCCACAACATCGTTGGCGTAGTTTTGAATATTGTAGTTCTTGGAAGCATAGTAGCTGGTCTTTGAACCGTCGTAGTCGACAGCCAGACCGCCACCAACATCGAGGTAGCCCATCTTGGCACCCAGCTTGACCAGTTGTACATAGACCTGACTGGCCTCTCGCAAAGCGTCCTTGATGACCGTGATCGACGAAATTTGCGAGCCTATGTGGAAGTGGAGAAGCTCCAGGCAGTCCAGCAGGCCCTCCTCACGAAGCCTCTCAGTGACCTGGAGAATCTCAGGCACCGAGAGACCGAACTTCGAACCTTCCCCGGTGGAGGTGGCCCAGCGGCCATCGCCCCTGGCACTCAATTTGGAGCGAACACCGAGATGGGGGCGCATCTCGAGACGCCTGGCAGCGGCCAGAACCATATCGAGTTCGTCCAGCTGCTCTAAGACGATGACAGCTTTGTGGCCCACCCGCTGGGCCAAGATCGCCGTCTCGACGTACTCCGTATCTTTGTAGCCGTTACAGATCAAAAGACTGTTGTCGGCTTTCAGCTTGGCCAAAGCGATCAAAAGCTCCGGCTTGGAACCGGCCTCCAGGCCGAAACCAAACCGTTCACCGCATTTCACCAAACCCTCGATCAGATGCTTTTGTTGATTACACTTGACGGGAAAGACCCCGCGGTAACAGCCCTCGTAGCTGTAGCGGGCGATCGCTCGAGAAAAGGCGGCGTTGAGTCTCTCCAGGCGGTCTTCAAGAATACCGGGGAAGCGGATCAGAAGAGGCAGTTCCAGGCCTCTTTGTCGCAACGCTTGGACCAATTCGAAAAGGTCCAAGGAGCCACCCCGGTCACCCTGGGGGCTGATCACTATATTCCCGGCTGCGTTGATGGAGAAGTAGGGTTCTCCCCAGCCGCTCAGATTGTAGAGGTCCTCACTTTGTTCGATCGTCCAAGAATCGGTGGCCACTGCTTGCATGGCCGGCTAGTTCTGGCAGAGAGTTTCAGACCCTTTTCAGACGGGCTGACCAAGGTCGCCCCATGATCCGACCAAACACCGCTTGGTGTCGCCATTTTGGACCCGTCCCGCCGACCTGGAAAGCTCGCCTGGCCGAACCGGTGGGAGAGACCACCGAGAAAGAAAGAGTCCAGGCTGGGCGCGAGCTCGGCCTATGGTGCGACCAGCGACGTTTTCCCACCCCTGAGGTTTCAGAGAAGGTTTATGACTACTGGGCTGAGACTCAAGGCCGCAAGACCGAAGAGCTCTCTAGCCTCTCTCAACGGATCGCTTCTCGCTGCTTGGGAGAGCATGAGGTCGAGGAGGTTTGGAATCAGTTCTTTGAACTGGATAGGCCTCTGTTCGATTTTCTGCTGGAGTTGAAGTCGGATTCGATGATGAACCACTTCGCCTTTCAGTTGGTCAATCTCGTCGAAGAGCCTCTGGCGGACACTACCCTCAGCCAACGTCTGGAGACGGCCCGACAGCTCCTCTCTTATCCTGAGGTCGCGCTCCACGACAGCAAAATTCGGATTCTGCAAGCCTATCGGGATGCCAGCCACCAACTCGGTCCGAGCCAGGCCAAGCTCGATATTCAGAGATTCATGCAAGCCCTGGAGGGTCGACCGAAGTCGACAGCGAGAGACTGTCTTGGCCACTACAGCTCTCTTGAGCTCATGCATCAGCCGCGACGCCAAGTCTACGAAGGTTTCCTTCAACGAGGCTACTATTGGCGGTGGCTTGAAGAGCTGACTTGCCTGGTCGCAGACGCGGCTACCGAAGTCCCGCTCGAGACTCGCCTGGCCACCGCTGGCCATCTCTTGGACGAGGTGGATGGCTACGACCTCAGGGTGGCCGTCTACTCGACCATTTTGACGCGATTTTCCCAGGGCGTCGATTGGTCCATCGCCTGTGACGAAGTTGACCGGTTCCGCTCCTGTCTCAGTACCCCCGACGAGGAGTCCTTCCAGGACCTGGTGGTGGGATCGTTGTGGGACCACCCAGAGCTTTACGGCCAGATCGAAAGAGCCGGCTTTGAGCCGCCTTGGACTCTGACCTTGACCAAGGCTGTTCTTGCCCCCGCCGGTGAGACGACCGCTTTGCAAAGATGGAAGCTCTTCGAGCAGGTCCGACCCGCCACCGATCGGGTGGCGGCCACACCAGGTGACCAACTGGGCGTCTATCAAGGCTTGGCCGCCAGGCTTGAAGCAGGCCTCGATAGCTTGAGTTCAGTCGCTCAACTGCGTCGATTGGGTCACTTCCTGAACGGACGCCTGCGCCAACCCTCGGACGTCGCTACCGTTTTCCGATGCTTTGGCGAACTGGCTCCTTTAGACCCGGATTGGGACCATTTTGCCCAACGTCTCGGGGAGTTCGATGCCCTGACAGCCGTGACCAGCTTAGCTTTTGAGGGCGAGGCGCTAGAGGGATACCTTAGCCTTCGGGATGGCCTCCCCGAGCAAGACCCTGTGGGTCTCGCCCTCGACCTGAGGAGGCTTCTCGACCGGGGCCTGACCCCATCTCAAGCGGTCCAATCTCTCCTTCTAAGTCCCGCCGAGTCGCCCACCGACATCGACTTGACCATCGAGGAAGACTATCTTCTCATTGGGGGCCAGCAAGTTGATCTCGCAGATTGATGGTAACAAGTTGTCCATACCATTTTACCGCCTTGTGCTTTAAACTTCAGTCGGTCATCAGCTGAAGTCGGCCTTCCCGGAAACGGGGGTAGTCTGATGTCAGTCAAAAGATGGATCACTGTGTTGACCGTAGTGGCCTGCCTGGCCGGAGCCGCGCCTGCTTGGGGCGGAATCGACCAGACGACCCGAAAACCTAGCCTGGAGAACCAGGTTGGACCTACCGCGATAGCCGATGTTCGTGTCTGGTATTACGCCGACAACGGAACTGGAAAACCGGTTCTGGTAAAATGGTGGACTCCTGCCGGCCTGAAAGTGGACAAAGAAATGGTCTACTTTTGCCCGGAAGGAAGATTCCGGGTGCGAGCTCGTTTGAGCGGAGAACAAGACAGCGGTTGGCTGCGCGTCACTTTTCGCGATGGCCACGCCCGAGCCTACGAGAGTCCGGTTTCGAACTCGAAAACCAAAGACTCTCTCCTCGACTTGTTCTTCCGGGTCCCGACCAACTTTGGAGACGGCGTCGCCGATCTTCAACTAACTCTCTGGAACAACCATCCCCGCTCGGCTAGCCGGCGGGAAATCGCCGAAACGCCGGTTCTACGACTGGGACGTTTCGAGCTTATGGGAGACCGACCGCGGGTTGAAGTACAAGCCCCCTGGTGACCTCACCCCCTCGGGGCCGCTTCGGCGGCCTCGAGGATCAGGTCGAAATTAGCAGTCTGGAATTTCAGGTCTCCCCAATGAACGCTGCCCAGTTCGGGAGCCCTTCTTTCCGAGAAGGTCGGGTCGGTCCAGCGAGCCAGGTCGTCCTCAAAGAAGAGTCTTGTCGTTAGGGGCTTGTAGCCTGGGGCGGACACTTTGACGTGGATATCAGCCGCTTTGCCTTCCTCTTCGTTGCCTGGTCTGACGGTGTGGAGCTGATAGAAGCCGTCCTCCCCAACCGCTTGCCAGCCGCGCCCTTTCCGCTCGTGATATTGGCCTTCATCGTCGGCGACCCAGAATTCCACTCGGGCCCCTGAAATCGACTGATTTTCGGTGTCTCTCACCGAACCGGCCAACCAGAATCTCAGGCCTTCCTCTCCTAACGGGTAAACCCAATATCGCTCGGGCATCTCGGCTCGGTGGGCTCGGTTTGCTGGACCCACTTCCTTAGCTCCGCTTCGGTGGGGCACTTGGGAATGGGAGCTGTCGGCCGGTAGCGGTCGGCCGCCGGGGCCAACTTGGGGCGCGTCGCTAGAGCCTGCCCTGGATGCTGGGCTGTATTCGCATGGCTTGACCCTAACGGGGTTCTTTTGCCACTCCGTTACCTTTCTGTTACCGCTTCGGCGCCCACCGGCTACAGAAGGCTCAGGTGTCGAGCCAAAGTTGGTCTTCGGCTTCCTCTTTAGAAATTTGCTCAAAGCGAAGACCGGCGAACTCATCGGCCAAGCTGCGCACTCTCTCGTAGAGAGGCTTGAGCTTTTGAGAGCGGACTTTATAGTCGCCCCGCAGTTGCTTGACCACCAATTCTCGGGCCGAGCGAATGAGGAGAGTGAATTCATCAGCCTCTCGGTCAGCTGATTCGATCCGGTCAAGCAGTTCGGAAAGGGCGTTCTTGAGGGCTAGATACTCGGTTACGTCAGCGTGACTAGTGGGCTTGTCGAGTTCACCGGTGGAGCTTCGCCCACTGCGGGTCTCGAGAAGATAGCGTCCTTTGGAAAGGGTCAGGGTGTAATCGGCGTCCTCAACTTCGACGGGAGCGGCCACCGACTGGCCCAGGGCTGCGGCTTTGGCTAGCTGATCGGCGGCTTCGTTGAGCTCAATACCGACGTGAGCCCTGGTCCAGCGAAGGTCCAGATCGGGCCAACTAAGCCGCTTGAGCTGGCTGCGCAGTCCGTCGTAAACGCTCCAAAGGTCCCGGTTTTTGTGGCGCTTATAGACGCCGGTGGCACATTTGACCACATATTGGCTATCACACCAGATTGTGAAGCTCTCCAGACTGGCCTGCTCTTCTCCCAGGAGAACCCGCAGCGCCTCCAGGGTGGCCAGCAGGCCGGCGATCTCGGCTCGGTTATTGCTCGTTGGAGGGTCCTGCACTCGGGCGGGAATGTGGCCGGAAAGCTCCAGTCTAGCCTTTCGGGCCTCGTCGATCACAACGGCGGCGAAACCTGTGACGCCGCCCGGGTTTCGCTCAGGGGCGGAGCCGTCCGTGTAGACGATCAGGCTAGGGCACCCCGAAAGCTGGGCCCAACTTTCGGGGTGTTCGGCTCGGCTCGCCTTGATGGAGTCCATCACCGAGAGCCATTCTGGAGGTCGGGTTGCGGTAGCCACGCCGGGCCTTTCTGGGATTGTTCGGCCAGGCCTCTTTTAGCTTCGCTAAAGGGAACGAAACCCGGTGCGGTGCAGTTAGGCTGAGTATGAGAATGATCCTTGTGGCGCTGTTACTCACCCTGGGGGCTGCTCAGGCCGCTCCCGCCAGCTACCAGCTCGACCCCCGCCACACGAAAGTTGGATTCACCATAGGACACTTCGGGAGTTCGGCCGAGGGGCGTTTCGAAACGGTCCAGGGTCAACTCCGCTTTGACCCCGACCAGCCCGAAGCCTCATCCATTCAGGTTCAGATCGAAGTCGCGAGTGTCGACACCGGAATTCCCAAACGGGATCGACATATTTTGCAGCCCGACTACTTTCACGCTGAGCAGCACCCCACTATTGTGTTCAAGAGTCAGAATTTTCGAGACCTCGGTAACGGTCGCTATCGGATTCTTGGTGAGTTGACGATGCGAGGCGTGACCAAGGCGATCTCCTTTCCTGTCTCACTGGAACGCCGTCAGTCCGATTGGCTAGACTCGTCCGACAGGTTGGTCTTCGAGGCCGACCTCGAACTCGACCGGCAGGAGTTCGGCGTAAGCGGCGGTCAGCCAGCCGTCTCAAGAGAAGTTCAGATCCATCTTCACGTCGAAGCGGTTCGACCTTGAGCTGTTGAGAATCTGTTGAAAGCCAAGAGCTAGGCTGGGGTATGACTTGGAGAACTCTGCTTTGGCACCTCAAGAAGATGGCTCGAGAGGATAGCGCTTTAGACCAGCCCTTTCCTCTGACCGACCTCCTCGCTCATCTAGCTGTCTTGGGACACCAAGAGGCGGCCGAGCTTTACTGTCAACTCGGACCCCCTCGGGAGTTTCCCTCGCCGAGCCTTAACTGATGGTAACAAATCAGTAACACCGGGGAAGCCCGAGCCGAAGTAGCTTGGGCTATGATGATTTCCCACGCCCCAACCTCTCCGGCCCGAGACCTGCGACGAGCCGCTCCTCCTAGTCCCTCCGTCACTCCCATCGAGAGAAGTGCACCGGTCGATTTCGTGGCCGACCCAGTGCCATCGGATTCTGGCCGAGGTTGGAGCGGCCTGGCTTTGGCGGGTCTCGCTTTAGTGGGCGGATTGGCTTTGACAGGGTGTCTCGAAGCGGAACCGACCAGTTCGGTCGCCACCGAGAGCCAACACGAAATCGGTGACCACGAGCTCCGAAGTGACGGGGTGATCGGGACCCGGGTGGGAGAGACTACCATTATCCATAGCGATGGGACCATCACCACCGAAATCGGAAACACGCGGATCCGGAGTGACGGAACAGTCGGGACCCGGATCGGAAATACCATCATCAATAACGATGGCACTATAACTTACGAACTTCCCTAGAGGCCGAGGAAGAAGGGTTATAACACGGAGGCCACTGAGCTCACGGAGTTCTTTAGGGTGGGACAGTGCTTGGCGAGCAACTTCCTATCTAAGGCCAACAGTTTAGAGACCGTGGATCTTTGTTGTGAGCCCGCCGCGAGAGCGGCCAAGAGCTTGCGGTCCAGCTTTTTTGGGGCTCCGGTCGCGCTAGTGCTTTGCGGCCCTGATGGGATTGAGGACCCGCTCCAGTCGACCTAGCCCGGTTTCGAGTATCAGGGCCAGAGCAGCGGCCGGCAGAGCCCCCGAGAGAATCATCAGGTTATCGCTTAACTGAAGGCCAGTAATGATAGGCTCCCCCAACCCACCCGCTCCGATAAAAGCGGCCAGGGTGGCGATCCCGACGCCAATGACGGTAGAGGTTCGGATGCCGGCCATAATGGTTCGCACCGAAAGAGGAAGTTGAACTTTGAAAAGGATCTGAGACTCCTCCAAACCCATCCCTCGGGCCGCTTCGATCAGGTCGGAAGCCACTTCTTTGATAGCGGTGTAGGTGTTTCGGACAATCGGCAAGAGAGCGTAGAGAAAGAGGGCGAGAATGGCCGACCGGGCACCGAGACCGAGAAACGGGATCGGGATGAGAAAGGCCAGCAAAGCTAGGCTGGGGATGGTTTGGACGACCCCGCAGGCGGCTAGAACCGGTTGAGCCAGATGTTCGCGCTTGCTAATGAAGATCCCCAGCGGCACTCCCAGCAGAGTGGCAAGTCCTGTCGCCACCAGGGTGAGGCCCAGATGCTGTCCTAGCAGGTGGAGCATCGGTCGACTGAAGATCAAGTCTCCCAGGCTAGCTCGGTCGGGGGAGGCCACCGTTTGAGACTCGACTCCCAGCTGAGCCAGGAAGGAGCTAGCGATCGATTCAAAAGCTTCGCCCTTTTCTTCAGCGCGAAAGTTTAAAGACTGCATCTCAGAGTCCGTCAGAGTGTAGGCCAGGCTGTTGAGCACCGGCAAGAGTTCGGGGAAGCGCTCTAAGGTCTCCTGACGCACCATCGGCACGGCCTGATAGGGAGGGAAGAACTCCAGATCGTCGTCCAGGCCCACCAGATCGTATTTGACCAACTTTCCGTCGGTGGTGTAGGCGTCCATCAACTGGATGTTGCCGACTTTGATGGCCTCATAGGCGAGGGCGTGCTCCACTCCTATGACGGGCAGGTCGAGACGGTAGTGTTGCTTCAATCCGAGCCAACCGTCGGGACGTTTGAGGAACTCGTGAGTGAAGCCGACCTGGACTTCGGAGCCTCTCAGATCGGAGATCGATCTGATCCCTTTCTGCTTGGCTAACTCTCTAGGCATGGCCAGTGCGTAGGTGTTATTGAATCCGAGCGGGAGCGTCCAGGTTAGCCCAAAGCGCTGCTCGAGTTGGCGACCGGTTTCCAGATAGACCCGCAGGGGATCGTTAAGGGGCTCCTCTTTCAAGATGGTCACCAAAGCGGTGCCCGTATACTCAACGTAGATATCGGCCTCACCGCTTTTGAGAGCCTGGAAGCAAACCATGGTTCCCCCGAGACCCATTCGTCGCTCCACCTTCAGGTCGGTCTTGGTCTCGATCAGTTGAGCCACCATCTCCCCCAGAACTCGCGATTCGGCAAAGGTTTTGCTGGCCACGACCACCTTCCGGTCTTGGGCCCCAGCTGTTCCCAGTAGCAAGAGAAGTAAAAGAAGTTTAAAACGCATTCAAGACACTCTCACGGGTGACAACTCCTATCACCTGGCCGTCCTTTTCCACCACCACTCCCGGGGCTTCTTGTTCAAGCAGGCGAGCCAGCGCATCGGTGGCAGTCTGGTTAACCCCCACGGGTTCCGTCTCCCAACTCTCGGTTCCCCGGTAGAGAATCCTCCCGACTAAATAAAACCCGGTTCGGCTCTGGTCTGGCTCGGTCAGCGACGGCACGGCCGGGTCGATCAGTTCCTGGACCGTGACAGGCCCGGTCACGTGGCCTTTGACGAACTCGGTGACAAACTCGCTGGCGGGGGAGTCGCGAAAGTCCTGCTCGGTCCCCCATTGGACCAATTGACCCGCATGCATCAAAGCGATCCGGTCCCCTAGCTTGAAGGCTTCGGCCATATCGTGAGTGACGATGACGATGGTCTTGTTCACAGCCGCTTTCAGGCTGCTGAATTCTTCGTGAATCTGGTCGCGCGTGATAGGGTCCAGAGCGCCGAAAGGCTCGTCCATCAAAATATAGTCGGGGTCGAGGGCCAGGGCTCTAGCCACCCCGACTCGCTGGCGTTGGCCACCGGAGAGTTCGCCAGGATAGCGATGAGCGTAGTCGCCAGCCGGGAGATTGACCAGGGCTAAAAGCTCTTCGACCCGGCTCTTGGTCTTCTCTCTCGGCCAACCTTCCAGGTGGCACAGCAAGCCCACATTGCGAGCCACGCTCATATGAGGAAAGAGTCCCCCTTTTTGGATGACATAGCCGATCCTCCGCCTGAGTCGAATCGGGTCGATGGCCTGGACATCCAGGCCGCCCACTTCGATCCGTCCCCTGGTCGGCGGGATCAACCGATTGATCATCTTCATCGTGGTGGTTTTGCCGCTGCCGCTAGTGCCGATCAGGCAAAGGGTCTCGCCTTGCTCCACTTCCAGGGAGACGTCGGAGACGGCCCGCACCACCTGGCCGTCGGGGCCGGGGAACGTCTTCGAGACTTGGTCGAGCAAGATCATGGGCTCCTCTGGCTTCAGGACGGGTGGCGTCGATCCTCTAGCCTGAGAAGGTGCCTCCGGTTCGGTGGAAAACTCCCCAACCCCGTGATCAGGCTCCCCCTCTTGATAGCTTTTGTGCTGTGTCTGGTCGGCTGCCAACGACCTTCGGCGAGTCGGCCCACGCCAGTGACTGCGCAACGCGTGGTTTCTCTGGTTCCGAGTCTGACCGAGTTGGTCTTCGCCCTGGGCTCCGGAGATCGAGTGGTGGGGGTGACCCTGAACGACAACTTTCCCGAGGCGGTCAAGAGCATCGAGAAGGTCGGAGACATGACCATCGACCAGGAGAAGGTCCTAGCACTGGAGCCTGATCTGGTGCTGTTAGACCCGGAGTTGAATCGGGACCAGGACCGCCTCGCGAAACTCGGCCTTCGAGTTGAGGCGCTCGAAACAGGCAGCCTGGAAAAGCTGTCGGCCGCCATCCTCAGGCTGGGCGAGCTGTTGGGCCGGTCTCAGAAGGCTCAAGAACTGGTGCAGGCTATCGAGCAGGAGCTCGACGACATCCGTTTGGCCTGGGGGGACCGACCTCGACCCAGCGTTTTCGTAGCCATCTGGTCTCGCCCTTTGATGACGGCCGGGCGATCCACCTTTGTAGATGAGGTGATTCAGGTGGCCGGGGGCCAGAACTGCTTTTCAGACTTGACCGGCTATCCCACCGTCACTCACGAGGCCCTGCTTCGCCAGGACCCCGACATCATTGTGCTGACGTCGCTTCCACGGGAGCAAGCTCTCAGGTTGCCTGGTTGGAGCCAACTTCGGGCCGTGAAAGAGGGACGGATCTATGAGGTTCACTCGGACCCGCTGGTTCGACCCACCACCCGGGTTCCCGAGGCCGCTCGTCAACTCCAACAGCTCTTTCTTGAAATGTAAACGCTGTTCTAGAATCTGTTTACAAGGCTTTAACGTTGTTAACATTTTTGCACGAATTTGACCTACCCTCAGACCTCCTGGATTCCTACAATAAACCTAACAACTCACCATGAAGGAGACCTCATCAATGGGTAAAGTCAAGAAGTCGGAAAACCCCATCAACATCAACATCATCAACTCCGGTAACACCAGGGTGGCTGGCGGCCCCAACGCTCTCGGCGGACAGCGATGCGGCGGTTGCAGAAACAACCCGAGGACCCAACTGGTCAAAGGCCTGAAAATGGCCCTCAACGCCCTCAGCGGCGGTCAGCAAGGCGGATGCAACCGAGGCTGCATGAGCTGCGGCAATCCTGGTTTTGGTGGCCAGAACCCCTTCGGTGGTGGCGGAGAGCTCGCTCTGTCCTTTCGGATGGCTGGAACCGGTTTGCTGGGTGGCGCTTTCGCCTAAAGTTTCGACAAGTTTCGGAAAAGGCGGCCTCGGGGCTGCCTTTTTTGCGTTTTAGAGCCCGTGGGGTCGGGCAAACGGTCACCATGGACGAGCAAGAACCTGACTTCGACGCCCTGGTGGCCAGCTGGCTGGCCAACGACCCTCGCATTCAAGGCGACGAGCCGGACGACTTCCAGGTCCGTGTGGCCAAACGTTTAGCCGCAGCCCTGGCCGAGCGCCGAAGAGAAGTGGCCCGACAAGCCGGCCACGAGGGCGGGGATCTCGTGGTTCATATTGATCGAGATAGCCTCAGTGAGGGCAAACTCAACCAGGACATCCTCAGCCAACTGGCCGGTTTCGTCGAAGAAATCCGTCAGCCTGAAGAGCAAAAGGAAGACTCCGAGGGGGTTTAGACTCCTGTTGGCCACGAAATATACACAATGCGTACAGCCGTTCGCAAAACACCAGGATCGAACCACAGAAAGAGGACCGTTATGAAGATCGGAGTCATGCGCGGCCGGGAAGAATCTTTTCCCGAAGCCGTGGTCGCAGCTATCAACGATAAAGAGGGGGAAGGCTCGGCCGAATTCCTCCATGTAGGAGGGACCAGTCTCAGCGAACCCTGCCCCTACGATGTGATCATGGACCGGATCTCTCACGAAGTGCCCTACTACCAGGTTTACCTGAAGCAAGCTTCTATGCAAGGGACCTATATCGTCAACAATCCCTTCTGGATGAACGTCGATGACAAATTCTTTGGCTACAGCCTGGCTCAACGGATGGGAATCCCCGTTCCCAAGACTGTGGTGCTTCCTAACAAAGCTTACATCGCCGATATCAACGCCAAATCGCTCCGCAACCTGTGGCCTATCGACTGGGGTCTGCGGATTCAAGAAGTCGGCCTCCCCTGCATCATGAAGCCGGCCTTTGGAGGCGGCTGGAAGAACGTCACCAAGATCACCTCGGTGGAACAGGCGGTAGAGGTCTATGAGCAGTCCGGTGACCTGACCATGACTCTCCAAGAGTTCATCGACTGGGACGACTACATCCGTTGCCTTTGCATCGGGAGAAAGCACGCGCGAGCCATTCGCTACATCCCTCGTCCTATGGGAATGGGTGAATACGTGCAGGACCTTTCCGTCCTCAATCCCGAGCATGCCCGCAAAGCTGAAGAATACAGTCTGATGTTCAACGAGGTGCTGGGCTATGACATGAACGCTCTCGAGTTTGCCGTCAAAGACGACGTGGTCTACGCCATCGACATCACCAACTACGTCTGCGACATGGATTACAAGTCACTCAAAGACGCCCACTTCGGGTGGGCTGTCAACCACATGGCTGACTTTCTTATCGAGTGCGCCCGTGATAAGAAGCGTAACTTGCCCTGCGCTGACTGGAGCCGAATTAAAGAACTCTCACCCGCCTGAAAGGCCAGGTAGCTTGAGAAGAGCGGTCCTTCGGGGCCGCTTTTTTCTTATCCGCACAGGAACCACCCTCGGCCCAACGGTATTGAATCAATATCAACGAGGAAGGGTGCGAGCCGTGATTCTTTCTGAAGAGAAGCTCCGTCAGATTCAATCGATCATGGAGCGAGACCCGCAGGCCTATTCCGAGATCGAATTCGGCCTTCTCCGCCACGCCCAGGGTCAGCGGCGCCAGCAACGCGCCACCGCTCGACTCGTGACCAACCACAAAAAGGAGTTGGAGCAGCTTCGGGTCCGCAACAACGAACTCGAGCAGCGAGCCGAGAAGTTAGCCAGAGGCCTTCATTCTGTGGCTGAAGCCGTGAGCAGAAGCCGTGTTGACTGGGAAAGCGAGAGAGACCTGGCCTGGATCTTTGCCATCCTCCGAGGATGGGAAGAACTGGAGGACGAGGTGGCCGAAAAATTCCAGTGGACTTCTCGCCAGCGAGCGCTCCAAGAAGAATACCGCCAGGCCGTTCGGTCTATCTGTCAGTCCGACTAGAGGGCCTGTTGACATTCGACTGGCCGAGGAAGAAGGGTTATAACACGG
>CAYRFU010000141.1:0-17320 GCA_964423525.1 uncultured Burkholderiales bacterium | reverse complement strand
ACGAGGAGGCGGCGCGCCTGGCTGAGGCTCACGACTTTATCACAGCCCTGCCTCAGGGCTACGACACCCCGGTGGGTGAGCGAGGGCAGAAGTTGTCGGGAGGTCAGCGTCAGCGTATCAGCATCGCCAGAGCTGTCCTCAAAGACCCTCTCATCCTGATCTTGGACGAGGCGACCAGCGCCGTCGACAATGAAACCGAAGCCGCCATTCAGAAATCTCTGGAGGTGGTCTCCCAAGACCGCACCGTCTTTTGCATCGCTCATCGCCTGTCGACCGTGCGCAAGGCTCACGAAATCATCGTATTAGACCAGGGCGCTCCCAGCGAGCGAGGCACCCACGAACAACTCCTCGCTCTGGGCGGCACCTACGCTAACTTGTGGAAGGTGCAGACGGGCGAGACTCGATGAGGAGGGCGAGAAGCTCTTTGACCAATTTGGCCCCGACTGCGGCTGTGATTCCTACCGGATCCCGGACGGGATTGTACTCCACCAGGTCGGCCCCGACCACCTGGCGGGGTAAGTTTTGGAGAACCGTCAACAACTCGCGGGTGCTCCAACCGCCCGGTTCGTGATGGGAGACGCCAGGAGCAAAGGCGGGGTCCAGCACGTCGAGGTCCACCGATAGGTATAGGGGTCCTTCTAGGTTTCTCGGTAAAGCTCGGGCCACCTGATAGCGCTCGGCCACCGCTTTTTGGGTTGGATTCTCGGTGCGAATGCCCAGCTGAATGAGATTGGCCAGACCCTCTTCGAGCATCCGGGCGAAAGGGCAGGCGTGAGAATCGCGGCTTCCTTCGAACTCCGGATAAAGATCAGGGTGAGCGTCAAACTGAACCACGGTCAGGTTGGGAAACTGCTGGCTGGCCGCCCGGATGAGGGGAAGACTGATCGAGTGGTCTCCACCCAGGGTCAAGAGGGGACCGTTCCAGTCTCGATTCAACTGGTCAAACTGGCCCAGGTCTCCAAGGTCCCTGAAGCAAACTTCTTGGCCGTTCTCGGCACAAAGGTTAGAAGCGCCCGACCACAATGTCTCCCGGATTCTGGCAGGCGCCAGGGCCGCTCCCCTCAGGAACGAAGAGTGGTGGTCAAAGGGGGCGCCTTGAAGGTTGACCAGTTAGCTGGGGTTCCAATCGGGATATTGGCTTGAGCCTGAACCGGAGCCCGCCATCGAGGCCTCGATCGACTCGGGGTCCTCACCGGACTCGAGTCGGTCCACCATCTCGTCGAATTCGCCCGGAAGTTCCTCACCCATCTCGCTACTCATGGTGCGCATCCATCGGGCCAGTTGCTTGGGATCCCCCGACTCCAAACCGGCCAGGTTGCTGGGATCGGCCAAACTTTCTAGCCGGCTCTCTTCCGACTTCAAGGTGGACACTCTCGAGACCAAACGCTTCAGCTCTTTCGAGTCGCAGTTGGGACAGACGGGCTCTTCCTTCTCTGCCCTGGCCAGGGTGCGAAAGAAGACGGACACTCTCTTGCGGCATGAATAACATCCATACTCATAAATCGGCATGGCTCGACTTTTCCCCGGCGCCGGGTCTTTCTAAACTACGGTCCCCAGTCGGCGTCGTCGTCCCGAAAGGCGACGCTCGTCAGGTAGCGGATATCACTAAAGTCAGGATTGCAAACGGCGATGCTGATATCCCCGGCGGGAGGGTCTAGGTCGAGTTTGAGACTTTTCCCGTCGGGCGACCAGCGAATGGTAGTGACGTTTTGGTTGAGTTGGTGGAGCGGGGGGCCGACGGTCGGAAGGCTGTTGGGGGCGAAAGAACCGGGTAGGTAGTCGGCGATTCGCCCGTGTCCCGCGTCGGTTTGGTAGGCGATCTGGTCCATCCTGGGGGAGACTTAATCCTTTTTTAAGGCCGGCGTGTTAACTTCTGGCTGGCAGGAGGGGAAATGAGAAGTCATGAAACCGCAACCGACCTCAACCCCGGCTCACCGCCGACCTTTCGCTCGACCTCAATGGCGGGGGCATCGAACTGCGCAAAGCCCAGGAACGGAAAGCTCGGGTCACCCAGGCAGAGGTGAAGCACGGCGAGAATTTTGCCGACGTCATGGATCACCTTGAGAAGGCTGACACGTTTTAAAGCGTCGGGTTTGACCCGACTGATAGTCACGCTCCCAAACCCGAAAAGAGCCGTCTAGATCTCTTAGGATGACCGTCCCGCAACGAGAGCCGTAGCCGTTCTGGGGTGGGATAAAAATGGTGGCGAGAACCCTCTCCAGAGACCGGCCGACGCCGGTGTTGGGGAGGGCTTCATCGGGAGGTGTCTGTTCGTCTCTCAGGACGGCGAAAAGAGCCTCGGGAGTGAGGTTTGCCAGGGCGTTTTTCAACAAGACCTTGCCTCGTTCGACTTTGGGCCAGGGTTCGTTGAGGAGTCCGTTGGAGAGACCGTGGACTCCCTGATTCAAACGTATCGCTTGGGGGCCCCGGTTGGAGGAATAGGTCAGGTTTTGGCCTCGCCCATAGATCAGGCTGAAACCCGCAAAGAGGTGGCCTTTTATCTGGAGGTCGCCCCTCAGGTAGTCCGTGACGAGGTGGCCTCTCGAACGCGCTCTTTGGCCGGCGGGGATTTCGCGGAAGTTGGTCAAAAGAGCCAGATGGCCGTTAGCTCGGAGCCCCAGCCAGGTGCCACCCGCTTGGACATCCCGACCGGCTAGAAAACCTTCTGGCCACCAGTGCATCGGTTCGGTGGGCCGGGCCAGAAACTCATCTCGGTTAGCGGCCACGACGAGCGGAAAGCGCGGGTGGCTGTCGATGGCCAATAAAGCGATACACACGAAAGCCCGATTCGGCGGTTATCTGGGTTTGCCCGTCGAACAGGACCCGAACAAAGCATGTTGAAAAAATATAAAGATGCTGCGTCGGATTCTCGCTCCCCTGATACTGCCGCTTCTGGTGTGGCTCGGTCTTTTCTTGCTTCAGGAGAGACTGGCCCTTCTCCCGGGCGCCGTCTTTATGGCGTTGGCTTGGTTGCCTTACGCTGCTTTCAGCTTGGCTGCGATATTGGGTTGGTATTTCCGTCGCTCTCGGGTTCTCTTTACGGTCGCCTTTCTGGCAGCAACATTAACTTGTTTGAGCTCTCCCACGCCTGAGTTAATGGTCCTTTTGACCTTGCTGGTTCCTCTCAACCTGACCTTCATGGCTTTCTTCGAGGACCGCTCTCTTGACTCGGTCTCAGGCCTTTTGGGGTTAGCCTGGCTGATGAGTCAGCTGGCTTTGGGTCAGTGGCTTCTCGAGCCCCAAAATTACGCTATTCTTGAGCCCTACGAGCACCAGCTTGGGTGGTTGGTGACGGGAGTCTCTACCCTCCTTCTGATGGGACGTTACTTTAAGATTCGTAATCCTCTGGAGTGGGGTCTGGTGGCCAGTTTCGGAGGTGCCGTCGTGGCCCTCTATGCTCCCCTAACGGTTTACGAGCAGCGAGCCATGTTTCTTTTCTGCGGAGTGGTGCTGGCGGTCGCCGTGATTCGCCTTTCTTACGGCATGGCCTACATCGACGAGTTGACGGAGCTGCCCGGGCGACGGGCCCTCAACGAGGAGATGAAGGAACTCGGTTCTCGCTACTCTATCGCGATGCTTGACGTCGATCATTTCAAGAAGTTCAACGACAAGCACGGTCACGACGTCGGCGACCATGTTCTTCGCTTGGTGGCAGCTCGGATGATGCGGGTCTCAGGCGGAGGTCGGCCTTTTCGCTACGGGGGTGAGGAGTTCACGGTTCTTTTTCCTGGGAAAGAGGCTGACGACATCATCGACGCTCTTGAGGCTCTCCGCGAATCGATCGCCCGTTCCCCTCTAGTTTTGCGAAGCACCGACCGGCCTCGCCAAAAGCCCAAGACTCCTTCCCCCCAGAAAGGTCCTCGCAAGTCGGTTTCTGTGACCATTAGCATCGGCGTCGCCAGTCCTGAGCCCGGTCAGACCCCACAACAGGTCTTGAAGGAGGCCGACAAAGCCCTTTATCGGGCTAAGAAGAAGGGACGGAATCAGGTCTGCGCCTAGGGTGGGGAAGGGTTACCATCAGTGTGTGGCTGGCCTGCTCGCTCTAGAGGGGGAAACGGTCGATCCTCGGCTTTGACCGGCTCGTAACATCGAGGTTTAGACTTGCCGATAAGCATCTTGTATAAAAGGATCCTGGAGATGGGGACCGGGTTTACAATATGAACAGGATTTGAACAAGTTGTTACCGTTGTCAGGGCGTTAACAATCTGTTCACACATTCGATACGTGAGACCGTCTAGATTGGCGACGGAAATCATCACGAAGGAAGCGGAATGAACCGAACTGCAGAACTGGACGGTAGGACGATGCCGGTCGACTTGCGAACACCTATGTCGACCTACGACGCGTTCTGTCGGTCCATTCTCTGGAGCCAGCCTGATCAGCTATGGGTCACGGTGCATCCGGAGCTGAAGCTTTTGATGCAACGCCAGTACTACCAGTTGGGAGAGTCCTGCTTTCTGGGAAAATTGCGCGAACTGGTGGTCGGCAGCGGAGAGCGACTACGATTGGGACCGCCTGAGCTTATCACAGCTCGGACGGTATGTTGTCCGCTCTTGCGCGCCGGTCACCAGGTAGGCAAAGCCCGTTTTTCCCTGGGCGAAGAGGGATGGCTGTTGTTTTCCCTCAATTAGACCAAACCGTTGGCCAATCACCGCACAGACGAAGCGAATCTTGCGCTTTTTATCGATTTCGACAACCTCGCTATTGGCGTTCGCCAATCAGGCTATGAGCGCTTCGATATCGACCTTTTGATGAAGCGCCTGCTAGAGAGAGGCCGCATTCTTTTTCGGCGAGCTTACTGCGATTGGTCCGGCTACGCTGATTATAAGAAGTCCTTTCACGAAGCGGCCATCGAGATGTTCGATATCCCCCAGCGAGCTATAGGAGGCAAGAATTCGGCCGATATCCGAATGGTGGTCGATGCCCTCGACCTCTGTTACACTCGCGCCCACATCGATCTTTTCGTGATCGCCTCAGGCGACAGTGACTTCTCCCCCCTGGTCTCGAAGTTGCGTGAGAACAACAAGAACGTGATTGGCATTGGGGTCAAAAACTCGACCTCGAGTCTTTTGGTGGATAACTGTGACGAGTTCATCTTCTACGAAGACCTGATTCGAGACGTGCGAGTCAGTACTCATCTCGACAACCTTCCCAAGAAGAAGCAGGACGTGTTTGTGCTCCTAGAAGACGCTGTCTTCGCCCTTCAGCGTCAAAACAAAGAAGTGTTGTGGAGTTCGATGGTCAAGCAGATGATGAAGCGTTTGCGACCCACCTTCGACATGGCCTACTTTGGTTATCGAACCTTTTCGAAGTTGCTGGAAGACGCTGAAAAGCACGGGGTGGTGAGTCTCGAGAAAGATGAGCGCAGCGGCTCCTACATTGTGCTCGACCTGGGGGAATACGACCCGAGCAACGGCCGGTCTAACTGAGGAATTTCTTAAGCCGGTCGTTGAGAACGTCAGTCCACCCCCCCCTGACACGCTTGGCGAGAAAACTCGGGGACGTCTCCGGGAAAGGTTTCCACCCCGCTGTGGGTGAGAGTCCGTTGAGTGCCCGCTTTGGTCGGCGTTAGCTCCCAGGTGACCCAGGAATGACCAGGGTAGCCATCATAGTCCCAATGATAGGCGATTTTCTGACCCGGCACCACCTCGGTAACTTTCCAAAGGTGCCAGAACTCCCGCTCTTGGCTGCGCACTGGAAATTTGGTTTCGAAGCCGACCTGGTCTTCGAAATCGGTGATCTGGTGGCTCTCTAAGGAGCAGGTCGGTTGATGAATTTTTTGTGAACTGGGCTTTAATCTTCGGGAAATTCGAGGTAGCCACGATTGGTGAGCTCCAGTAACAGGTCGCGCGGAAATTTTTCGCTATTCACGGCTTCAGCCTCTACCAGTTGGTTGGCCAGGGCAGGTTCCAGATCAAAGGCCTCTCCGTTCACAAACAGCAGACCGTTTTGGCTGAAGGCCCAACGGACATGGGGATTTCGACTGAGCCCTCCGGCCTGGCTCAGTCTATCAAGATGAGCCAGCTCGCAAAGGGAAGTGGGTCCACCACCTCCTTTTCTAGCCTAGTCCGAGACGGGGACGGTCCAGTCTCCGACGGTGATTCGGTCCTCTTCCACTTTGAGATCCCGAAGGGTGACATCATCAAGAGCGTCCGCCAAGCGGTGAATCTGGTCAGCCGAGCCGTCGTGGCGGATGGGTGTTAGACGCCTGTAGGTCGGGAGCGGCTTGAGGCTTGGTGGCAGTGCCCCGGTCAGCCGCTTGACACGGTCCTGGCTGTTTTCAGCCAAGCCGGCTACCGAGTCGTAGCTAGAGGCCAGACTAGCCACGCGCGACCAGCCCGAACGAGCTTCAGGAGAGTTCTTGAGGCCAAGCTCGCTAACGGCGTAGTCGTGCATGCCCACCAGACTGCGATAGGCTCGCATCCGCTGGAACGGGTCGTCCGTCTCGGCCGATTCCAGGGTCCTCTCCAGTTCCTGGTCGTAGGGGAGACCGGTGGGCTCCTTAAAAAGGTAGCTGCCCAATCGAGAGATTTCTTGGGCCAGGAGTCGATCTTATCCTGTCGTTCCGAGGCCAGAGCGTTCATTGAGTGAGCGCTCCCGATAGCCGACTCCAGCTGCTCCACTCGATGGCGGTCGGGCGGCCTGGTTAGATGGGCCAGAGCGAAGCTGCCGACACCGACCCCGGCGGCTAGGCCCAGTGAGGCCAGGCCAAAGGAGCCGGCTCCCAGCAGAGTCACTCCGCCGGCGCCCAATCCGATTCCTATAGAGCGCTTAGAAAAGGGCTCCCAGCTGTGCTCTTTGATCCAGGCCTGGTCGGCCGGAGTCAACTCGTCGCTGGCTCGGGCCGGGAAAGCCGTTTCTTGGAGCTGAGCCCCGACCAGGCTGCCGGTGAAACCGCCGGCCAGGAAGCTCATAGCGACCAATCCAGGGTCACGTGTGGCAAGACCGCTAGCCAGACTCGCCCCCACCGCCCCGAGAGTAGAGCCCATGGTAAGCGCGAACGGCCGGACGCTGTCGCCTGACAACTCGCGACCGAGTGCTGCTCCCATCAGGCCGGCCCCGATACCGTAGCCAGCTATCCCCCCGACCAGGGCCAGAGCCCTTCCTAGACTGGTCGGGCTAAGGGTCGGAAAAAGCGACGCTAAAAAGAGTTGGCTTGAGACGTAAGCCGCCGTGCCACCCGCTAGCAAGCCGAGCGTTCCGCCCAGCTTGACTTTTTCGCGGGTCACCTCTTCCTGGTGACGACGTTCCTCCTGCTCCAGCTCCTCAAGATATCTGGATGACTGGGTCGCCAGGATCGGAAGCCCGATCCTGGAGGCGCGATGAATCTTGGTGGCACCGTAGATCGGCTGGACTTAACCAACCCTTAAAGCTCGATGGCGACCGCAGATGTCGGCCACCGCCAGCGTGCGATTCAGGTGACCTACAACAGGGCTCTGGTAAGCCAGCCAACCATGCCGTTCAAGTTGGCGAGGGCCAGGTGCTGGTGACTCCTCAGGGAAAGGTGATGGCTCGGGTAGCCGGGATGGTGACCAATCTGCCTGTCACTGGCGATAACACTTTTCGGGGAGTGAGCAGCGAGTATCGCCTCGACTGCGACGAAGTTCTCCTCCGGGCTGAACAGGGTGGTCCCGGCTACGCCTCCCCGGCATGCCGTTTGCAGTTGTGAGAGAACCTCTGAGGTAACGTAGGAAGGAAAGAGACGGCGGAGAACTGTACACGGATGTCATCCGTTTTTGCCTCTCACTACGATCCCGCGCCCCTCCGAGAATGGGCCAAGTCGGCCCCCGTCACGACCCTGCCAGCCCTGATGAAGAAGTCTGCCAGTGACTACGGTCAGCTGAACTTTTTGGGCTGGAAAGAAGGCGGTGCTTACCGTTATCGCACTTATCAGGAAAGCTATGATGTGGCCCGTCAGTTTGGAGCTGCCCTGGTGGCCCTGGGCATCGAGCCGAAAGACCGCGTAGCTTTGATGTCGACCAACCGACCAGAGTGGGCCCTGACCGACATCGGCATTATGCAGGCTGCCGGGGTGAACGTTCCTATCTATCCCACCCTCTTGGCTGAGGCAGCCGAGTTCATCCTAAACGATTCCGGTTCTCGGTTAGTGGTCGTGAACGACCAGGAGAACGCCGAGAAATTGGTGGCCGCCAAGGCCGATGCGTTAGAACATATCGTCATGATTGCCGGCACCGAAGGACATCAATCTGACAAGAAGCTTTGGAGCTGGGACGAGTTTCTCCAATTTGGAGCCGACAAGCTCAGCGAGCATGAGGCTGAACTCGAAAAACGACAAGAGGCGATCGATGTTTGTGATGTTTGTAGCCTGGTTTACACCTCTGGCACGACCGGTCAGCCTAAAGGGGCGATGCTCATGCACGGCAACTTCATCTCGAACGCTGGAGCTGTCCTTGCCGATATCGGCGTCGAGTCTGGTTGGGTTCAACTTTCCCTTCTTCCCCTTTCGCACGTCTTCGAGCGATTTATCTTCTACGGGATGCTGGGGGCCGGAGTGACCATCTGCTACGCCGAGAGTGTCAACACCGTTAAAGACGACATTCTTCTAGTCGAGCCTCATATCGTGCCGGCTGTTCCCCGTCTCTATGAAAAGATCCACGCCGGCGTGATGGCCAAGGTCGAAGCCGGTTCAGCTCTCAAGCAGAAGATCTTCCATTCCGCTTTAGATGTGGGACGCAAGCATTTCGAGGCTCGCTGTCGAGGCTCTGTCCCGAAGTGGTTGAAGCTGGCTTACGCCGCCGCTCACAAGCTGGCCCTGGGCAAGATTCACCAGGCCCTGGGTGGACGGGTGCACCTATTGGTTTCCGGGGGCGCGCCTCTCCGGTCTGATGTGGCTGAGTTCTTCTTGCACGCGGGTCTCAACTTGAGCGAGGGTTACGGGCTCACAGAAACAAGTCCGGCGATCTGTTTTAACCCCATCGACCGACCCAAGATCGGCACCGTGGGGACAGCCGTGAAACACGTCGAGGTCAAGATAGCCGACGATGGCGAGATCCTGGCCAAAGGGCCGAACGTGATGCTCGGCTACTTCGGAAAAGTCGATGCTACGGCCGAAGTGATCGACCAGGAGGGTTGGTTCGCTACCGGGGATATCGGGCAGCTCGATGATGAGAACTACCTCAAGATCACCGACCGTAAGAAAGAGATCCTGGTCATGTCGAACGGCAAGAATGTGGCCCCTCAACCGATCGAGCAAGCCATGAAAAGCAGTCCTTACATCGAGCAGGCCGTTCTGATCGGAGACGATCGCAAATACATTACCGCTCTTCTCGTGCCAAGCTTTGCGTCTTTAGAGGCCTGGCTTAAGGAACAAGGGCTGAATGGGGAGCCCGACGCTTTGATCAAAGAGTCGGCCCTGGTCGATTTTTTGATGGGCGAGTGTCAGCGGACGTGTTCCAATTTCTCTGCTTACGAGCAGGTCAAGAAGGTCGCTCTTTTGCCGGCCGAACTGACCCAAGAAGGGGGAGAGCTCACTCCCAAGTTGAGCGTGAAACGGCGCGTGATCAAAGAGAAGTATGCTTCTCAGATAGCCTCGCTCTATCCTGATCAGTAGTCAACTACACCTATGGGCCATTGACCTGGAACCAGGGTCCAGGCATAATATGGTCGCCATGGAAAAAAATCCAACTTGCGACTCGGGGAGGGGTAGCGGCGCTCTCTCCTGGGAGGAGCAGTTGTATTTGAAGGACGGCCGTTCCATTCTCGTGCGTCTCCTCGGTCCGCACGACAAACCCGCTCTGAAGATCGGTATTGAGCGTTTATCTCAACAATCTCTCTATTTCCGCTTCTTTCGGCCCGTCAAGAGCCTAAGCGATAGCGAACTCGATGACCTCACCCAGGTGGACCAGGTCGATCACCTCGCTCTGGTGGCACTGACCCCAACTGCAGAGACTGTGGGCGTCGCTCGCTGCATCCGTCTCAGTCAAGAGGAACCCACCGTCGGGGAACTCGCTATCACCGTGATAGATCACTATCAGAGGTTAGGCCTAGGGAGCCATTTGCTAAGGCTTTTGGGCAGGTTGGCCGCCCAACGGGGGATGGAGACCTTGCGAGCCTGGGTCCACAGCGACAATGTCTCGATGTTAAGACTTCTGAGCCTTTCAGGCGCGGTTCGGGTGGAAGACGATGGCTATGCTTTCCGACTTGAACTGCCTAGCCTTCGTCCTCCTGGCTGATTCGTTCTTTTTCTGGTCTTTTTCAACAAAGACTTGGGCCTTGAGCGGTTGGTTCTCATAGTTTACCATGGGCGTCTCCTCGGGAGTCACCCGGCACCCCGCCAGCAGCAGGATGGTCAGCAGCCTGATCAGTCGCATCTTCCAGGCTTCACCAGTCGACGGTTTAAGCCTGTTTTCATATCCTCGCGCTACCCTCTCGCCATGCGAATTGTGCAACTCGAATCCCGACCCTGGCAGCGATGGGCTGCTCCTTCCCCCCATCCCCCGGCCCCCAACCTGGCTGAGTGTGACCAAAAGCTTCATAACTTGCGAAGAGGCATTGAGAGTTGGTCCGGGAGCACCATCGATTCGGAACCGTTCCTGGAGACTCTAGAACTGGTCGACCAGATCACCACAGGTCGTCGTATTCCGGATGAGACACTGCGACCTCTCTTCCATCTCCTGGGAGCTTTGCAAGACCGCCACGAGCGACCCGAGCCAGGACTCAGATGGCGGGAGGAGCCGGCCGTCCGAGAAGCGATGATCGAGGGCCTCCAGTCCAAGCTAGAGAGTTGGCTCGAGACTGGACGGATCGATATCCGAGGAGAACAGGACCTGCTGGCTCTCTCGCGTCAGGGAGTGCCGATCCGAAACGGGGTGATCGACGGACAGACGCGTCCACCCACCCTGTCCGTGGCTGCCGAGAGCCTGCTAGACCGTCTCGAGAGCTTTTGGCTAGACCGTCTCGAGAGCTTTCGGGCTCTTGAGGAGCTTCGGGGTCAGCCCGAGTTAGCTGGCGAGTTGGTCAGCGAAATCGTCGAAATGGTGACGGCTAACCCTCAAGAGAGGACGGTCGAAAAGGTAGCCAAAGTCCTGGAGCTTGCCGCCCAGGAGCCGGCCCTCCGAGAGATCCTGGGCCACCTTCAACCGAGTCTCTTTGGTCTCTTCGAGGAGCTGGAAGCTCGTTCTCTTGAACTGTCGAGAGACGGCTACGTTAGCGGACGGTATGGACGGGCACTTTTGGAGCTTTTCCCCGATAGAGCCGAAGAGTTTGTGGAGAACACCCTCACCGATTGGTTGAATTCCCCTTCGCAGCCACGACGCCAAGCGGCCCGTCTTTGGTGTGGAGCTTTAGCTCAACACCCGGTGCTCGCCCCCAAGGTGGTAGAGGCGGTCAAAAGAAGCCCCCATTACGATAGCTTTCTGGCTTTAGAGGCCTTTAAGAAAGGCGGCGGAGAGTTTTCTTTGGAGGATTTGAGATGGATGGCCGAACAGCTGGCGGACCCTGATGGGCCAAGACCCGAGGACAACTCGGTCGGTCGGTTCTATTTCGAATGCCTGTTGCCTCAAGCCAGAGAAGTCCTGACCGGCAGCGGCCTGAGTGACGGCTTCGCTCTCAAGATCTTGAAAGACTCTGCTCACAGCTACGAAGTTGTCACTAAGGCGATGGGTAGTCCGCTCCTTAGCTTTCTTCAGGAGGAGGTGCCTCGGTCGACCTTTCTCGGATGGCTGAAGGAAGGAATTGAGTCGGGCCGCGTTTCGGACTCTCATTACGGTTGGAAGGCCCTCCCGTTCTTGCTGAAAGAGGAGAAAGTGGAAACAGACCTAGTGTCGTTGCTAGAGCCCGTTCTCGAGCAGGCTCCGGCCGGGAAGCTCGGCTCCGATCTCTCTAAGGTTCGCCTGGCCTATCTCGAAGATCCCCCATCAGGGACTCCAACCCGCACCCTCTTTCGGACCGCTCAGCTCGAGAAAGACTCGGCCGCTGAGGTCCATTTACAGGCCTTGGCGCAACGAGACGATTGGAACCTCGAGGAACTCGAGCAGCGGGTCAAGCAAGACTTGGTCCAGGGGGCTCATCTCACTCGGGAAGGGTTGGTGAGCGCTGAGGTTCTGTGGAGACGGGGACATCGCCAGCTTCTCCCGGATTTGGTGGCGACTTTACCGGCCTTGACCGTTCATCGCGACATCGGCGAGTTCCGTCTGAGAGAGGCGGTTCGGCAAGCCTATGGAGAGCAGTTAGAGGGCCGGTTACGGGAGGCCGATGGTGCTCAGCAAGTGGTCGACATCTCCCAAGAGTGGCGAGAGCGTGTCAACCTCTGGGAGCAGCGTGAGGCCTGGGCAGACCAGGCCGGGGAGAAACTTTCTCAATTGGGATGTCCCCGTTTTGCCAGCCTCCTCGAGGCTCAGGACCGGTGGATGAAGCCGGAAGTCTTTTGGTTTCTGGCAGCCAACAATCTGGGACCCGAAGCTCTCGACCAGTCGGCCGACCTACTCAGCTACGCCCTCGAGCAGGTGGAAGACGCGAGGGAGGCGGGGAAGGTCTATCAGGGTTGGCTAGATCAGGTTCGCCGGGGCACGCCTCCCGATCAGATCAAGGAGCTCTTCCTTCGCCAACAGCTTGGTCTCGAGGAGGAACTCGAGGTTCTGAATTTCGAAATCGAGCCAGACTCAATCGTCATCGGCGACGTGACTCTTGATCGGCTTTCAGCATAGTTTCGGGGGAGCTTAATAGAGTCTTTCCATGCCCGGCTCTATGACTTTTTCCACCCTGGAAGGGATGGAGTATTACCTGCCCAACCACCTGGTTGGCAAGAGGGTGAACATTCGATTCCAGACGGCACCCGGACGAGTTGAGATCGAGCGCCCCGGTAAAGCCGACTCGGTGGCTAGCTTGATGATTGAGGTTCCGGAAGAGGTGGGACTGGGCGAGAGCCAGCGAAAGCTCGAAAGCCTGGCCCGTTCGCTCGGATGCGGAGGAGGGCTCTCTCAGGTCAAATCCGAGAGCTTCGACTACGACCCACCTAAAAGGCTGGAGCAGCCTGTCTTATTGGAGGACCTGGGTCACTACCACCGCCAGGTTCGCGACTACGGCGACGAAGCCCGTCGCTATCGGCGCTTGACGGCCGAGATTTCGGGTCAGGGAGCAGCCGAGTTGGTCAACCATATCAAGAACCACGCTAAAGAAGTTCGCTATCTCGAACGGACCACGGGCTCCGACGATATCTTTGCCCTTTACTATCCAGAGGATGGGAGCAGCGGGATGGTCGACGACAAAGTCCGTGGCCAGGGTGATCATCACCAGCCCACAGCCTATCTGAAAAAAGCTTCCCGCCTCATCGCCCAGGGTCTTGATCCCCACTTTGAAGAAATCGAGCAGGCTTTGTCTCGACTGGCTACCCAACCGGTCACGGAGGAGGTCTTACGCACGGCCGTGGAGCTGACGGCCGGCGCCTTGGAGAGAGTCAAGAGACCTATGGCTCTGGGGGCTTCCCGACGAGAGGCGACCAGGTTATTGGAGGAGCCTGGTCGACCCCAGGTCGACTGGTGCGCTCCTCTCAGCTATGCAGCTGTTGACCCCGTCCTGGCCGCTGCCTTTGAAGCTCTGGCTCAACAGGGGCTCGAGTTTCTTCGGCAAAGGACCGAACTCGACCCGGGGCTGTTCCGCCGCCATCCCGACCAGGTTCGCTGGAAAGCCGGTCAGGTTGAGCTGGTGAGCCCACCCAGTCTGACCGTCCAGACCTTGCTGGAAGGAGCGCGGCCGATCAAGCTGTTTGCCAGTCACAAGCTGGAAAAGCGGGACCTTCCCGTTCGACCGGAAGTTGAGGCTTTAAAGTTCCTCTCCAGCGGCGAGTTGAGGAGCCTGACCGAGGAGCTGGTCGAGCGAGCTGACCCCGACGGAGACCTGCGCGAACTGTATGTTCTCAACGAGATTCTGGCCCGCCCCGAACTGGCTGAGAGGCTTGACCCGATGAAGTCTCAACTTGGCTCGCTACCGGCCGAACTGGTTGGACGAGGTTCGCGTCTCGACCACGCAGATGGGGTGGAACTCCTGGTCGGTCTGGTGGACCGTCTGGCTGGGGACAACCCCGACGCGGTGGCCGAGGTGGCCGTTATACCCGCCTTTGGGCCCTGGCTTGGAGCTTTGGTGCGAGAGCACCCCGAAAGTCAGGGGCCGGTGGTCGAACGACTCCTGGAGCAGAAGGCTCTCTCTCTCGAGCAGGTCCAGTGCCTCGCCCTTGGGTTAGCCAACGATCTTCCCCTGGGCGCGGAGACCGTGGTCTCCCTGTTCGAAGAATTCTGTCCTGCTGACATCCCCTTTCAAGAATCGATGCCGGCTCCTTTTCCTGAGTCGGAGTCTTTGGCCCGCTGGGCCAAGCAGATTCTGACCAAAGCTGCCTCGGGCTGGCTCAAGCGCCAGGGATTTCGGGACCAGGCCACCCCCGAGGGGGAGCGTCTGTATGGGCAGCTGGTGAAGGAATTGGGCCAGACGACGGGTCATTTCGAAACTCACTTTGGACACAGTTGGGAAGACCTGATCGATCTGCTCGGCAATCCCACCGAGGGGCTTGACGTCCAGGCCTGGGGGCTTGAGCAGAGGGTTCGCTTTGCCCATTTGGCCGGTCACTGCCTGAGTCGACCCCAATGGAGAGACTTTGTGGATCAGGTGATGGAGGATCCTCAGGGTAGGGTCACTCCTGAAGAGGTGGAGTTCTTCAGACGTCAGGCGGATTTTGCAGACCGCATCCGCACCGAGTTGACCCAGCAACCGGATGACCTTCTCGACTGGGCTACGTCGCGCCAAACGATCGAGCAGGCAGTGAAGGAGTCCAGGCTCCCGGGGGCGGTGATTCAAGAGGTCGACCAGAAGCTTCAAGATGAGAAGGATGAGCGGCGGAATCAGCCCGCTCTCGACTTTATTCTGGACGCGTTCCAAGGTGGGGAGGCCTGGTCTCAGGTGCGGAACTTCGCCCCCCACCTGGAGGAAGTCGGCGACGAACTGCAGGTCCTAAAAGGGTCTGACCATTTGGCCCGAAGGCTGGGTCACGTGAAGACTCTGTTACCGGTTCTCCAGTCTGCTAGCGAAGAGAGTCGTGCCCAGGTTTTGAAACTGGTCAAGACGGCAGACCTGAATCGGCTCCCCAGTCGGGAGTTGGCTCAAGTCGCCCTGGAGCAACCTCGCGCTTTACCGGCTCTGGCGACTTTCATGGCTACCTTTCCGCCTGGCGAGGCAGGCGAGCGAGCTCAGGCTTTTGGTGAGCATCTGTCCACTTTCGCTGAGGAGATCGGAGGACTTGGTGGTGGCTGGAGCGCCCGCCAGCGGCTTGACCATCTGGCCGAGTGTCTCCCCAGTCTGGAGCGGGCTCAGCTGGAACCCGAGGCCCGCGGGATCTTTTTCGAGCTGATGAAGGAACAACCCCCGAAGGACCTACCGGGAACGGGCTTCATCGAGCTGGCTGGCGACCATCCCGAGGTTCTCGAGCAGGTAGCCAAACTGGCTGCTCACGAAGGCTCTCTAAAGATGGTCGTCAGCGAGGTTTGTCAACTAGCCGCTCTGGCTCCCGAAGAGCTTGAAGGTCATCTGGCCACGGCTGTGAAGCTGGGTTCTATCCGGGGGCTGTCAGAAGTCCGTCGGCTGGCCTCAGACCACAAGCCTGAGCTAGAGCTGGTTCTCGAGGACCCTGACACCTTGCGAATAGACACTCATTTTTTAGATATCGAGGACTAATGGAACCTTTTCTAAGATTAGGCCTGGGGGAGAAATTGCTCCAAGCTCTGGGCGAAGAGGGTTACGAGCAGCCTACTCCCGTCCAGGAGCTCGTCATCCCTTTCCTTCTTCAAGGCCGAGACGTGATCGCTCAGGCCCGCACCGGCACCGGTAAGACGGCAGCCTTCGCCCTACCTTCGTTGGAAAGGCTAGAAACGAACCACAAGGGGGTCCGGGTGCTGGTCCTCTGTCCCACTCGAGAGCTGGCTCTGCAAGTCGGTAAGTCTTATGAGAGCTACGGAAGGCACCTGGCTTGCGACGTTTTGACCATTTACGGCGGAGCCTCTTACACCTATCAGATGCAAAGGCTCAAAAAAGGGGTCCAGGTGGTGGTCGGGACGCCCGGGCGCCTTCTCGATTTGCATCGGCGCCAGTGTCTTAAACTGGACCAGGTGCGGATGTTGGTGCTCGACGAGGCTGACGAGATGTTGAGTCTAGGGTTTCAAGAGCAGTTGGAGGAGATCGTGACCCTGGTTCCACCAACTCGCCAAACGGCTCTGTTCTCGGCGACTCTTCCCGAGGGCATCCAAGCCCTGGCCAGTCAGGCCACCCAAAATCCAGAGCGGATCGATCTGTCGCCTGAGTTGTCGGCTCGGTCGGTGGACCTTTATGCTTACTTCGTAGCCGAACGAGACAAGTCTGCTGCCGTGACCCGGATCTTGGAGATGGAGGACGTGCAGACTTGTTTGATCTTTTGTCGCACTCGCTCTCAAACTTCCGTTTTGGCCCACGAGCTGACCCGTCACGGCCACCCCTCCGAAGCCCTCCACGGGGCCATGGACCAACAGAGTCGGGAGAAGATCCTCAAACGCTTTCGAGAGCAGACGTTCGCGATTCTAGTGGCTACCGACGTGGCTGCCCGAGGATTGGACATCGATCACCTCTCTCACGTGATCAACACCGACCTCCCCCAGAATCCTGATACCTTCGTTCATCGCATCGGCCGCACCGGACGAGCCGGACGGTCGGGAACTGCCCTGACTCTGGTGACAGCTCGAGAAGATTGGAAACTGCAACGTCTGGAACGGGCTTTAAAGCGTTCTATCGAGGTCCGACGCGTCCCCACCCGCCAACAGATTACCCAGGCTCGTTTAGACAAGCTTTACTCGAAGTTGGAGAAGTGGCTGGGCAGCCATCGTTGCAAGAAGGAACTGGCCTGGGTCGACTCGCTTTGCCAGGCCGGTCACAAACCCCGCGATATCGCGGCGGCGGCTCTCA
This sequence comes from uncultured Burkholderiales bacterium, assembly GCA_964423525.1. Classification (GTDB taxonomy): domain Bacteria; phylum Vulcanimicrobiota; class Xenobia; order Xenobiales; family JADMJV01; genus CAYRFU01. Next base: position 385 of record CAYRFU010000141.1, on the reverse strand, counting down.
AATTAGCCTCTGCTAGCGAGAAGCAGGCACCCATTGCCGAGATGTCTGAAAGCGAATCGGGACCCTCTCACAAGCCCCGACCCAGCGGCAAGAAGGACCGCCGCCGCGGTCTGGTGCAGTTGGTGGCCGACATCGGCAACAAACACGGGCTCAAACCGAAAGAGCTGGTGGCCGTGCTGACTCGTCAGGCCAATGTCCCGGGCCGGCTGATCGGCCCTATCCGTATCACCAAATCTCGATCCTTCGTGGACCTCCCTTCTGACCTTGTCGCCCAGGTTCTGGCCAGCAACGGGCGATACCAAATCGGCAAACGGCGATTTCTCTTCAAAGTCGACTAGGGGCCTGTTGACATTCGACTGGCCGAGGAAGAAGGGTTATAACACGG
>CAYRFU010000140.1:0-17334 GCA_964423525.1 uncultured Burkholderiales bacterium | reverse complement strand
ATCGGAGAAGCCGGCAGCCAGGCCAAGGTTCGCGTCAGCGTCCCCCCAGCCGGCTCCGAGCAACAAGTCTACTTTGCTGTGCGCGCCTACGACAACGCTGCCAACTTCTCGGACTTCGCTACCGCTCAAGTGAGCCTGCCGGCCGCTCAGGTCGCTTTTGAGGATCGGGGAGCCGAGAGCTTTGACGCCGAAGGAACCTGGGCTCAGGTCCCGATCGAGGGCCGTGGCCAGGTCTGGACCGACAGCCCTGACGGCAATTATGAGAATCGGACCAACGACTCCCTGGTTTCCAAAGAATTCTCTCTGGCCGGTCTCCAGAACGCCACCCTGGTCTTCGACGCCAAGTATAGCCTGGAGAACGGTGATGATCAGGTGATTGTCGAAGTTCACGATGGTGGCTGGTTTTCGTGGTGGCGTGACCAGGCCGAGTTCACGGGAGAATCTGACTGGTCTAAGCACTCCATCGACCTGTCCGACTACGATGGCGACGACATTCGGGTGCGATTCCGGCTCCGGTCGGATAGCTCGGTCACTCGAGACGGCTTCTACCTCGACAACCTCCAGGTGCTAGGCGACGCCACCGAATAACTTCCTCAGCGCTTTCAAAAAAGGCCTGAGTAGTCGACTGCTCAGGCCTTTTTCATTTCACGCGGTTCCCAGCCAGGAACCCCAGGGGCAGACAAAGAAGGGTTTTCGGCAGCGGAAATCGCAACGGAACGCTCCATGGAAACCAAGACTGACAGCCCGACTGAAGAGTTACCGCCCGCCCAGCCGGTCGACCAACACACTCGCACCATCGTCGCGATCGGCGACCTTCATGGTGACTACTTCCGTATGCTTCGGCTCCTTCGTGAGAACGACCTTATTCTGCCCGGAACTACGGTCTGGAATCCGGACAAGAAGATGGTCGACCTGGTTCTGATCGGCGACTATGTCGACTGGCGCAACGAACCGCTGGAAGGGCCCCAAGACCAATGGGTCGAGGGAGCCAGAAGGATCATCGAGCTTCTTTACAGCTTGCATCATCAGCTAACCCGACTCCGCGAGGCCGATGAAGAGTTCAAAAGCAACCTCTACGCCTTGCTCGGCAACCACGACGAGATGATGATCGAGGCCCACAGCCTGTTTGAGTTCATGGGTCTTGAGAAACTCCAGGAGTTTCTCCAGTCAGTAGAAGGCAACATCCAAGTCCGTCAAGCCATTCAGGGTCTCGGCTTGGGCCCCGGCGAAGTCGAGAAGGTCCTGAAGTTTCTGAACTGGTACGTCCAGGGGGGGCGAGCCACCATCGAAGGATATTCCGGCATAGAAGAGTGGAAAGAAGCGATGGACACCGATATGGGCAACTTTCTGAGGCGCCACCTCCGCCTCGGTGTCGTCTTGAACGGTCGCCTCTTCGCTCACACCGCCCCCGACCCCAAGCAGTTCTGGATCCCGATCGGGGACATCATGGAGCTCCCCGAAGCGACCTACCGTCAAGCTAAAGAAGCCTTCCTCTGGAGTCGTAAAATTTGGGGCTACGATTACTGCACCGGCTCTCGCACGGTCCCCTTCACAGCCGAAGAGATGGACGAGATGTTGAAAGGAATGGGCGTCGAAGGGGTGATCGTGGGCCACACTCCGCTGCCTCACGACGGCAAGCCCGTGGTAGCCTACGACGGCCGCGTGATCAACATCGATCTGCACGCCTTTCCCGGAAGCGAAGCCTTCATCGAGACCTACGTGCCCAACGGCAACAAGTCTGATCCCCTTCGAGATCCGTCCCTAGGCCGCTAACTTTGCTGGCCAAAAAAGCCGAGAAGCTGATCGACAGCGTCGAGCAGGTCATTCTAGGAAAACGCGAGACCGTCGAGTTGTTGGTCATCGCTCTCCTGTGCGAAGGGCACGTTCTGCTCGAAGATGTTCCTGGAGTCGGCAAAACCGTTCTTAGTCGCGCCTTTGCCCGATCCCTCGGATGCAGTTTCTCTCGCATCCAGTGCACTCCCGACCTACTGCCCACCGACCTCACGGGAGTGAACGTCTTCAACCAGAAGAGCGCCGACTTCGAATTTCGCCCGGGCCCGCTCCATCATCAGATCATCTTGGCTGACGAAATCAATCGAGCCACTCCCAAGACCCAGTCGGCTCTACTCGAGTGCATGGAGGAGCGACAGATCACGATTGAGGGCAAGACCTACCCCCTACCCCGACCCTTCCTAGTGCTGGCGACCCAAAACCCGGTGGAACACGAAGGCACCTTCACCCTCCCCGAAGCCCAAATGGACCGTTTTTTGATCCGAGCGCGGTTAGGTTATCCCGATGCCGAGGCAGAGAAACTCATGGTTCGCCAGCAGCAAACCCAACATCCTCTTGAGAAAGTCGAGCAAGTGCTGACAGCAGAAGAACTCGCAGAGCTCCAGAAGGACGTTCGGAAGATTCACGTGGAAGAGGTCACCCTCGACTACCTGGTGGAGCTGGTCCGCTCGACCCGTGATACCTCTCGCGTTCGCCTCGGCGCCAGTCCTCGCGGCAGCCTGGCTCTTTTTCGGGCCTCTCAGGCCCGGGCCGCCCTCCACGGCCGCGACTTCGTGCTTCCCGATGATGTCCAGGCTATGGCCTCACCGACTCTGGTCCACCGTTTGATATCCGGTCACGATCTGACCGGCCGAGCGGGCGAAGAGTTCATCGCCGAACTAGTCTCTAAGGTCCCCGTCCCGGTCTAGGAAGAGAACGACCATTGACGAGCCCTAAAAGGCGTTACCGAGGTTGGTCGCTCCCCCGCCCGAAACTTTCTATCCAACGGGAAAACTGACCCTAGTCGAGAACGAGCCCGCCAATCGATGGCTTTGGAGGAAAACATGGTCCGTGTCCGCTTCGCGCCCAGTCCCACCGGGTATCTTCACTTGGGGGGCTTAAGAACGGCTCTCTACAACTATCTGTTTGCCCGCAACCAGGGCGGCGTGTTTCTTCTGAGAGTCGAAGACACCGACCGCAGCCGCTACGTTGAGGGGGCGGTGGAGAATATGATCGACTCCCTCAAATGGGCTGGTATTGAACTCGACGAGGGAGTGGGCGTGGGAGGCGACCGCGGTCCCTACACCCAAAGCGAACGCCTCGATATCTATCGCGACCACGTCGAGCAGCTCCTGAAAGCCGGCCACGCCTACCACTGTTTTGCAACCTCCGAAGAGCTTCAGGAGATGCGAGACCAGCAAATGCGCGAGGGTAAACAGGTCATGTATGACCGGCGCTACCGGGACCTCGACCCAGCCGAGCTCAAGCGAAGACTTGAGTCAGACCAAAGCTACGTCATCCGCCTAAAAGTGCCCGACGACGAAAAAGTTGTCATCGACGACATCGTAAGAGGGGAGGTCACCATCGACAGCAACACCGTCGACGACCAGGTCCTGCTCAAGTCTGATGGCTTTCCCACCTATCACCTGGCGGCCGTGGTCGACGACCACCACATGGGAATCACCCACGTGATCCGGGGCGAAGAGTGGCTGACCTCAACCCCCAAACATCTGCTCCTCCACCGAGCTTTCGGCTGGCAACCACCACGCTACGCCCACCTCCCTTTGATCGTCAATCAGCAGAAAAAGAAACTCTCCAAGCGAGATGGCGACGTTTCCGTGGAAGCATACCGCGAAAAGGGCTACCTGCCGATGGGTCTGGTGAACTTTCTGGCTTTGCTGGGCTGGAGCGCCGGTGACGACAAAGAGTATTACCCCAACCTGGAAGAGTTGGCCCAGGCCTTCACCTTAGAACGGGTGACCAAGTCAGCCTCGGTGTTTGACTTCGACAAGCTCAAGCATATCAATTTTCTCCACCTTCGCGAGCAACCACTCGAGCTAATCAGCCTGGCTCTCGAGCCGTTCTTCCGCCAGGCCGACCTGGAGCTTCCTGAAACCAACTACTTACACCAGGTGATCGAGCTGATGCGAGAACGAGCCAGCGTCTTGCCCGACCTGGTCGAAGGGGCTCGCTATTTCTACGAAGACCCCACGGACTACGATCCTAAAACGGTCAAGAAGCGATGGAAAGACGATTCGGTCGAGCTTCTCAACGCCTATCGAGAGCGGCTCACCGAGGCTGACTGGAAAGCTGAGAGCCTGGAACAGATTCTACGAGACGTGTGCGAGGCGAAGGAGGCTGGAGCGGGCCGCCTGATCCACCCGACCCGTCTGGCCCTCTCGGGAGTAGGCGGAGGCCCCGGTTTGTTCGAGATGATGGAAGTTTTTGGCAAAGAAGCCTGCCTGCGTCGCCTGGAGCGGGCTGTGAAAGAGGTGAAGAAATGAGTTTTCTGCTAGCTTTAGATTTCGATGGGGTCCTGTGGGACAGCGTCGGTGAGTGCTACCAAGTGGCCATCGGGGCCTACCAGCAAGAGCTGCCGGAAGGACTCGAGCCAGCTTTTCGGAGAGGCCGCTGGCTGATCCGCTGCGGCCCGGACTTCTATGTCCTTCTGAGACTCCTCGAGCAGGACCCCGAGCGAGATCTCACCACTTTCAACAAGGACCAGTTCGCTCGCCTGGGAGAGCAATGGAAAGCGGAGGCGGAGGAGTTCGGTCAGAGGTTCTACGATCTCAGGCGAGACCTAAGAGATAATGACTTTGAGATCTGGAGCGGTTTTCAACGTCCCTACTCGGGATTCTTAGAGCAGCTCCCCAGGCTCAAGAAACTGTTTCCCACCATCGCCATCTGCACCACCAAAGACGAAGATTCGGTGCGTCAACTGCTGGCCACCCAGGAGCTGGAGCTGCCAGTCTACGGGCGCGATTTCTCAGTGGACAAAGAACGCCAGATTCGAGCCGTAGCCGAGCGCTTTAATGTGGCCCCGGTCAAAATCTTCTTCATCGACGACCTGATGGATAATCTTCATCAAGTCAAACCGACGGGGGCCCAACTGATGCTCGCAGACTGGGGCTACAACACACCCCAGGAGCAAGAGGCCGCCGACGAGGAGGGTATTCCCGTGGTCTCCTTGACCGGCCTGGCCGACCGACTGGCTCAACTCCAAACCTCTCTGGAGCTGGGACCTTGCGCCTGATTCTCTTCGACATCGACGGGACTTTGATCAACGCCCAGGGTTCTGGGATGCGAGCTTTGCGAAAGGCTTTTCAGGAAACCACCGGCCTCGTTTTTCCCGATCACGTTCGGCCGGCTGGAATGACCGACCCCTTGATCATTCGCGAGGCTTTCCGGAGCTGCGCTGTAGCGGGCAGTGAATGGATATCCCTCGAGGAACGAATCTGGGATCTCTATCCCGGCTACTTGGAGCAAGAGATGACGACCATCTGCCTTCGCACCGGTCTCCTACCGGGGGCAAGGCAGGTGGTGGAGCTTCTGAGCCAAGAGAGCGGTTGCCGTCTGGGACTTCTTACGGGCAATTTGGAACTCACCGCACGCTTGAAGCTCGAACCGTTTGGACTCAACCCCTACTTCCCTATCGGGGCCTACGGATCTGACTGCGCCGACCGCAACCGCCTTCCTCTGATCGCGGTGGAACGAGCCAATCGACACTACGGTGGCGAATTCCGTCCCGAAGAGACCTGGTTGGTAGGCGACACACCCCGTGACATCCAGGCCGCTCTCAGCAGCGGCTCGAAAATTCTGGCCGTGGCCACGGGACCTTACACCACTGTCGAACTCGAGGAATTCCTGCCTCACCAGGTCCTGGCCTCCCTCGACCAACCCAAGACCGTCGTCGAGCTGCTGTTGGCCTGATGTTCGTCGGTCTAGCCCGTTTCGAGCTCTTCTTAAACGACCAGCCCAACTCGCTTAAAGCCAAGCGCTCGGTGGTCAAGAGCCTTTGCCAGAAACTCCGCAACCGACTTTCAGTGGCGGTGGCCGAAGTCGACTTTTGGGACCTTTGGCAGCGGACTGCCGTGGGGGTGGCCGTGGTCAGCCCCAATCAAGAGACTGCTCGCAAACTACTGGAACAAGCCCTTGACCTGATCGACCGCGAGCCCTCGGTGGAGGTCACAAATCGTCTGCTGGAGGTTGAGGCTTGGACCTGACTGCCGAGACCACGTGGTCGAAGGCTAGAAGCTCGCAAGTTTGAGTTGGATTCAGAATCCGATAGTGACGCAAACGGGGATGGAGAGCCTCAAAGCTCTTACTCCAGTCGGTCTCGTGACGCCAAATGATCCCCCGTTCTTTCCCGCTGGGACGCTGGAGATAGCGAACGGCCTCAACTCCTAGAAAGATAACATCAAGATCGACCAGGACATCGCAAGGGCGAACCTCCTCTCGAGGAGGAAAGGGCAACAACATCGAGCCTTTCAGGCGAGTCCAGGCTTTTTGGGGCTGCAGCTCAAAAACTTCCGTTTCCACGTTCTTGACCAGTCCCAACGGGGTGATCAAAGGCAACCACTCCGGCTGCTCCACTTCCAGCGGCGGAGGACTGTCTTCCAACCAGCGAAAGCAGTAACCGTTGAACTCACAACACCCATCGTCGTGGACCTTGACCAAATCTTCGAGAGTCGAGACGGCCGAAATGCCCTGCTTTTTGAGCTTGGTCACGATATCGGCGATCTTCCAGCCGGCCCGGGCGTAAGCGGCGCTGACCGATGCCTCACTGCCACTCTCGGGAAAGACCAGCATACGACTGGCCCCAAGACGGCGACCGAATTTCTTAAGCAAAGCCTCGACTTGGAAGCGCCTCTCCGGTTGAGAGGCCAAACCTAGGAGGTCCACACCCACCCTCAGCTCGATGGTGGCGTGGTAGCACCAAGCCACACAACCCGCTTGCTCCAGCCTCCAACAGCCCTCGGAACCCATCAGTTCGGGATGGAGACTGCGCTCCGGCTCAACGCTCCACCTCCACTCTCCCGCCACCAGGGCCGGCAGCCGGTCAGGGATCTGACGGAGCTCGGAGCGACTCAGGGAGTAGTCGAAAATCACGGTCGGCTTCACACTCACCTGAGCGGGTTTCGGGAGGGGAAGTCAAAAACTTTCCCATCTCCAAAGCATGAGGGTTTTCCGGCCTGATGGCGAACTTTTTTTCTGGGAGGAATCATGCACGAAAACGCTTTCGCAGCCTTACTAGCGGCTCGAGATGAACGCAACGGAATGGAGGCGATCGAGAAAAAGAGCTTTATCGTTTTCTTCGGCGGTTTAGCCTTCTTTGTCGTCATCGGCTCATTGATTCTCCTGACTACGGGCGAAGCCCACCAGCTTGACACTTACAGCCTGGCTTGTTTCCGTTTTATGACCGTCCCTCTGGCGGCCTTCCTCGCCTTCGGGGTCCCTTTGGTGCGCCTGGTTCGAGACGGCTCAGTCCACACATCCTTTCTCCGTGGTCGCTGCTACGATGAGATTCTAGGCACCCAATTGAGCGCCACCGAAGTGGTCGACGGAGTCGCTTGGCGCAGTGCTAGCAGCTCCATCTTTTCCGTTTGGAGAAGCCTTCTGCTCTCAGGACTGCTTCTGATCGCCTCTTTTCCACAATACGGGCTGCTCATCGCCACCGGGACAGCCGTCTGGATTCCCGCTGTGGTCCTCTTGACCTGGTCCGCCTCCTATGTCGTCCAGTTAGCGGCCATTTGGGGTCACCAGCTGGCTCAAGAGTCGGGACTGGCCAGAGCCCTGGTTGGGCTGGGGGCCTCCGTGCCAGCCCTAAGTTGCCTGGGCACCGCCCTGGCCAGCTGGAGTCTGCACGATGGGGCCATCTTCTCTATGAGCCTACTGGCCTACCTGGGTTTCACCGTCGGGCTTTGTCGTTGGCTGGCCAAAATCGGCCTCGAAAGTCTGCCCCAGGCTTGCCGCAAAGCGCGATCTGCCCGCCTCAATTTTCTGTTGCGTCACCGCAATCCCTACGTGCTTCGCTCGACTGACAATCCGGTTGTGGCCCGAGAGCTGAGCCGCGAAGCTCGCAAGACTCCCTTTGGTCTGGTCGGATGGCTGGTCTTGCGCCACTGGTTGTTACTGATATTCCTAGCCGTGTGGTGTCCGCTCACAGCCGTGACCGACAATCTGGAAGGGTTCTTCTGGTCTGGCTTGTGTTTCTTGGCCTGCACCCAGTGGGCTTTATCGGCCCAGAGAACTCGAGGGGCGGTGATCACCGAGATCGAGCAAAAGACCTTGAGTCCTCTTGAGGTCACCGGTCTAAGCGCCCGCGACTACACCGACGGATGGCTTCAAGTAGGGGCCTACCACCGCTCCCTCCAAAACGTTTTCATGGCGGTCTTTCTCTCTGCCTGGGCCTGGAAAGCCGACATCGATCTGGCCGTCTGGTTCTTCTTAGCCCTGGCCTTCATCGCCACCCCCTGGTTTGGGGCGGCCGCTGGCCTTTACGCCTCAGTGGCTCCCAACCGGCGGGAAGTGAGTTCCCGCTTTCTGGCCACGATGTTCCTCTGGCCGCTGTTGTTCGCTTTCGCCCTGGCCATGGGTGTCCAAAGCTTAGCCGTGGCCACTCTTTTTCTGCCCCCTTCGGCGCTCGAGAGCCTCTTTACCGCTGGTGGCTTTACGTTTTCCATCTTCGCCTTCGTCACGGGCTGCGTGGCCATCCTGCGGACGGCCGTCCGACAAAGCCTGGGCTACCTTAAGCGCTAACTCCCCAACTCCACCTCGAGTGAATTCAGCGGTTGTTCATACGGTGGGAGCCACCCCGGGTTTGGTCGGGGCTCGCGACGCCTGTTGCGGCTGGCTTTATGCTCACCGCCAGGGTCTCCCATTCTGCCTCGATGGCCCAGGCCAGGAGTTGGAATGGCTAGGCCTCGACTGGCAGCCGCTTCCGGAACCTGTTCGACCGGTCCGATTGAGAGATGCACGCTTCGCCCGGGATGAAGAGATCTCGCTCCCCGAACTAGCCGAGGCCGACACCATCACCCTGACGGACTTGAAGCAACGGGGAATTGTAGCGGAGGCCGTTCTGACGACGCTGGTCGAGTCTAGCTGGCGATCGCCCCGAGGTGGGAGCGGCCTCTCTCGAGTCGAGCTTCGACTTTACTTCAGCCTGGAAGGACTAAAAACCGGTCCAGTCCGGTTCTGCGAGGACTCTCTTTGGGACGCTCATCTTTTCTTCTTGGAAGAACTCACCCCAAAAGAACTTCTGAGAAGAACGGTTCCCGAGCTGAGCACTCTGTCCGAGGAGCAGAGAAAAGAGCTGGAAGGACTGGCTCTTCTTTTCGGAGAGCAAGTCGAAGACCTGAACCAGTTTCGGGCCAAGCTCGATTTCTTTTTCCAACCACCCGAATCCCCACCCGCCTCCTCAGACCTGATCGAGCAGCTCGACCAGCTCCACCCCTGGGAGGTCTCAACTCTAAGCCCCCTCCTGGAGAGAGACGAATGGCGTCATCAAATCGCCCAAAGCGTCCTCGGTCGACCCGAATCCAACCTGGCGGAGATTTGCGCCCTGCTCGGAAAGGGAAAAATTCTCAAGCATCTGGCAGGTTTTCCCGCAAAATAATTGAAAAATTCAACCAAAGAATATTATTCAATATTCTAACTGACTGGTTGAGGTGTCTATGCTGTGTTCTGAACGGATTATGCTTGCTGAGGGTGAACAAGAGTCCGCAGAATTGCTGGCCCGCCAACTGGGGGTCTCAGAGATCCTGGCCCGCCTTCTCCTCCTCCGAGGTGTTCGTGACAGCCAATCAGCCCGGTCTTTTCTCGAAGACGGAGTCGAATCGTTCCACGACCCCCAGGCTATGAGGGATATGGAGAAAGCTGTGGCTCTCCTGGCTAAAACTGTAGACCAGGGAGAGACCATCTTTGTTCACGGCGACTATGATGTCGATGGCATCTGTTCCACCGTTCTCCTGGTAGAGGCCTTTCGAGAATTGGGCGGACGAGTGCTTCATCACGTTCCCGATCGTTTCACGGAGGGTTACGGAGTCTCCCTGAAAGCGGTCGAGACGGCGGCCGAGAACCATTGTGCGGTGCTGATCACCGTGGACTGCGGTTCTAGCAGTTTGGAAGCTGTCCAGCTCGCCCACGACTTGGGAATGGCCGTCATCATCGCTGACCACCACCACATTCCCGAGCAAGCTCCCGAGCCCGAGGCCTTCCTCAATCCTCATCTCGAGGACTGCCCCTACCCCTTCAAGCCCCTTTGCGGAACGGGTGTCGCCTTCAAGCTGGTGCAAGCCCTTTACCAACGAGCCGGGCAGCCGGACCCCCATCACCTTCTCGACCTGGTGGCCATGGCCACCATCGCCGATGTGGTTCCCCTTCGAGGAGAGAATCGGGCCCTGGTCCGGGTAGGCTTGACCGAACTGGCCAAATTTCGGCGACCGGGAGTCAAAGCTCTGGCCGAAATCGCAGGAGCCGACCGCGACAAACTGGGAGCCTGGTCGGTGGCCTTCGGGCTCGGACCCCGACTCAACGCCGCCGGCAGGCTCGAGCATGCCCGGCTGGGAGTCGAGCTTCTCCTGTGCCAAAACATCGACGAGGCGCGCGACCAGGCCGAGCGACTGGAGAAGCTCAATCAACGACGCCGAGACATCGAGAGAACGATGCGAGACGATATCGTCGACCGGCTTGAGCAAGACCCCGACAAACTGGAACGAGGGGTGGTGGTCGAGGCAGGTGAGTCCTGGCATCAGGGCGTTATCGGCATCACAGCCTCCCGTATCGTCGACCGATACGCCTTACCGGCCTTCGTTATTAGCATCGAAGGAGAGCTTGCCAAAGGCTCGGCTCGCTCCCCCGAAAACGTCGATCTCTACCAGGCCATGGTGCGATGTCAGGATGTCTTCGTAAAATTTGGTGGCCACCCCAGAGCAGGGGGATTCACCATCGAAACAGCCCGAATCGACGAATTGAGAGAGCGGATGACCCAGGTGGTGGCCGAACTTCGGGAGGGGCCAGCTCCTATCCGGGTCGACTTGACTCTTCCTTTAGAGGAGGCCACCCTCGACCTCAGCCGAGAGCTCGAGCTTCTGGAGCCGATCGGAGAAGGGAATCGGCGACCTCTTTTTCTGGCCAAAGGAGTCCGACTGGACGGGGCCCGGGCTGTGGGTAAGATGGGTGACCACCTCCAACTTTATCTGGGCCAGGGGGCCACGCGGCGCAAAGCGATCGCCTTCCGACAGGGCGCCGAACTCGAGTTCTTGGAACCCAAAAAGCTCTACTACGACGTGCTCTATCATCTCCAAGAGGAACATTGGGACGGTCAGACCCGTGTCTCGCTGGTCGTGGAGGGGATTCTGGCCCCCGAGTCTCGTTTGACTCAGTTTTTGGAGGCTCGCTCCTGGGCCCCGTCGACGAGTCGGGGGCCCGACATTTGGGACCTACGCAATCTCCGCGACCGCAGAGTAGGGCTGGAGCGAGTGGCAGAGCGAGGAGGCTCGGGGCTGATTTTGGTTTCGGAAGAAAACCAGGTTCGCCAACTCCAGCAACGCTATCGGGCCAGAGTGGCTCTCTTTTCGGATTTCCGACCTCAGGAGAGTTTCGAGAACCTGATTCTCCTGGCCCCTCCGCCCTCGCTAGAATGGTTCGCCACCCAACCCGTCCAAAGTGCGTCCCGCGTCTTCTTGATGTTCGGTCATCGAGAACTTTCTCAGGAGCTAGCCCGTCAACGGGTCCACTGGCTAGACCGTGAAAGAATGGTCTCGATCTGGAAGGCGCTGATCGGCTTGTCCCGTTCGGGTCCCCTCGACCAATCGGCGCTGCCACGAGTAGCCCGCTCTTTGACCGCCCCTCCCGAGACGGTCGAGGAGGCAATAGGGGTGCTCGAAGAGCTAGGGGTGGCCACCTGGGAGGGGCAACGTCTTCACCTCGGACAAGGCCGAGGCAAAAGCCTTGAGACCTCTCGCCGATTTCAGGAGTTGGTGGCCCGACGCCAACGATTCCTCTCTCTTCGAAGAGCCCTGGGACAGCGCCATCTTCGCCTGGGAAGCTAAGGAAGGGGGGTTGAAACCCTTCTTGAAGGATCGGGCATGAGTCAAGTGATCGACCTCAGGTCCCATATCCGAGACATTCCCGACTTTCCTAAACCCGGGATTCTCTTTAAAGACATCACCACTCTCCTCAAAGACCACCAGGCTTTGAAAGCCTCGGTGGAACAGTTTGCCAGACTCTTTAGAGAAGTCGACGCAAGCCATGTGGTAGCTCTTGAGGCGAGAGGCTATCTTTTCGGTGTTCCCCTGGCGCTTGAGCTGGGAATGGGCTTCGTTCCAGTCAGGAAGCCGGGCAAGCTTCCAGCCGACACCCTATCAGTCGATTACGACCTCGAGTACGGAAGCAACACCCTGGAGATCCACCGCGACGCTCTCGGAGCCGCAGACCGCGCCCTGATCATCGACGACCTGATCGCGACCGGGGGCTCGGCCGCTGCTACCGTAGAGCTAGTCCGGAAAGTGGGAGCCGAGGTGGTCGCTTTCGGCTGCTTGATCGAGCTGAGTGCCCTCAAAGGTCGAGAGAAGTTGACCGGAATCCCGTTCGAGGCGCTTCTGAGCTACGACTAAAGAGTGCTCAACCCTTACCCGGATAACCCCTACCGGGTGCTGGGCCTCACCGTTGACGCAGGAGGACCCACCTGCCAACGACTAGAGGATCTGCCGCCTGCCCTGCCCGTGCCTGGGCTTCCCCCTCCACCTCGAAACCCGAAGGCTGTCGAACAAGCCTGGTCCAAAGTCACCGACGCCCGCACTCACCGACGATACAACTTCTCCTGGTTCACTCTCGATAACGCCGACGACCGGTCCGCTCTTAACCTCATCTCTCAATCCGAGTTCGAGAAAGCTCTCGAACTCTTGAAGGAAGCCAGTCACACCTCCTCGGTCCAAAACCGTGCCGTCCTCTCCCACCTAATGGCCCTCACTCGGACTACGGAAGATTCGGATTTCTGGGAGCTATGGGGAGTTTGCCTCCGGTCGTGGTCGATCTTGGCTAGCAATTTTTCTCAAGATATCTACCTTGTAGAGACCCGTGAGACGATTATTGAAGACATGGTAGACCTCGCCCAAGACTACCTCCAAAAAGGGCTCCCCGAGGTTTGCGCGATGGTCATGAAGCTGTTCTATGAATCAGAGCTTGGAACCAACCGACTCCTCATTCTCGACAAGCAGTTTCTGGGCGACGAGTTTGACCGACTCCGCTACCGCTGCGCCAAAGTTCGCGAAGGCCTGGTATCGCTGATGCGGGAGCGTCCCGAGGGGGTAGGCCGCCAGATCTCTTTGATGGAGCGCGAGATGAACAGCGAGATCCTTCCCACCATCGACTGGATTCAGCGAGCCGCCCACCCGCTCTCCACCTTCCTGGCGAAATCAAAGGAGGAAGTCTGCCTACTCTATCGCACGCTGGCCCGGGCCTGGGGCAGCCTGGCCGACGATCAGCATCGCCAAGAGCGAGCCTTGGAAGCCGCCGTTCGCTTCGCTCCACCGGACCTTAAGGCCGAATTAGAGCTGGAGATCGAATCTCTTCACGACCGAGCATCCCCTCCCAAGATTGCAACACCTCTGCCTCAACCTCCACCCCGGGAAGAAGAAGCCGATCTTCAAAAATCTCCACCTCCGTCCCAGTACTCCTTTCTCGGCACAGGTCTAGAACTCGTACTTTCTCCAGCCTACGAGAAGAAGGACCAAGAACGGACTCTCGCCGAGGCCGTTTATTTTCTCAAAATCTTGACTTTGAACATCTTCCCAGTGGCCCGCTACCAGGCTCGGATGGTAGCACCTGGCGAGATCGAATCTGTCAGCCCCCTGCCCATGACCGAAGGCCTTTTAATCCAGCGAGTCCTGGTGATGGTGCTGGTGGCTCTCGGGATTCTGGTGCTCGTCCGGGGAGCGCTTGTCCCCCAGGGCGGCGTCGAACTCGAACTGGAGCGGGCCGCTCTCCGGGCCAAAGTCGACTGGCTGGTCACCCGAGCTTCCCAGATAGCCGAGAAGGCTGCCAAAGCCCTTGAGGAAAAAGACGCCCTCGAAATCGAAATGGCCGATATTCGCTCTCAACTCGAAGTCAAACCTGACAACGCTAAGTTCAAGAAGAGACTGGAGGAACTCGAAGTCAAGAAGAAAAAGGCCGAAATCACCTTTCGAAATCTAGATCGGGAAAGAACCACCCTGCTGAGACGGGCCACCCGTCTGAACGAAGCTCTCGAAAGCTTTCGTTGAGTGTGCTATAATTGGCTTCAACCAACATGGAGAAAGCGATTCTCGAGGAGCAAAAAGACAGCTACGTTGCCCCCGGGTCCGAGGAGGCTCTCGCCCAGCTAAAACACGCCCTGGCTTACCTCACGCCAGAGGATGTTGCCACTGTCGAGAAAGCCTACCACTTTGCCTGTCGCAAGCACGCGGGCCAGACCCGGGCCTCTGGCGAGCCCTATATTCTCCACCCAATAGAGGTCGCCATCCTTCTAGCCGAATATCGTCTGGACTGCCCCACCCTGGTGGCGGCCATCCTTCACGATGTGGTCGAAGACACCGACACTCCACTCGAGAAGCTCGAAGAAGAGTTCGGCCCTGAGGTGAAAATGCTGGTCGACGGCGTTACCAAACTGACCGCCATTTACTCCCGTCAGGGACGAGAAGCTCCCACGCCCCGAACCAAACAGATGGCTCGAGCGGAGAACCTGCGCAAAATTTTCCTGGCCATGGCCCGTGATCTCCGGGTCATTTTGATCAAACTCGCCGACCGCCTCCACAACCTTCGCACCCTCGGGGCATTACGGCCCGACAAGCGAGAAAGAATCGCTTCCGAAACGCTCGAGATTTTCGCCCCGATCGCTTCCCGACTCGGGGTTTTTCAAATGAAGCGAGAGCTGCAAGACCTTTGTTTCAAATACCTCCACCCCGAGCAGTTCGATGAGTTGGTTGAGGCCAGCGAGGCACTGCGGGAAAGGCGCGAGGAAGCCATCAAACAAGCGGTTGAAAAAATCGAGGAGAAGCTCACTCGCCTCAACATTGAGGCCAAGCTTGAGTGGCGCGAAAAACATCTCTACAGCACCTTCCAAAAAATGGAAAGGACGGGCCGCGGCCTGGAGGAGATCTACGACCTGGTGGCTCTCCGGGTCATCGTGCCCCGGGTCGAGGACTGTTACAGCGTCCTGGGTGCTATTCACTCAGTCTGGATCCCGATCAAAGACCGGATCAAAGACTACATCGCGGTGCCCAAATCCAACAACTACCGGTCGCTCCATACGACTGTTTACGGCCCCAACCATCAACCGCTGGAAATTCAGATCAGAACCTGGGAGATGCATCGGGTCAACGAATTCGGTATCGCGGCCCATTGGGCATACAAGGAAGGCAAACCTGACAAGAATGCCGGCCTCTTCAAAGAGATCTATCCCTGGATTCGGGCTATTCTCGACTGGCAGGCCGACTCTCGCGACGCCCGCGAGTATATCGAAAACCTCAAACTCGACCTTCTTTCTAACGAGGTGTTCGTCTTCACTCCCCGAGGCGACGTCATCGACCTGCCTAACGGCAGCTGCCCTATCGATTTTGCCTACCGAATCCACACCGAGGTGGGTCACAACTGCGTCGGAGCACGAGCCAACGGCAAGATGGTTCCCCTCACTTACAAGCTTCAAAACGCCGACATTCTGGAGATCATGACCTCCAAGAGCGGAACCCCGTCGTTAGACTGGCTGAGGATCTGCAAAAGCAACCAGGCCCGTAACAAGATTCGTGCCTGGTTCAAACGGGAACGTCGGGACGAAAACATTGCGCGAGGAAGAGATATGCTGCGGCGCGAGTTGGGTCGCCAGAGGATGGAGCATATCCCTTCCGACAACGAGGTCATGCAAAAGATCGCTGAGCGGTTGAACTTTCAATCGGTTGACGACTTGATGGCCTCCCTGGGCTACGGCGAAACGACCCTTCCTCAAATTCTCAGCCGTCTTAGGGATGAGCTGCCTCAGGATGTTTCTCAAACTCTCCTGCCCGCTCCCAAGAGAACCTCCAAACGGCGCGGTAGCGGCTCGGCCGTTCGGGTCAAAGGCATGGACAACATTTTAGTCAAGTTTGCTCGCTGCTGCGCACCCGTTCCCGGGGACCCGATTGTCGGCTATATCACCCTGGGCAAAGGTGTTTCGATCCACGTCGACGACTGCTCTAACTTTCGCGGCCTGTCGGAGAGCGCTCCCGAGAGGATCATTGAGGTCTCCTGGGACTCTCCTCTGGAAGAGCCGATCTACCAGGTCGATATCGATATCGAAGCCTGGGACCGCTCTGGCCTTCTATCCGACGTCATGAATGTGATCAATGAAGCTAAAGTCCCCACCCGGGCCTGCCGAGCCTGGGCTCGAAAGGATCGAGCCTGCATCAAAATTTCAGTCGAGATCGTCCACAAACGCCAGCTAGAGGAGCTGATGAAAAAGATTCGCAAGCTCCGGGACGTGATCGACGTCAGCCGAATGAGTCAACTCCGCTCGCGAGGATGAGAGCCGTCGTCCAAAGAGTCAGCCAGGCCCAGGTCGAGGTCGAAGGCGAGGTCGTTGGCCAAGTGGAGCGGGGTTTTCTCATTCTGCTCGGGGTGGCTCCTGAAGACGACCAGAGCCGCGCCCATTGGTTGGCCGACAAAATCGCCAACCTGCGCATCTTTGAAGACCAGGAAGGCAAAATGAATCTCTCCCTGGTGGAGGTCGAGGGGGAAGCCCTGGTGGTCTCCCAGTTCACTCTCTATGGAGACTGTCGTAAAGGCCGACGCCCTAGCTTCGTGGGGGCCGCTCGGCCAGAACAGGCTGACAGCCTTTATCGTGCCTTCGTCGCTCATCTCAAGAAAAGCGTCAAAAAGGTCGAAGAAGGCCGTTTTCAGACCCAGATGCAAGTCCACCTGATCAATGACGGACCGGTCACTTTGATCGTCGAGACCCCAGCCTAACTCGCCGAAAATACTTTCGCAAACAGCAGGAGGATGCCCCCCTCGAAGGTAAATCTTCTTGAAGAATAATCAAAGACGTAGTTGGCGAGCAAAATGATGGATAGTCTTAAACGTTTCTTCACCCTGGAAGAAGAGAGCTTCACCTCCGAGGACCCCCTCGATTCGGAGTCTCTCGAACCCTCCGACTATGGAGTTTCGCGCTCTCCTGAGGTGAGTCCGCGCTCCAAGCTGGTGAGCCTACCCACTCACCGCAAGCAAGAGATCGTGGTGCTCGAGCCGGCCTCTTTCGCTGACGCTCGCGAGATTGCCGAGACGCTCAAGGTCAAGAAGAGCATCCTCCTCAATATGCGCAAGACCGACAAAGAGCTGGCTCGGCGTATCGTTGACTTCCTTTCTGGCATCTCCTATGCCATCGATGGCCACAGCCAGAAAGTAGCCGACCAGATCTATCTTTTTACCCCCGGTCACATCGAGATCGTCATGGCTGACGAAGACGCCTACGGTCACCGCGACGACGTGATCGCTTCAGTCGGCGACTAGAAGTCCGGCCGGAAAGTCACTTTGAGCGGCGGAAGCAAGTTCCGCCAC
>CAYRFU010000139.1:16890-17353 GCA_964423525.1 uncultured Burkholderiales bacterium | reverse complement strand
TAAGGCAGCCTGGGTTAGCCGTTGGCCCCTGGCTTTTCTGGTGGGCGTCTACGCCGGCTTGAACATCGTTTACACCATGCAGGCCCAGGTGCTCAAACAAGTTGAGGATAGCATCGTTCCTTTGTGGGGCAACGGTTTGACGTTGTCTCAGGGGGTCGTCAACTGGATCATCGTGGTCGGTGTGTTCACCGGGTTGATCTACTTCTATTTCTCGGTGGAGCACTCCGGCTGGTTTTTCGGGGGAGCCAGCCGACTGGGCATCTGGATGCTGATGATCGCTCTGGGAGCCTCGTTCGGTTACACCGTGATGGCCCGCGTGTCCCTTCTGATCGGTCGCGTGATGTTCTTTAGCAAAGAGCTGCCCCAGGCCTGGGGGGGAGGATGACAGTGCGTTTCCATCCGGCCGCAGAAAGACCCGCGACGGCAGGGGCGTTAGCCTTCATCATCGGCACCGTCGGGTCGG
>CAYRFU010000139.1:6560-16880 GCA_964423525.1 uncultured Burkholderiales bacterium | reverse complement strand
TGGTGTTCGCAGGCTCTTTCGCCGCTTTCTTCCTCCCCACCCAATACCGCTTTGAGGCCGAGCAGCTGGTGGTGGAACGGGCCGGCCAGACCAGAAGTTTCCGATGGGACCGGTTTCGCAGCTTCGAGCGCGACCGCAACGGGATTTTCCTGTCGCCCCACAGCCGCCCCCACCGACTCGATACCACCCGAGGGGTGTTTCTGGCTTTGAGCCGAGAGCAAAGAGACCAGGTGTTGGCCTGGCTGGAGGGTCGCTTTGTCGAACGTCAGTGAGTTGATCGAGAAAGTCGCAGACCTGGTGGTGAGCCGCAACCTGGGGGTGGCTGCCGTCTTTCTGCTGGAGTCGGGCAAACCGTTCACCACCGTGGGCAGTCAGTTCTTAATTTTTCTAGACCCTCTGATTCGGATGGTTCTGACCGTTCCCGATTATCAATTGTTCATCGAGCTTTTAGCCGACCGAGAGCAGGTTGAAAGGTTGATCTGTGCAGTGGAAGCCCGAATGGAGGACCAGCGTGCAGCCTGAGGGGATTCGCAGCATTCTAGCCACCGACTGCGGGAGCACCACCACCAAGTGCATCCTAATCGAGGAAAGTGAAGGGGAGTTTCGCCTGAAGGTTCGAGGCGAAGCGCCCACCACGGTGGAGGCGCCGGCTGAGGATGTCACCCAGGGAGTCGCCAACGCGGTAGCCGAGGTCCAGGAGTTAGCCGGGCGGCCGATGCTCAACGACAAGCGCGAGCTGATCAAGCCCTACGACGGCGAGAAGGGGGTCGATCTGTATCTCTCGACCTCCTCGGCCGGTGGGGGTCTTCAGATGGTGGTCGGTGGCGTGGTCAAAGAGATGACCGCGAAATCAGCTCAGAAAGCGGCCCTCGGGGCCGGAGCGATCGTGATGGATGTGCTAGCCTCAAACGACAAGAGACTGCCTCACGAGAAGATCGAGATGATCCGACAACTCCGCCCTGATATGGTCTTACTGGCCGGCGGGGTCGATGGCGGAACGGTCAAACACGTGGTCGAGTTAGCCCAGATTATTGGGGCGGCCGACCCCAGGCCGCGCCTCGGCATCAGTTACCAACTGCCGGTCATTTTCGCCGGCAATGCTGATGCTCGCAGCAATGTCGAGAAGATTCTGGCCGAGAAGACAGCCCTGGAAGTGGTGGAGAACCTCAGGCCGACCATGGAGGAAGAGAACCTTCTGCCAGCCCGCCTCAAGATTCAGGACCAGTTCCTCGAGCACGTCATGGCCCACGCGCCCGGGTATCCCCGCCTGATGGAGTGGGTCGACGAGGAAATCATGCCAACCCCCGCCGCGGTCGGCTCGATCATGAAGAGGATCGCCGAGAAATACGACATTTCCGTCGTGGGCGTGGATATCGGGGGAGCCACGACCGATGTCTTTTCGGTCTTTGAAGACACCTTCAACCGAACCGTCTCGGCCAACTACGGCATGAGCTACTCCTTTTCCAATGTGTTCGCCGATGCAGGCATCGAGAACGTGATGCGCTGGGTTCCCTTCGAGATGGAAGAAAGAGACTTGCGCAACCGGATCAAGAACAAAATGATCCGGCCCACCTCCATCCCTCACCTGCTGGAAGAGCTGGTGGTCGAGCAAGCCATGGCTCGAGAGGCTCTGCGCCTCTCGTTCGACCAGCACAAACTTTTAGCCACCGGCCTGAAGGGGGTCCAGAAGACCAGCGACATCGCCGCCATGTTTGCCTTCGGGGAGCCGGTAGAGGACACCCTGGTCAACGCTATGGACCTGGCTATGCTGATCGGCTCGGGCGGCGTCTTGTCTCATGCGCCGCGCCGCGCTCAATCGGCCATGATGTTGATCGACGCCTTTCTACCCGAGGGGATCACTCAGTTGACAGTCGACTCGATCTTCATGATGCCCCAACTTGGGGTGCTAGCCAACGTCCTGCCCGAGGCCGCCACTCAGGTCTTTGAAAAGGACTGCCTTATCTATCTTGGCACCTGCATCGCCCCGGTGGGACCAGCCAGGGAAGGGGCGCCGGTCCTGCGAGGCACCATCGGAAAAGAGTTATTCGAATTGCACCACGGCGAGCTGAAAGTGATTCCCCTCGGGGTGGGAGAAAAGGCCCGCGCCCGTCTCGAACCGGCTCGTAAGCTCGATGTCGGAGCCGGTCGGGGCCAGATCGTGGAACGGGAAGTTTCGGGGGGCGTAGTGGGAGTGGTCCTCGACGGTCGAGGGCGCAAGCCGTTCTCCATTCCCACCGACCCCGAGCAAAGAGTGGCTCGCCTGCGAGCCTGGAACCAAGCGATGGGGCTCTATCCAGAATAAGATGGGCGCTTACACACCAGGTTTAAAAGTGACCGAAGCGACCCTGCTCGAGCGAGAGCGTCGCCTTCCCTTAGAGGGCGAGGTGCTCGTTAACGAGGGGGACCAAGTCTATTGGGACAAAGTCGTGGCCCGCACCGACCTGCCGGGGCGAGTCGATATGGTCAATGTGGCCAATAAGCTGGGTCTTGAACCCACCAGCGTCCCCAACTTTCTCTTCAAAAAGGTCGGCGACTCGATTGAAAAAGGCGAGCCCCTGGCTCAAAACGACGGTTTTTTTGGCTTCTTCCGTTCAACCCTACGGGCCCCCATGAGCGGCACGGTGGAATCGGTCTCCGAGATCACCGGCCAGGTGATTCTACGCGCTCCCCCCAGACTGGTCGAGATTCAGGCTTACTGCGACGGTGTCATCGAGAAAGTGCTTGCCAACCAGGGAGTGGTGGTGAAAACCTATGGAACCTTCATCCAGGGGATTTTTGGCATCGGGGGAGAGACCTCAGGCCACTTGGTCATGGTGGCTGACAGTCCCGACCAACCCCTCTCTCCCGAGCAGATCGAGTACACCCACAAAGGCAAAATCGTCGTAGCTGGCAGCCTGGTCACCGTGGCCGGCCTCGAAAAAGCCGTCAAAGTCGGGGTTCGGGGCGTCATTGCCGGGGGGATCCACGACCAGGACTTACGCGATTTTCTGGGCTACGACCTGGGTGTGGCCATCACGGGCTCCGAGAGAAAGGGTCTGACTCTGGTCATCACCGAGGGGTTCGGGCCTATCACGATGGCTCGCCGAACGTTCGACCTCCTGAGTTCCAAAGCGGGCAAACGGGCCTCCCTCTCGGGGGCCACTCAGATCCGGGCCGGAGTCATGCGCCCCGAGGTGATCATTCCAGAACTGGAGGGTGATTGGCAGGAGTCTGAGGCGAAACAGCTTGACCTGGAACTGGCCGTCGGAGCACCGGTGCGGGTGATCCGAGAGCCGAATTTCGGGCGCCTGGCCAAAGTCACAGCCCTACCCGTGGAACCCGAAATCATCCCCAGCGAAGCCAAAGTCCGGGTGGCCACGGTCGAATTCGATAATGGCGAAAGCATGACTTTACCCCGGGCCAACCTCGAATTGATCGAGGGGTAACTGCTCCCCTCGGCCCGGCCTAGCCTGCTCCCTCGGCCCAGTCTTGCCCGCTCCCCCGGCCCAGTCTGGCCTGCTCCTCCCGGGCGAAACGGGGCGCGGCCCGGCCTAGCCTGCTCCCTCGGCCCAACCCAGCCTGCTCCCCTCGGCCCAGTCTAGCCTGCTCCTCCCGGCTGAAACGAGGCGCGGCCCGCCCTAGGGATAGGGGTCGCTCTAGGAGGTGGCATCGGACTTCTTACGGCCAGGCTGGAAAAGGGCGCAGGTCTCGATGAGAAAATGGTTAGAGAGGTCCAACATGACCTGGATGCTCTGGTGACGCCTAGAAAGACTGGGACAGACCCAGTGGTGGAAACCTATCACGACGCCATCCAAGGCTTAGCTGTGGGACTAGTGTCGGGGGCGGATGCCGGTTTTCAGATCGGTTCGGAACTCGCCTACCGGGGTTTGGAGAAGAGCTGGAAAGCTCTGGGTGGACGCCACTAAGCGGCGGCCTTTCGCAGTCGCTGGGCGATATCGCTGGGGTCGAACGGTTTGGCCACGAGCTCGCCAGGCACCTCGCTGACGCCGGCTGACATGAACAACAAGGGGACCCGGGGGTGCTGACGGCGAGCTTCACCGGCCAGTTCGACTCCGCCCATCCGCGGCATTTGAACATCGGTCAAAACAACCTCAACCTCGGGGTGACTGGAGAGCATCTCCAAGGCGGCCACACCGTCCTCAGCCGTGAGAACGGTGAACCCCTCCATCGCCAGAGTTAGCTCCAGCATCAACCGGATCGTTTTGTCGTCATCTGCAATCAAGACCGTCATTTACGTTGACCTCCTCAAGCATCCTAACCGGCGCCGCGGAAGCGGTCGGTGGCCCAGGTCACATTGTGAACCAGATTACGAACCGGTAGGTCTAGAAAGGTGCCGGGGGAGGAAGTTCGGGCAGTCCCCCTTCTTGGACCCAGTCGGTTATGCGCATCGACTGGGTGGGGGGAAAGTTGGGGTCGAGTGTCAGTTCCATCTTGATCCGGCAAGCGCCGGGCGAATTGGTGGTTTCAGGGCCCAGCACTCCAGTCGAAATGACAGTAATGACGGCAGGAAAGTTCTGGCTCAGACTCTCCTGGGGATCGGCCCAACGCGTGTCGACGGTCACCAGGTAGTAGCCGACCAGATCCCCGGGCGGTTGCAGGGAGAAGACCGGCTCAGAGTAGCTGAAAATCTTCTGGTCTCGGTCGCCCACCGGCGGAAAATTCGGGTCTTTCTCCAACTTGACCCGAGCGTCGGCGATGCCAGCCTCAGCCAGAGCTCGGGCCTGAATCTCGAGATTGGCCTGCTGGGCCGCCTCATACTGGGGCGCCCGCCGCCCCATGAGCGCCATACCCACAATCACGAGCATGACCAGCACCATAAGGACCACAATCAAGGCGAAAGCACGACGTCTCACAGAGGGGGCTCCTGACCGATTCGACGCAAGACCGAAGTGGTGGCACTGGAGAGTCGAGTCTGCTCGATAAAGGTAATAGAGACCTGGTAGCGTCCGTTGGCATAAGGCGTGACTTGAAAGCCCTGGACCCCGCTAGCGAGTTCCTGATCTTGGGCCGAAAGACCAGGCGGAGCCACCCTACGAAACAAAACCTCTCCGGTCAAAAAGTACTCGACTCTAGTCAGGTTGGCGGAGTCGAAAGGGTCCCAAAAGGTTGGCGTGGAGACAGGACCCACCCGGCTGAGCTGAGCTGGATCGATTCGCTGGAGGGTGAGTTTGGGGTTGGTCGCCGACACTCCCACCGAGCCGACGGCCGCCGAGAGGTCAGCCCGAACCGTCTCTAGAGCGGTTTGAGCACCGGCAATAAAGCGATCTTTTTGAGTAGAGTAGGCGGAGGTGCGGGCATACTCGTTGACCAGAAGCCCGACAACGCTCAACACGACGCTCAGCATAAACCCGACCAAAAGAGCTTCGGCCAGGGTGGTGCCTCGCCTCACTCCTCTTGCCTCCAATAGTCCGAGACCTGAAGCTGCTCGGCTCCTCGGTAGCGCGAACTGGCTAGAGCTCTGACATTGCCAGCGATGGGGCGCCATCCACCCGGGTGAGGATAACGATTTCTAATCGAGATTTCGCGACCGTGCCGCTTGGTGGCGGGACTGTCGGTGTCGAGCACGGCGTTCCCGCCGGGTTCGGTGGTCAAGCGGGCCGGCAACACATACCAGTTGAAACAGACATCAGCGATCGGCCGCCCGTTCCGATCGATCAGGTTAGCCTCGAGGTTCTGACTGGCATCGGCCGCCAGGGGATGGACTTTTCCACCGGGAAAGCTGATAGCCACGGGGCTACTACTCAGCTGTCGGGGAGGGTCCCCCACCAGGGTCGTCACCGAAAGCTCGTCTCTAGGGTCGCTCGACCAGTTTACCACCACCGTCACCCGACGATAGGAATTGTTGAACTCTTTGGCCTTACCCAGAGACACCCATCGTTGCTCCATCGAGGTGCAAGGCGACAGGAGCTGCTGGTTGGCCTGGAGGACGGTCACGATAAAGCCAGGTTCATCGGGGTCGGGAAGGGGAGTCGGAGGCCAGTCGCTGTCCCAATTCGCGTCCCAATTGTTGGGGTCGCGGGCCCAGGACTGAATCTCGACCACCTTCTTCTCAGCGATGCGGGCGGCGGTCAACTTGAGATTGGCCCGAGTGGTAAACTGGAGCGAGGTGTGAAAGAGTCGAGAGACCACTAGAAAGCCCGCGATTAGAACAAAGATTGCGATCACCGTCTCGACCAGGCTGCTAGCGCGTGACCGAGTGACTGATAACATCCCGAGACTCCGAAGTCAAGAGTTGGATCGTGGCCCCAGCTCTGGCCCGAATTCGGTAGAGCGAATAAGGGACGTCCAGACTTCGGGTCGACTGGACCACAATATGAGTCCCGCCCTCAGAAAACCGAGGCCGAAAAGTGCTAAAGCCTTCGGCGAGACGATCCTCGCTAGCGATCGTGGGTGGCCAAACGCCCGTAAGGTCCATCTGCAGCAGGATGAGCTGGTAGAGTCCGTTGTTGTCGGGGTCACCCACGGCTGCGATTTTGAGACCTCCAGGCGCCCACGAGCAGGAACGGATATCGTAGCTCTCATCCAAAAGTTCCACCGGTGGGTTGGCGTCGGTGTCGGGGTTCCAGAGAGGGTCGGTGCTGTCGTAGGGGTCGAGGGGGTTGACGGCTACAAGATAAAGGCCACATTTACCGTCTCCATCACGGTCGGCCCGTATCAGGATCTGACCGTGACCGTCGTGATCTCGAGGACACCAGTTGGCTTCCTGGACATCCCAGCGCAGCCCGTTAGCGTCTGTCACTGTCCCCTGGCGGCCGGGGTCGGCAGCATCGATGCGGACGTGGTCAGCGATGGAACCCACGGCCTCGTCGATGGCCAGGGTGAATCCCTCGGGGGTTTCGGCCAGATAGCAAACATACTCGCCTAGAGGGTCCCAGCTGGCTGGGTAGCGCTTGGTGGTCACGTTACCAGCCAGTCTGAACCTGGTCGAGCCCTGGCGGACATTCTGGACGAACACGCCGTATCGGCCGTCGTTGTCGCCGTCCCTCAAGAAAACCAACCGGTTGCCGTCGGGCGAAAAAACGGGGTATTGCTCATCGATGCCAGCGGAGTCGGTCAGGTTGTATCGAACCGACCCGTCTCCCGTGGTGATCCAGATGTCGGCGTTGTCAGGGCTTCCGTTTGTGCTCGAATTGAAAGCTAGCCAGGTGCCAGAGGGAGACCAGTCGGGATTGTTTTCGTTCACTCCCACCACGTTGGTGACTTTGGTGATACCGGTCCCGTCGAGGTTCATCACGTAGACGGCGTCTTCTGAATCGCCCGTAGCGTCGTTGAAAAGCCTTTTATCAAAGGTGATCTTTCCTTGACCCTCGGAGCGTTCAACGAAGCGCGCCAGGCTGGCACTGGTAGCGATAGCGTTGCCGTCGGTGACCTCGGCCACAAAACCCCAGCGGTCCCCCTCGGCCGCGTCCCCAGGAGGAAGCCATTCGCTGGTCCCTACCCAGTGACCGGCCTGCTCGTCCCAAAACATCGGAGCCCAACCGCTGGAGTCGCCCTGGACGGAAAAGTCTCCCCGATTGGGCGCCACTCGAAGACGAAAGAAAAGGCGGTCGGCGTCGCTGTCCGAGGCGGTTGTCACCAGGGTGATGGGAGCGTAGTCGGTCATTCCGTCGCTATTGGTTTCTTCAGGATAGAGTTGCATCAGCGACTCTGAGATCCCGTGGGTGTTCGCGCCGTAAACGGCTGTGTTGGTGACCGGCAATAAGTCGAGCCCATCGATGGTGGGGGCGGCATTAGCGGCTGCCGGCAACAAGGGAGGGTTGGCCGGGCTCGGAAGCGTCCCGGCCGGAAGATTCGTCAAACCCGGGGCTCCCGGACCGACTCGAATCTCCCCCAAAGGAGTGATGGTCACCGTCCACGGGTCGGCAGCACTGGTAGCACTGAGTCCAGAGTATTCAAAGTCCTGACCTGCTAAAACGTGAAAATTGCCGTCGAGCACAGGTAACCCGCTGGAACGAACCCGGCCGGTAGGCATAAAAATCAAAGCCTGGTCGGTGAATCCTGGCGGCAACCAGGTGGCGGGGTCGAAAGCATCGGCCATGTCGCTTGTAACCGGGTCGACAAACGATTCAGACCCGGTCCAAGAGCCTATGAAGAGCATCCCCGAACCGTATTCGCGACCCAGAGTCTGCACTCGGCTGGGGACTCCCTGTTCTTGGCCTTCGAGATAATAGAACGAGCGAGTGCAAGGATTGGACCCTCCGTCACTGGGGAAAACCACGGCCACGGGGTGACGGCGGGCCATAGCCAGACGACGAGCGGTGCGGAGTTCCTCGGTGATCAACTCAGCCAGTCCTCTCGAACCAGCTTGGCGCTGCCCGCTGCGGAGATTAGCGAACCCCGCGGAAAGAATCACCAGGAGGATAGCTAGCCCGACCACCAGCTCAAAAAGCGAAAACCCATCTTCTGTTCTTCTCATCATACAAGGTTTCTCTATTGGCAGGAAAGAGCCTGCACTTGAGACTGATTTCAGGGTCTTGTCCTACCCTGATCTAGCAGGAGCAAGAGAGGCATGACCGTTTCAAACCCAATCAAGAGAATCGTCTGGACCGAACCGAACGGACGGTTCGGATTTCGCTCTCAGCGAACGGAAGAGAAAACGCTTGAGAGTATCGCTGAGGACGGCATCGCGGGAGGCTGCGACTTCCTGCTGGAACGACGGCGTGGACCTGAGGATTTTCACCGGCTCGCCCGCCGAGCCATCCTGGAAGCCGACCTTGACACCCATCAGCCGCGGTTAATCGATTTTGCCCAATCGCTGCTGGTCGAACCTCCTGGTCTGAAGAATGAAAGCTGGGTGGCCTTGGCTCGCACTGCATTGGGGGCTGAGGGCCCGGAAAGTGCAGAATCGTTCTACCAGGTGGTCAAAGAAACCCTGGCTGAGGTCCAACCGTGGGAGCGTCTTCAGGTGATTCGAGCTGGACTGCTTCGAATGGCCGAGGATGAGACCACCTCCAGCTGGGCTCGAGGAGGTCTCTTCTTGCTCGACGCCTCCATTCGAACCGGGTCGAAAAAGTCGGTCTTGCGCCGATGGTGGGATCAAGGTCCCGTCTCACAAGCTCAGCTCCCGGCCCTGTTAGCCGAAGCGATCGCTGGCCTGGGTGCGCCGGGGGAACGGCATCGGGCCACTCAAGAATTGCTGCAACAAACCGACTTATTCCCTCATCTGCTGATCGAGTCTCAGAGTCGCAACCGGTCTCGAGGCTACGACGCCACCAGGAAAGCTCGGGTCAAGATTCGTGAACTTCAGAGCTTAGCTCTGCCTGAGCCAGCTCTTTCACCCAGGGAAAAACTAAGAAGACGAAGCCGCGACCCCGAGAAACGGATTGTTGCTCGTGCCTTGCTAGCCGCTCACAACTCTCTGGATGAGTCCGATTTCCTCAATCAAGTGATCACTCCCTGGCCCTCAGAACCCGAGAAGCTTTATCCGGTGCTCTCACGCTTGGCGGAGACCCACGAATCCACCGGCGAGAAATTCCGAGCCTGGGGGCGAGCTCTAGAGTGGCTCTCTAGAGAGCCTTCCTACGGCGGGGCTTTCGGTCAAATTCTAGACGGACTTGGAAACACCGAAATGCCGGTCGAAGCCAGGTTGGCCCAGATAGGCCAGGCATTTGAACTTCTCAACTGGCCCCGGACGTCTGGCGAACAAGACCTTCACCTGGACCCCGACTTCCTTTTGATCGGCGATCAAGTTCTCGACCGGGTTTCTTGACCAGCGGACTGAAGGTCCTTAACCGTCGGCCTTCTCGATCCACACGGTTCCGATTTCGAGTCCCTCCAGACTGTCTTGAATCTCCAGAGTCTCTACCGGTTCCTCGCTCAACAAAAGGACTTCCAGGGTTGCTTCGGCAGTTTCTGGGGTGGCCGAAACGAGCAAGGCCTGTTGCTCTGGGGGAAGGTATTCAGCGGCAGCTCGGAGGCTACGAAGCGCTACCCGTCCGCGTTGATAGGAGTTCGAGATGTTTCTCAAAGCTCTCTCTCCCAGGCCTAGAATGTCGCCAGGCCCAGCCACCACGGGAGAAGAAAAGAAGGCTTTGTAAACGCCTTGCTGGTCTTGTTCGTTGAATCAAGCACCGAAGTCGCCAACTGAACCGGGTCCTGGTCGGGTTGGGCCTCCCATAAACGATAGGCTTGGCTCCGGTACTCGTCTCTGAGACCCCCGTGAGAAAGACCATTGAGGAAACGGTCCATGGTGGACAACTTGGTGCGCTTCATTTCATCCTGGAGAGCTGGCCTCAAGACCTCGAGGTCCCTGCCGGTGAGATTGAGAGGGAGCAAGTGTTCAAGGAGACTCTGCTCGCTCCATTGAGGATTCTCCAGGAC
>CAYRFU010000139.1:2485-6550 GCA_964423525.1 uncultured Burkholderiales bacterium | reverse complement strand
ATAAGCCAGCACCGCCGACTCCAACCCCAGACTGGGACTGTAGCGACTCTCCCGCAAGTTTTCGACCAGGGCTTTCTCCCGCTTTGCCCCTCGTAGAGAAAGAGCAGCCCGCCCCAAGTCCACGGCCTCTCGAGTCTTGCCCTCCTGGCGCCAAGCCTCTACCGTCTTGGCGATCGGGTCTCCTTCAGAAGAGAGAGCCTGAGCGTAGACTTCCCAAACCTGGTCAGGGTTCAGCTGAGACTCAGCCAGGATGGTCTTTAACGCGTTTTGAGGAGCAAAAGCTTCCAGCCAGGAACTCAGCACAAAGTTAGCCTCTCCATAGTTCCCCTGCCGGCCAAAGGCTCGATAATCTCGTCAGGATTGGTCGGATCAGCCAATACGGATTGGAGAAGATCTCGCCTGGCTGACATCTCAAGCAGCTCGGTTTCCGACTGAAGCACCTTGGCAGCCCATCTCTCCAGCGGCTTCTGCCCGACGACCAGGGCCTTGGACCCCGCCGCCAGGCCTTGCTCTTTAGGCAAAATCGGCAAGAGAACGCTCAGAGTCTGGCGAACGGAGGCTCCTGTCCGGAGGGCTTCCATCCCAACCTCGAGCACCTCTCCAAGACGGCCAAGAGGCAGGTCCTCCAGAGCCTGGGCGACCACGGCCCCGGCCGGTTCTGGTCTCTGTCCAAAGGCGATTCGAGCCGACTCCATTCGCTCACGCGGATCCTGGGTCTGATTGAGATGCTTTTCGAGTTCGTCCAGCGATTCAGGAGGACTGAGGACAAGTTGGGTGCGACTGACCGACGAAAATTTGGCCAACGTCTCTTTAAAGAGAGCCAGCTTCTCCGGGCCCGCCTCTTCCAGGCCCATCCAGGCCTGTTCGCGACCGACCTGGATCGGCTCCACCGTTCGAGCTTCAAAGGCGGTAAGTCGGTGACCCTGGCTGTCAAAGAGATGATAATGCTGGTCTTCAAGACGTCTTAAGGGATGGTCAGAAGCCAGGAAGTCAGCTAGTTCTTCGACCGTCTCCGGCTTATCCAACCCTATCGACATCCCGTGGCTGCGGTATTCCAATCCCGAGACCGAAAAATCTCCCGTCAAGGCGTTGTAGGCTCCGTAGGCTCCCAGTTTGCCGGGTCGATCGGCGTAGCGACCGTGAAAGGAGGCCGTCTCTCTCTGACTCAAAAAGAGGAGGTCCTCGGCCAGGTCGCTATGGGATAACTGGTCCGGCGCCTCGGCCCCCACAAAGACAGCTGCCTCGAGAAGGTCTTCTTGAGAGCGAACCGGGAGAGTCCGACGAGAATCGGGTGAGAGAGCGGAGGTTCCTTATCGATGGTGACTGCTGGCGCTATGTAAGCAAGCTATGAACAGATTCAAAACACCAAGAAACGGACCGGGAGCTCGATGGTTTACCCGAAGTCAGTCTAGATTAAAATTCGAGTGCTAACCAACCAGGCCGCAATAATCGAGGTCTCTCTTCTCGGACAAAGCCTCTTTCAGGGTCTCAAGGCGGGCTAGAGCGGTATGCTGGGGGACCCCTTCGCCTTCTCTAAGGTGCCAGGTGGTCGGCGCGTTCTCGCCGGGACCCCTTTCTTGCTAGGATGTTCGAGGTGCTCGGTCAAGCAGACTCTACCCTCGCTCGAATCGGCACAGGTTTAAATCCGTTCGCCGCCGACCCCGTCGGCTCGAAATGAAAACGCGTCGGCAGGGCTTCCCACTCCCGTCAGGGCCACGGTGGCGGCTAGCGCCAAACTTCTCATAGACATTGGTGGAACCTCCTAGGAGAAATGGCGCCGCACTACCGTCAAAGAAACGTCAACGTTCCCCTAGAACCACTTCTTCTTCAGTTCCTCCAGGCGTCCGTCGACCTCGATCTGTTCAAAGAAAAGATTGAGCCAGTTGAGAAACGGCTGGTCGTGACGCGGAGCGATCCAACCTAACGTCTCGCGACTTAAAGGCGCGTCCGGTCGAACTGCGGCCAGACGAGGATCCTTACGGGCGATCAGGCGGGCCTCAATGTTGTCGGTGAACATAACGTCCACCTGACCAGTCGCGATCGCCTCCGGAATAGCTAGGTTGCTCTGGAAGACCACGATCTGAGCCTTCTTTAACTTCTCTCGAGCGAAGGATTCATTGGTGCCTCCGGGGTTGACGGCGACTTTGACTTCAGGCTGGTCGATCGCTTTGAGACTGCGAAAACGAAAGGCGTCCTCAAGCCGTACTAGAGGGCTTTTGCCGATCTCGAGGTAGGAGTGGGTGAACCCCCCCGTTTGGGCCCTGGGTAGAGTGCGGGTCACTCCCCCGACCACCAGGTCGTAGTCCCCGTTCTCGAGGCCCTGAGTGAGGCGATTCCAGCGGGTGGGAACGAAGCGAACCTCAACGCCCAGTTCTTCCCCCGCCAGGCGGGCCAGATCGATGTCGATCCCCTCGTAAGCTCCATCGGGCTTGAGGAGACTGAAAGGAGGGTAGTCACCGGTGGTTGCCACCACCAAGACTCCCCTCTCGGTCACGGAATCGAGTCGCGATGGTTGAGCCGCCACCACCGTGGTGAAAGCGAGCAGCAACAGGATTAGGCTTCGCATAGCGGGCTGTTCGCCTCCCAACAAAAAGGACCCCCGAAGGGGCCCTTTTTGCTCGATTTGAGTCGGCTTTACTCGCCGAAGTAGACCACGCCGTCGTAGTCAGACGGATCGGGAATCATATACTCCACATTCTCTATCCGAGGGAAGCCGGTGTTGGCGATCTGACCGGTGCCCAGAAAATTGAGAATCTGTCCCACGATGGCCTGAGTCGGACCCTGAGCCGGATCGAGATAGGCGCCGTGAGCGGCGTTGGCGATCTGCCACAGACCGGAACCGTTGAACGGAGCGGCGGCCTGAGGTAGTCCGGCGATGGCCGCGATAGCGCCCACCTGGGTGAAGGGCGGGTTGACTGCCGCCGTGGCGTAAGAGCGCGCCAGGTCTTCGGTAGCCGAGTTCGGCACCACCGTGTCGCCTAGGACCTCTTGGATCAAAATGTTCGTCCCGATGTTGTTGGTCAAAGACCCGCTCAACCCGGCAGCGGCGTAACTGAAAGGGTCAGCGTCGTCGACGACGGTCTGAGCAATCAGAATGAAGTTCAAGAAGTCAGCTGTTCCGGGTTGAACCCCGGCTTGAGCCAGTCCCGCCAAGACACCGGGCGAAATGCTCTGGGAGTCCAGAATCAACTGAATCAACCGACCACCGCCGACGTTGAGCACTGCCCTGACGACGTTGGTTTCGGTGGCGGTGAACGTTCCACCCACGATAGCGCCGAACGAGGTCCCGACGTAAAACGGAGGGGGATTGCTAGCCAAGAGCGGGGTCCCTCCGTCGAGGACACTCTGATTTGACATGATAGCCTGGGTCAAGTAGTAGAGGTTGACGCAAGACTGACGGATATTGTCGCGCGTCATGCGCAGATTGACGAGATTGATGAACTCATCGCCACTGTTGGCGTTGGGGATCGTCTGCAGGTCCCCGTGCAACTCAAGATCGATAGCGATGATCGCAAAGCCGTTGGCGTTGTAGGCGTTGGCGGTAGCCAAAACATCGCCTTTGTTGCGGGTTAAGCCGTGCTGAAAGATTACCGTAGGAAAGGGACCGGCACCGGCCGGAACGCAGAGCAAGAAAGGGATAGGGCGCACGGTGCCGTTGCCGAGAGGCTCGGGCCAGGGACCGTTGAGCGGGTCGGTGATATAATTGCGGCCGTTCACGATACCGGCGAAAATGCGGTCGATCTGATTGTTCTGGCCGTTGAGAGCGCCCAGGCCGTTAGCCGTAAAGAACTGGTCGACCGTCTGCAAACCTCCAGTCCCAGCCAGGGGAATGTTCTGGGGAGCCGGCGGGTTGCCGAAGAAATTCACCAGACCGTTGTTGTCATTCACAGCGGTGGCGCGAGCAGCAGGCAGAGCCTGGAACAGAGTCTGGGTGGTGAAACCGAAGGCCAGGGGAATGTTGGCCCGGGGAGTTCCGGTCAACTGCTCGGCAGCCTGCCAGACGGGCTGCAAAGCTTGACGGGCCGCCTCTAGGGCAGCCAGGTCAGCGGCCGAAACGTTGGGCGG
>CAYRFU010000139.1:0-2475 GCA_964423525.1 uncultured Burkholderiales bacterium | reverse complement strand
GGCTTCCTTCAAGAAGTTGATGGTGTTGTCGGAAATCACGGGGCCGTTCGAGCGAGCGCTGATGACGCCGCTCGTGATCACCCCAACGTAGGTGGTATTCTGAGCCAGCGGCACCACCGGGGTGGCGATGACGGTCGAATTCCCGTTGGCCGTGGTGACGGTGTAGACCATCTGGGCGGGCTGTCCCGTGGTCGTGTTGAAAATCGGCAGGGTATCCTGAGTGACGCTGGTGGCAACCACCGGCCCGTTGAAAGGAACGATCACATTGCCGGCGACAGAGAAGCCCCGGATGGTATTCATCGAGGCCACCGGTTCAGCCGGCGGCGTGTTGTCATCGGGGAAAGCGTTCAGTCCCGTGTTGGGGTCCCGAAGAATGTCGTTCGGGAGAGGGATGATTCCGTTTCCGGAATCAAAGAATGGAAAGGTGTTCCCCGGGAACGGGGTAGGGTTTTGGGCTGGTGCCGGGGGGGTTACGGTGTCTACCGAGTCACAGCCCCAGGCCATGACCACGCACAACAGGCCCACCAGGCAAGTCATTACTCGTCGAAAAGTCATACGGATACTCCTGATTTGAGTTCGCCGGGAAGGTGAGTTGCATGCCCCCCGGTTTCATTGAGCGGCCCTATTTTGAAGAGCAACAGATAAATCCTGCCGCCTTCGAAATGGACGGGAGGAACTGGCCCTGTTCTGGTAAAGGCGACAGAGCCATGCCGACCAATCCCGCTCGCAAGCTTAAGTATGACCCATCTAGCTCCCTGCCCAAAGAGGAAGAGTCAGGCCTCGACTCTGACCGCCTGATCTCGGGCCAAGCGCTCATTTTCTGGGATAGCAAACATCCCACAAAAAAACGAGACGCTATCGACACCGACCAGATCACCCCTTCGGCAGACTGCGTCTCCGAGAGCCTGGAGACCCTGGACCGGCGCTGGAAGGAAGGAGCCTTTCGCTACTTGATGCCAGACTTTCGTCAACGGGTTCATTCTGGCCAGAATTTTCTCATTGCCGGTGACCGATTTGGGATCGGCTCCTCTCGAGAGATGAGTCCGGCTGGCCTGAAAGCGATCGCCGAAGAAGTCGGTCTCGAACTGGTGATTGTGGTGGGCTCTCACATGGGAGACATCTTTCGACGAAACGCGCTCAATCTGGGCTTGAATGTGGTCCAGAGTCCGGAGGCGGTGGCCGATGCCCAGGACGGCGACCGATTTTCCCTGGCTGTCGGTTCGCGTCGCCTCACTAACGAAACGCAGGCCAAAACCTATGAGCCGATTCCCCTCACCCCTCGTGAAGACTCTATCCGCCAGAGCGGCGGTATCTTCCAGGTCGGTCGACGCGAATTTCCGGCCTCGGTCGATCGAGTGCCCCGGCTCCATTGGCCCGACCCCGACCGGGCTCAGGGCATGACCACCACCGAGCAAATCTTGTGGGCCCATCGGGTCGACCCGAACGACCCGATCGAAGCCGGCAAAACGGTCCGGCTCTATGGCGATCTGTTTCCGGCTTCCGACGGAACGGCTCCTTTTGCGATCTACACCTTCCAACAGATCACCGGAGGTCAAGCCATCTATCCCCGCTCCTGCGCCATCGCCAGTGACCATTTCGTGTTCACGGGTAAAAAAGCCGACCAGAATCAGACCCAAATTTCCAAGCAGTTCGCCCAGGAATACGCCCTCGGAAAGCCCCACTACGCCGACCCCGGAGACGGGATTTTCCATTTTTATTTCCCCGAACAGGGCTTAATTGTGCCTGGTGGCTTCTATCCAGGGGCCGACTCTCACAGTCGAGCCTACGGAGCCTATGGCGCCATCGGGATCGGAGTAGGGAGCACCACCCTCGGGTTTGGCTGGTCGACCGGCTACATCTATTTCACTCCAGCCAAGAACCGAAGAGTTGTCTTACGGGGCAAGCTTCAACCCTGGGTGGGTGGCAAAGACATCGTGCTGGCCCTGCTCCGTCGCTGGGGTCCTCAGCTCAGCCAAGGCATGAGCGTCGAGTTCGTGGACGCCGACCACCAACTGCCGATCACCTACCGCAACACCATCGCCAACATGATGGCCGAGGGCGAGGCTACCAACGGCATCTTCGCTCAAGACGACATCACCACCGCCTGGTTCCAAGAGCGTGGTATCGCCACCCCCTACCCTCCACTCGCTCCCGGCAAGAATGCCGTCTACGCTCTCGATGAAGAACTCGACCTTTCCTCACTAAAACCGATGATCGCCAAGCCGTTCGCTCCGGGCAACGCCTTCGACGCCGAAGAGGTGGCCCAGGAAAAACTTCGCTTTGACAAAGCCTATATCGGCTCGTGCACCAACGGCAGCTACGAAGACTTGCTCCAGGCAGCTTTGGTCTTTCGGGCCGCCTCCGGTCACGGCATCGACAAAGTCTCGACCGATTTTGTGGTCTTCCCTGGCAGTGGCCGAGTCAAGCAACAGATGGAGCATCCCGACCCGCGTCTAGAGGGTTGCTCCATCGCCG
>CAYRFU010000138.1:0-17414 GCA_964423525.1 uncultured Burkholderiales bacterium | reverse complement strand
GCCTGTGTCTGAAGAAGAAGTAGTTTTAGAAGAGGGAAAACGCCTCTCGGAATCGGTCCTCTGGTCTTTGATGCGGGACTTCTACGACGATAGCGGCATGAACGCCTGGACCAGCGGCAACGTGCCGTTCTACATCACCAACACGCCTCGCCTGGCCACGGCCTGGGCTCAAGTCATTCTAGGTTTTCTAAGAGACCTACGCCAATCCGACCGCCTGGAACCCGATCATCCTATCTACCTGGTCGAAATCGGGTCAGGTTCCGGACGCCACGGTTTCTTGCTCTTGCGGGCTCTCGAAGAGCTCAGACAGGCAGCCCCCCTGCGCGACGTCAAAGTTTGTCTGGTCATGTCAGACCTGTCTCAGAACAACCTCAATTTCTACGCCAAGCACCCGGGTTTTCGAGACTACCTGGCCCAGGATCGAGTCGACTTCGCTCGTTTCGACGCTGAGAACGATACCTGGTTGGAGCTCCAGCACTCAGGCAAAGTTCTCAAAGCCGGGGCCACCGCCAACCCGATGATCTTCATCGCCAACTATCTCCTCGACAGTCTGACTCAGGACGCCTTTCGCGTGACTAGCGGCGAACTGAAAGAGGCCTACCCCAAGCTGACTCTTCCACCCGACGTGGACCCCAAGAGTCCCGACATGCTGAAAAAGCTCAAGGTCGACTACACTTATCACCAAGCCGAGTCCAACTACTACGCCAACGAGATCTGGAACGAAGCGCTAGAAGAATATC
Organism: uncultured Burkholderiales bacterium; assembly: GCA_964423525.1. Lineage (GTDB taxonomy): Bacteria > Vulcanimicrobiota > Xenobia > Xenobiales > JADMJV01 > CAYRFU01. The sequence continues at coordinate 16,674 of CAYRFU010000138.1, read as the reverse complement.
GGGAGCGTCTTGGCGACACCGGTTTTGGGTTTCCTTGTGGCCCTCTTACCTGCCTCGAGAATCTGATCGAATTAGCGGGCGGACGCATCTTGCTGCTGGCTGCCGACAAAGCCTGGTGTCGTATCGCTGACCTGGTCGGCTTGGATGACCCTGACCCCGTCCCCCACGGAGGCGGATTCTCACTGACGGTCAATTTTCACGCTCTCGATCTGTTCGTCCAAAAAATGGGGGGCTTCGCACTTCATTCGACTGGTCGAGACGCCGTACTAGAAGCCTCAGCGTTTCTGCTTGAGCCCGGCCTGGAGAGGATAGACGAGACCGCCCTGGCCTTCGAGTCGGCCATCGAGGACTTCGGCCCCATCGACTTTTTTAGTCTCAAAGAGAGCCTTCAGAAAGAAGTCAAAGACCCGTCCCTCAGACTGATTCTCGACCTTCTCCGACTGTCGGGATGGGACCCACAAACCCTTTACGACTTCAGCGATCCGTTGCTAGAACGAGTCGAGAGAGCCGACGCCGACCTCCAGCGAGAGCTGCGCCGAGGTCTACGCCGGGTGTGGCACAACTTTTACTCGATCGAAGACGAGATCGACATCCCGTTCGAACTCGCTCGTATCTACTATCGCCTGGAAGACTATCGTGACAGTATCCAGTTCTACCAACGGTCGCTCGACATGTTCGGCAATCACAAGATGACCGTTCATAACGTCGGACTGTGTCTCTACTATCTGCGAGAGTTGGAAGAGGCTCGGGACTGGTTTGAAAAAGCTCTCGACCTGGATCCCGACTACGGACCATCGCGAGAATGGCTCCTTCGTGTTCAGGGCGAGCTGGGCGAGGTCAGTCCTCACTATCGTCCCCTCTATGCTAGCGGTGAGCGGCTGAAAGCTGTGTCCCTCGAAAAGGCCAAAGCCTGACTACGGCGGGACTTTACCAGAGTCGAGCGAAAGGGCGCCTCGATGATGCGTAAACTGTTCTTCTTACTGGTCTTAACGACCCTAGCCGCTGTGGCCCAAAAGCCCGAAATCCCGCCCGACTACTTCCCGGTAGCCGAGGGGGCTGTGTGGGAATACAGAGTGACCACCTCGATGAATACCACCATGGACATAGTACGAGAAATCAAGTCGGTTAGCCGACAAAAGGATGGAAGCCTACGCGTCGACGTTGAGTCGCGCACGCCCCAGGTCACCAAAATGGACTACACCAAAGGCGGCGGCAAAGTGGTGCTCCACACCACCGAGATGCCGACCAGCGGCTACAAAGTTGACTACACGGCTCCCAAGCTGGAGCTGATGAATCCTCTCAAAATCGGGTCTGGCTGGGACTACGAAGGGAAGGGTTCTGGCACCAAAATCGTCGAAAAAGCCAAGGTGGTCAAAGCGGAAACCGTTGAGGTGCCCGCCGGAAAGTATGAGGCCATCCGAGTGGAAGTCGACGCCGACCACGGCGGCAACAAGTTCACTTTGACCTTGTGGTACGTCAACCACCTGGGCCCGGTCAAAATTCACACCATGTCGGCCGGCGTCGAGAGCACCACTGAGTTGGTCAAATACACGCTCCCGAAATCGTGAAGAAGGTTGAGGAGTCCTATGATCGACCAGTTAGAACCCGCTAGCCTGTGGACCAATTTCTCCGACCTCAATAGCGTTCCCCGGCCCTCCAAGAAAGAGGAACGGGTGATCGAGTTTATGCTCCAATTCGCTCGCAGTCGTGGCCTCGAAGTTTCCAAAGACAGCACCGGCAACGTCTTGATCAAGAAACCCGCTCAGGGTCGTAGGGGTCGGCCCACGGTCGCTCTCCAGAGTCACCTCGATATGGTCCACCAAAAGAACGCTGACACCCCCTTTGACTTCGAGCAGCAGGGAATCGAGATGACGGTAGAGGGAGACTGGGTCAAAGCCCGGGGAACGACCCTGGGAGCCGACAACGGCATTGGAGTGGCGGCTATGATGGCCGTTCTCGACTCGAAAGAACTCGCTCATCCTGCCCTGGAAGCTCTTTTCACCGTCGACGAAGAAACCGGCATGACGGGCGTTAAAGGGGTCGCGCCGGGCACCCTTTCAGCCCGCTACTTGCTCAACCTCGATACGGAGGAAGACACCGAGTTAACCATCGGCTGTGCCGGAGGCGTCGACGTGGTCGGCACCGGCACCTTTCAGGAATCCCCGGCCCCGGCCGGAGCGACCGGATTTCGGATTCAAGTGAGCGGATTGACCGGTGGCCACAGCGGTATGGATATTCACCGGGGGCGGGCCAACGCTAACAAGGTGATGAATCGGATTCTGCTGGCCGGTGCCAACAGCTGTGGTCTCAGAGTCGCCACTATTGATGGCGGGGGTTTACGCAACGCCATCCCTCGAGAATCGACCGCTCAAGTCACCGTCTCGGAGCCGGACGCTTTTCAAAAGCTTCTGACCGACTTCCAGCAAAAGCTCGGCCAGGAATATCGAACCACCGACCCGGACTTCTCGCTTTCTTGGGAACCGATCACCGTGGGTCGAGTCATCGACAGAGATTTCCAGAATCGACTGCTGCACGCGGTGGCCACCCTACCCAACGGTATTTACCGAATGAGTCCCGAGGTAGAGGGTCTGGTTCAAACCTCCAACAACCTGGCCCGGGTGTTGGTGGCTGACCAACAATACCGTATCGGATGCTTGTCTCGCAGCGCCGTCGATAGCGAGAAAGACGATCTCGCCACTTCCATCGAGAGCGCCCTCTGGCTCTTGGGAGCTGACCGAGAACGGTTCGGTCACTATCCTGGCTGGGCGCCCCGACCCGACTGCGACTTGGTCGTGACGATGCGCGAGGTCTATCGAGACCTGTTTCGGCAAGAGCCCGATGTGCGAGCTTGCCACGCCGGCCTCGAATGCGGCTTATTGGGAGAGAGTCATCCGCAACTTGAAATGGTCTCGTTCGGGCCAAACATCCGGGGGGCCCATTCGCCTGACGAGGCGGTTCAGGTCAGCTCCGTTCAGAAGTTCTGGACCTATCTCACCGCGGCCCTCGAGCGTCTCTGAGTAAAAGGACTCTCGCCGAGTTCGACCAGGTGCCAACCCCCCTCAAAGGCGGCCAGACGCCACTTCCAAACCGGCACGGCCGCCTGGCCAGGAACGCCGACCAGGGCCACAGCCCGATTGCCACTGACTTGGACGGTGAGCAATTGACGGTCGGACAGGTGGGCTTGTCCCCCCTGCCAATCGGCAAAGGCGACCTCGTCCACTTTCTTCCCGAGTTCAGGGGAGAGGTGAGACGAGAGACCTGAAAGGTCGCCAGCCTTGAGAGCAGCCAGGGCATCGGAGGCAACTTGCCTGGGGGCTGCGGCGAGGTCGGCCGTTGGTTGGGTGGTGGGTGGCTGGGGTTCCGGGAGTTGGTCGTAGAGCCACATCCCCCCCAGGGGCAACAAGACGATGGCCGCTGAAGCCGCCAACATGACTACGAATCGCCCAAAACTCGAACCCTGCCGCGGGATCTTCTTAATGCGTCCGGTGGCGATCACAATCTCGCGATAACACTGTTCGAAGGTGACCGCCATCTCCACCAACGCCTCTCGGGTCTGGCCATCGAGAGCCCGCGGCTCACTATGGTCAGCGTAAAAGAACCCCGTCACCGCCCCAGTCAGGCCGACCAGAGGCACGCAAACCACGGAGCGATAGGGGCCTTTAGAGGGAAATTCCCGGTCCTTCTCGGTATCGACTAACAGCAGAGAGTCTTGGCGGTCGAGCACATACTCGAAAATCTTCTGGTCCAGGCTGGAGTCTTTCCAGATGCTATCGTTCTCAAGGCCATAGACCCCTCGCGGCTTGGGCTTACTTCGTTTTCTCTCCTCGTAGACGACGATCGCTCGTTCGGCGCCATGCTGATTGATAATCAGGCGAACGGCTGTTTTGATCAGCTTGTCAATGGTAGGAGCGAGCTTGAGATCCATCAGGCGCTGCGCCGGCCTTTTACCAGATGATTGATAGCCTCGTCGAGCCCCTGAAGAGTCAAGGGATACATGGGATAGAGTTTTTGAATCTCGTGAAGAGTGCGTCCGCTCCAAAAGCGAGGAGGCTCCGGGTTGAGCCAAACCGCCTTCTGGAAATGGAAGCACAGGCTTTCAAGCCACTCCAATCCTGACTTCTTTCCTTCATACCCAAAGAAGAGGGCTCCCTTGGGAGCGACTAGCTCGTAGGGGGCCATCATGGCGTCTCCCACTATAATCAACTTGTAGTGGCGACCAAATCGGGCCAATAGTTCCTCTGTGGCCACCGGGTCGCGGAAGGTGGCCGAGCGGTAAACGTTGTCGTAAATGCAGTTATGAAAATAGAAGGCGTGAAACTCTTTAAAATGGGTGGCCCTGGCAGCCGCCGAGAAAAGCTGTTCAACCTGATGAGTGAAAGGGTCCATCGTCCCCCCCGCATCCATCAGCAGGATGACCCGAATGTTGGACCGGCGGGGTGGACGGGTGACAATCTCAAGTTCCCCAGCATTCTGAGCCGTGGCATCGATGGTCTCCTCGACATCAAGCTCCTCCTCCCCCCCTTCCCGACCAAAAGTGCGCAGTTTGCGAAGGGCCACGGCATATTGGCGAACGTCTAGCTGGAGGTCGTTGCGGTAGTTACGATAGCGCCGACTCTCGGCCACCTGAAGAGCCCTCCGATTACGTCCCGGACCGCCGATGCGAAAACCTGGCCGGGGAGCTCCACTGTGGCCGAAGGGAGATTTTCCTCCGGTCCCGATAAATCGGTCTCCCCCATCGTGGCGTTCATCCTGTTCGGCCAACCGCTCCTCGAACATCTTTCTTAACTCGTCGAAGTCGAGCAAATCGAACAGGACCTTCTCTTCCGGAGTCAACTCTGGAATCCGCTCGAGGGCCTCCCGAAGCCAGTCCAGCAGTTCATCCTGAACGGCTAGCGAAGCCACCTCGATGCCCCGGAACTGCTTGAGAAAAGCCTGATCGAAAGCATCAAGATGAGCCTCGGAATGGATCAAGAGGGCCCGAGCGACGTGATAGAAACCGTCCAAAGAATTCTGATGCAGGCCTTGCTTGAGCGCCTCGGCCAGGGCCACCGCTTCCTGAGCCCCCACTGGCACCCCACGGCTTCGCAACTCATAGAGGAAAGGGATGAACATCAGTTCCTCCAGCCCGGCTTCCGGGTCATCTGTTCGGCCAGAGTCGCCAGATCTTGCTCCTTCTTGAGCAGTGTTCCCACAAAGGGCAAAGTGGCGTCGAGGGCGACATTCGAGATGCCGGCTGCTTTGAGAGCCGTGATCCAGTCGATCAACTCGCTTGTGCTCGGCCTCTTACGTAATCGGGGCATCTCCCGTAACGAGAAGAACGCCTCCATGGCCTGACGGGCCAGGTCTTCCTCCAGAGTGGGATGGTGCACCTCAACAATTTCGCGCATGAACTCAGGCTCGGGGAAATCGATAAAGTGAAAGACGCAGCGACGCAAAAACGCGTCAGGCAACTCTTTCTCGTTATTACTCGTGATGATCACCACCGGCCTGTGTTGAGCCACGACCGTTTCGTTGGTCTCAACGATCGCAAAGCGCATCTGATCGAGCTCGTGGAGGAGATCGTTGGGGAACTCGATGTCGGCTTTGTCCACTTCATCGATGAGCAGAACAGCCCTCTCCGGTGAACTAAAGGCCTCTCCCAAAGGACCCAGTTTGATGTATTGGCGAATATCCTCAACGTCCTTATCCTGAAAGCGAGAGTCGTAGAGTCGCTGAACGGTATCGTAGACATAGAGGCCATCTTGGGCCCGGGTGGTGCTCTTGACATGCCAGGAGATGAGGGGAAGCTCCATGGCCTCGGCCACGGCCCGAGCCAGTAACGTTTTGCCGGTCCCCGGCTCCCCCCTCACCAGCAGCGGCTTCTCCAGAGCCAGAGCACAGTTGACGGCCGCCTCCAGAGCAGGGTTGGTCAAATAGCTATCAGTGCCGCGGAAACGGCGGAAAGCGGAGTTCATAGACTCTGCTTTCTGCCTTTTGGACCTTATTCCATCCTCAGATAAGGCAGGTAAGGCTGACTGGCAGCCAGCATTTCTCGCAACGAATCGTAATGGCTGTCGGTGACGGCCACCAAACGTTCGTAACCGTGTGGTCTGAGCAGCACGGGTGGAAGCCCCTCGAGAGCCTGGGTCAACCCCTCGAGCGGGACCTCGTCCAGGCCAACCACGAGGGGATGAGGACTGGGGCCGATGCGGGTTATGCTGCGCAGTTGCTCCGTGAATTCTGGCTCGTGACGACGGCAGTAGTCCAAAACTGTAGAGTCGATGGCCGCCGCCTCTACCGCGCCCCTTGCTACCATCTCCATCGACTGGCGATGGCCGCCGGAATGGACAATCTCAGCGAAAAAATCGGTGGGCAGTTCCCTTCGGGCCAGCTCGTAGCCAACGGCCACGCAACCCGAATGACTATCTGACTCGTTACAGGCCCAACGACAGCCTCTCAGATCGAGAAGATCCTGATAGGCAGAGGGGCTCTTCACCACCACCTCCGAGAAGTAGACGGCTTGGCCGCCGTATTGCTCCCCTATCGGCACAGGAGCCACCACCGGGCTGAGATTTCGACCCTTCTCCTTTTCGACCACGTAGACCAAACCGCAAACGGCGGCGAGTTCGGCTTCTCCCTGGCGAAAATGATGCCTGTGAGTGAGCCAATCAGAGTCGCTTGGATACGACCAACCCAAAGCTTTGGCCCAGTCCCGACAGGCTCCGCTAAAGTTTTTGGCCATCAACGATACCAGGCGCAAACAGCACCTCCTCGGGCAGGATTTTTTTGAGAGGAAAACAAGTTAATCTTCTCAGGGAAACCCAAGTCCGTACTATGCCAGAAACGAACCCCACAGACCTTCTCAACGAAACGATCCGAATGGGCGAACAGATCCACGCCAGTGCCGATGACGAGACTTACGGCGCCTGGAACGATTCTGTTCTCAAGCTGTTGCGGGTCCTTTTCGGCCCCTCTTCTGAGCATTTCTTGAATTTTCGCTTCCCCGGCGGAGCGGCTGGGTCAACCGACGCCGAGGCCTCTCCCGAAGAACGAAAAAACCAACGTATTCGCAACGCCATCGAGCGCAAGCTGAACATCCTGCAGGACCTCAAGAGCGACCTCACCCAGGACAAGGTGGCCGCCTCCATCGGTTGGTCTCACTCGGCCGAATCTCTCACCAGCATGCTCGACGAACTGCGAGCCCAAATTACCACCGGCGCCTCCTAAGGACCAGACGTTGAACAAGGCCTGATGGGCACGGATGTTCGACGATAGCGCCAACCAGTCACCAAACTTCGACCAGAGCTGTCGAGTCCCTCAACGCCGCATTATGCCCGCGTCCCGGAGTGGAGCGAAAATCGTAACATGAATTACGAAAAAATTTAACAATAGCAACAACTTTGCAACAGCTCAAACCTCTACCGTTGGACAGGCCTGCGACATAATCATGGTAAGACTTCAGCACGTGAGGTGATAACCATATGAATTGCTTCGGCGTTCAACCCGGAATGACAAGCGGCTTCGGCTCCACGTTAGGCCGATTCAACCCTTTACAGATGATTATGCAGCTCCTGGTGAGCCTCCTGATGGGCATGCTCGGGGGCATGATGGGTGGCCTGGGTGGAGGCGGTGCCTTCAGTCCTGGCTATAACCCCAACTTCGGAGGCGGTGGTTGCGGCTGCGGAGGCGGCGGCGGAATCGGGGGCGTACCCGGCTTCCTCGGCGGCAACAGTGGACCGATGACACCATTCAACTCGGCGAACCTGCCGGGCGGCCGAATCAGCGGCAGTGGTCAGGGCGTCGACGCTGTCAACTGGGCCCTCTCCCAAGAGGGCGTCAGTGAGCGAAACAATCCTGGCCGGGTTCGGGCCTACTCTCGAGGCCGGTGGCAGGCTTGGTGCGCGGACTTCGTTTCCCAGGCCTACAATCAGACGGGCGGATCGCCCTGGGGACATCAGTCGTCAGTGGCCGGAATTCTTAACTGGGGGCGTCGCAATCCCGGACACTTCCTGTCGGCCAACCAGGCCCGAGCCAACCCCGGCTCGCTGCGAGTGGGTGATGTGGTGGTTTGGAAACAGAACGGACGCTCCCACGTTGGCCTCTTGACCGGGGTCAACCCCAACGGAACCTTCAACACCATTGAAGGAAACACCAGCGACCGAGTCGCTCGACGACGACATTCCTTCAACAGCAGCCAACTCACCGGCTTTGTGCGCGGTCGCGGGACGTTCTGATGCTGTCTCGAACCCTGGCGCCTGGTGGCGGGCCGAACACCCTCCCTCGGCGCTCCTCGGTGCCGGGCCATCACGGTCAGGCGCCTGAACCAGCCACTCTTCCCCGTGACATTGCTGAGGTAAGCCCGACGGCTTCCCGTAAGGGCCCCGGCTGGCTGGGGTTAGCGGCTGCCTCCGCCGTGTTAGCGATGGCTGGGACGGCCGCCGTGGCTCCCCCGGCAATGGCTCAATCGGTGGTGTCCGAGTATCAATTAATCCAGGAAACAGACGGCCAAATTGTCGTCCATTTTGGACAAGCCGACAAGGTCGTCAATCCTGCAGATGGGTCGGTCTACACCGTTGCGGGGGCGGGCGAAAGGGCTAACCAAAAGGAGGACAAGACGCTCTGTCAGCAGGCTGAGGAGCTGGGAGGTCGATGCCTCGACCCGATCTTGATCGAGCTTCCGGGAGGCCTTCAGATCGAGCAGATCGGGCCGGGCGCCATCTGGGCTGGCACGGTCAGCCTGGAAAAAGAGAGAGAGGGGGTCTTTCTGCAGCGCCCCGCCGGGGATTTACTTCTTTTCCACGATGGCAGCGAGAAAGCGCTATAAGGTGTAAAGGACCCGCTCAGACTCGTTCAAAGCGATGTAAATCGCGTCAAGCTGCTCTCGGCTTTGAGCCGTGATGGTGGCCGTAACGGACACATATTTTCCACCACTACTGACCCGCTCAGAGAGTTCCATCTTTGCGTCCGAGAGGTGGCCAGAGATGAGGCCCTGCACGTGGTGAGCGAAGTCTTCCCTGGCCAGACCCATCGCTTTGACTTGAAAAGAGCAGGGAAACTCTAGCAGAGAATCGTCCATAGAGATGACCTACCCTTCCCTCCCCGAAATCAATCTTCGTCCTTAGGACCCATCGAGAATGGCTCCTATGGTAACAAAGCTTTAACAAAAAATCCCCTCCGATAGAATCTTGCGTAGAAAGGGTTCGTTTACGGTAAGGGTGTCAACAACCTCGATAGTCCCAAGTCCCTCAGCACCCCCGTTTCAAAGCGGGGGTGTTGTCTTTGAAGGGGAAGCAAACCGCTCCCCGAAGCTCGCCGTCCGGAGGCCTACCAATGAAGTGGCTAGAGATTGTGAAGCAAGTGTTCGTCGACGGAGGTCCGAGCACATGCCAGTTCGCCATCACCAACATCTGCAATGCTGCCTGTGATTTTTGCAGTTTCTCTCGGGACAAACTGCCGGCCAAATCAGGCAAAGCCGTCTCGTTGGAAGACGGAATCAAAGCTCTTGACATCCTCCATCAGCAGGGTGTTCGCTTTTTGATCCTGACGGGCGGAGAGCCGATGATCCATCGCCACCTGAACGCCTTCATTCGGCAGGCCGTGAAACTCGATATGACGGTCATGATGGTCACCAATGGGTCAACCCTCAAGCCCGAAAAGATTGACGAATTGGCAGAGTCCGGGCTGGCCGGCGTCATCATCTCGATCGATGCCCCCGAAGTCGAAGCCCACGAGGCAAACAGAGGCCTTTCCGGAGTGTGTGAAAAGATCCGGGCCGGAATCGCGCGCTTTAAGCACCACGGAATCGGGTGCACCTCGTCAGTCACCATCAGCCGGCTCCTGAAAGACCCCAGTCAACTACCTAGCTTCTTGAAGGATCTCGGCTTTGACGCCGTGACCTTTTCGTTTCCACTGACCAGTCTGGACTCGTCCTACTTGGGAGCGGCTGACTCCGACTTGGTGACCTTCAGCCGCGACGAACTCCACGACTGGATCGAAACGGTTAAAGACCTCAAGCGAGAATTTCCCGTTCTCAACCCCACCGCCTCGCTCGATGATATGCACGCTCACTTGGCCAATCAGCCTGAGCGATTCGAGTGCCTAGGCGGCTGGAAACAGTTCTACCTCGACTGGAATTTGATGCTTTGGCGCTGCAACAGTTGGAGCAGCCCGATGTGTCATGTCTTTGAGTTTGACGGCAGTCAACGAGTTCGGGATGGGTGTCAAGCCTGCATGGTGGACTGTTTCAGAGACGCTAGCGTGCAGCAACACGTGGCCATCTCGGTCTCCGACGCAATGACCTCGCTGCGCCAGGGCCAGGTCTCCAAGGCCGCCCGTCAGCTGTTCACTTTCGAGAACCTGGCCAGCGTGAACTCCGTACTCGAGACCACCTTCTGGTTACGCCGGGTCTAGCCAGAACTCGGGGAAGCGCTGAAAATGTTCTCGGAAGAGAGAAAGACCGTCGGGCACGACCTCGACCTGCTCAGCCCAAGTGGGCACTTGAGCAGCAGCCATCCACTCGCCCCAACAGATCTCCTCCGGCTGGCAGCTTATGGGGCCTGACCATTCTACCTCATAGACCTTCACCCAACTCCGGTTACGGTCGCCCAAGTAGAGGTGATCAAAACGTTCCACCAGAGGCACCCCTTCGACGCCTAGTTCCTCCGCGACCTCGCGAAGGGCGGCAGTCTGGTAGTCTTCCCCGGCTTCCACCACTCCCCCCACAAACATATCGAAAAGACTCGGAAACAGGTCTTTGGTGGCGGTGCGTTGATGAACGAAGATCGCCCCATCCCTCGGTCGCCGGCACAAAACGCCGATACCTCTGTGGAGAAGATTGTGGCGGCGAACCAGGGAGCGGGGTGCCCGACCCACCGCCCGATTGTGGAGGTCTACGAGATCGACCCATTCCATGGCAGCGACTTCTGAACCAACAGGGTTTTAGCCTCTCCCATGATAACGTTGGTAGGTGGATTATGCCAACTACTCCGCCTTCTACGACGCCGAGCACGCTGAATACAAAGAAGATGTCGGTTTTTTTGTCAAGCAGGCCCGCAAAGCCGGTGGTCCTGTCCTGGAATTGGGATGCGGGACGGGTAGAGTGCTGTTCGCGGTGGCTACGGCTGGGGTTGAGGTTTTTGGTGTCGATAACTGCCCTCAGATGTTGGCTGAGGCACACCGCAAGAGAGACCTCTACCCAGAAACAGTCCGCCACAAGGTCCACCTTTTCAAGGCCTCCATGGAGACTTTCGACCTGGGCCGCCGCTTCAACCTGATCTATCTTCCTTTCCGAGAGTTCATGCATCTGATGACGGTGACTTCTCAGCTGAAGACTCTCGCAGCTATCATCCGGCATCTGACCCCCGAGGGTCGAGTGATCATCAATCATTACGACATCGACCTGAGCGCTCTCAAACAAAACAGCGACGATCAACCCGTGGTCTACCGCCAACGCCACGACGATTTCGTGGATAGCCAGGGTCAGACAGTACTAGTCTCGGCCTCGTCCCTTTTTGACCCCGTGCCTCAACGGCTCTACGAAGAGCGGATCTACGAAACCTTAGACGACCACGGGCGGGTGACAGAAAAGCGCTATGTCTTTTTGACCCAACGCTGGTTCTATCGTTGGGAGATGCACCACCTGTTGGAAAGAGCCGGACTGAGGGTGGTGCGTCTTTTCGGTGGATTTGGCCGCGAGCCTTACCGTCAGCTAGGCCAAGAAATGGTTTGGGTTGCCAGGCTCCCGACCGGGGCCGAAGTGGACGAGCAGCTCTCTCGCCTCAAGACCCTGAAGACGCTCTTGTCTTGACTCCCCGACGGCGATGGGGTCTGATCGTCTGGCTGGTTTTGGCCTGGTGCTGGAACCTCTCCCAGCTCTTGCCAGCCTCCCCCCATCCTCACCTGAAGTTCGACCCACCGGCAGTCGAGTTTGGTAGCGTTTGGCAACAAGAGAAGCTTGAAGCCGCGGTAGAAGTGACCTTAATCAGTCCCCTCGAACTGCTCAAGGTGGAGCCAACTTGCGGCTGCACCGAGGCCTCTGTAAGTTCTAGCCATCCAGGCTCGGCCCGAATCGCCATCCGATTCTCGACCGACCTGATGCGGGGTCCGGTCGAGAAGTGGGTTCTTCTTCATCTCAACGACGGCTCGGTGGCCCGACTCCCCCTACGCGCCGTCATTCGACCTTTGATGCGCTCCCAGCCTGAGGTGGTGCAGCTCGGCTCGCAGGCCGTATCGGTTCAACTGCTTCCAGCCCGCCCGGACATCGTCCCCGTGCAGCTCAGCACCAATGCAGGGGGCCTTCGCCTTTCAGAGCTTGACCAGCACTCTCGTTTTACAGTGGAGGCTGAAGCCCCTGAAAAGGGGCTGACCGGACATATTCTCGTCGAGACCTCCTCACCAGCCCTTCCCACCTTCTATATCCCGGTGACCGGACGATGAAGTGGTACGACCTGCTCCTAGGGTGCTTGGCCCAGGTCACACTAGCGGTGACTCTAGCCTTGCTACTGGGCCAATCTACGCCTCCAGAAATATCCCTGGAACAAGCCCAAAGACTGCATCAGGATGGAGTCCTCTTTGTCGACGCTCGTTCCTCTAAGGCCTACTCCCAATGGCATATCGAAGGTGCTCTTTCTCTCCCCTGGAGCGCCCCTCTTCCGCCGACTGTCATCGAGCATTTGCGAGGCCTTCCTCTCACCATCGTTTACTGCCAATCGAAACGGTGCGATGAGGCAGCTCGGTTGGTCGATAGGCTGAGGCAGTACGGGATTGACACAGCTCGGGTTCTGTCCCGAGGGGCTCAGGGATGGAAGCAAGCCGGCCTTCCAGGGAGCGGCCCTCAGGACGCGAAAAGGTCGCTGTGAGAAACCGTCGTCTGTTCTCGCGCGTGGTCTGCAACCTCGAGGTCGAGCTGCACCAAACAGGGTTCCTCGAGCCTGCCATCTTGCACGAACTGGGCCTGGGGGGCGCAAGCGTCTTGTGTTGCCGGCCACCCGACCGAGAGCAGCCGGTCCGGCTTCTCCCCCAGCTCACTGGAGACTTTGAGCCTGTCCCTTACACCGTCTCCTGGTCGCAGCCAGTCGGCCAGAATTTTCGCATCGGTCTGGCCTTTGCCGACTCGGTTGGTGAGTTTCTGAAAGGCTGGACGGCCTCGATCCTGGCTGGGGTCGACTTGACCAACGGCGGCGTGTTGAAGAGGCGTCAAACCGTTCGCGTCCCCTGCCAGCTGACCGGCACCGTCTCTCACGCTAAAGGCAGCAACCTCGGGGTCATACTCGACATCGGAATCGGAGGAGCTCTGGTGCAATGTCAGCCTAGCTTGGAGCCCGGCCCACAGCTCAGCCTCACGGTGACTTCTCCCCTCACGATCGAAGACTTGCCGTGTCGCATCCTTCGCTCTTGGTCGCGCCACCATCTCTGGCTCTACGGAGTGGAGTTTACCGAGTTGACAGAGAGTCACGAAGCCAGCCTGGCCATTCTGCTCGACCGACTCCTAGGCGCCTAGAATGTGTTCCTGAAGTTGCTTTAATTGACCATGGTCACTTCGACTTGAGCTGCCGGTCTCAAGATAATCCTCCATCATCAAGAGGCGACGACCTTCCTCTTCACCCGGAAGGAGCAGGCTAGACTGCGCCGGGGGAGCAGGCTAGACCGGGCCCCAACCCCTTTCACCCGGAAGGAGCAAGCCAGACTGCGCCGAGGGAGCATTGCTGAGCGAGCGAAACAACTTCTGACCGCACCTTCGTTAAGGAATTGCTAAACCTGGGTCAAAGGGGCGCTGCCAGTTCGAAGACGACCACTTCGGGTCGAGCACCCATTCGCACGGGCACAATACTAGTTCCGACCCCGCGGGTGGTGAAGACCGGCCAGGACGGGCCCTGGGCCATTCCGTAGAGATACTTCAGGCCGAACTTTGAGCCAGTGGCCAGAGCCCCGAGTCCAGGGAGCAAGACCTGGCCGCCGTGGGTATGTCCGGAGATCTGGAGGTCGACTCTCAGGCCGCTTTCACGAGCAGCTTCCTCTTCGGCAAAATCGGGGTTGTGAGACATCAGCAAACAAGGAACGTCGGGCGGGGCGTCAGCCAGGGCTCGAGCCAAATCCGGTTCTCCACACCACAGGTCATCGACGCCAGCCAGGCACAACCCTCGCTTCACCGCTTCTCCCGAAGGTTGACCGAACTCGTCGAGGTAGAAGGCCCTATTCTCGAGTAGATCGACCCCGGCTTGAGCTAGAGCAGAGCGCGCCTGAGGCGCCCCTTCCCAATGATCGTGATTGCCGAGAGTCGCCAGCTTAGCCACGGTGGGGTTCAAGGCGGCTAAGAGGTCGGCAATATCGCGGAAGTAGGCGGAAGACTTCGAGACAAAATCTCCCGGTAGCAAGACCACATCAGGTCGGAGTTCGTTGACCTGTTCGACCACCCGTCGCAGGAATCGGACCGAAGTGCTGGGACCCCGGTGGAGGTCGCTCACAACCACCACCCTAAACCCATCCAGCTTGGGCGGAAGGTCCCCCAGAGGAAGCCTCAGGCGCTGGACTTCGAGGCGGTTCTTCTCATAGGAGAGACCGAAGGCTCCAGCCGCCACCAGGCTACATCCCCCCAGCAGAGCCCTACGCGAAAAAGAGGGGCGAGAACGAGCCGCCTGGACCAGATGGCAGAGAGCGTAACCGCTCACCGTGTAGAGGCAGAACAGAAGAAAGACTAGACCCAGGTGAGGCAAACCGAGGCCGAGATGGAGCTCGGCCCACCCTTCCAGGGCCAAGGCAGGGACGATCACTCCCAGCAACACCAAGCGACCGATCTGACCCAACCAGGTCAACCCTTCTGCCGAGGCGCAAAGATCAGCAAGAGACAGGCCGCCCTCGTGAAGCAAAGTGAAACAAAGGGGCACCAGGACCCACCGCAGTCTCGTCACATCAGCAGATTAGCATATCGACTTTACCATGTAAAGAACTTTCCAAAGGAACACCTACAGGAAAAAAGCGCGACAGGGAAAGGGATGAGCACAGTTGGACCCGGAGGCCACGTGTTGGGGTGTGGAAATGGCCCCCATAACAAAGCTATAACACAGAAGGCCAAAGTTTGCAATTAACACCATATGAACGAGAACCCAGTTGTTCCCGCCTAACGACCTGCATCCAGCTCGACTTTGACTTCTTCCTCGGTTAACTCGAAGTCGAGTTTAAGGTCATCGCGAAAAACGTCCGATAGGAATCGGCTCAGCACCTTGAGGTTCATCTAGTCTCCTTCCGATGACCCCTCCCCAAGGTTAGCCGATTGTCGACCCTCAAGCAGAGACCCAAACGGGTGGTTTCAGCTTGTCACGGGTCGTCATGTCCGGTCTGAAGATCCCCGGTAGATTTATACTATCGAAGGATCACCCAAGAAAGGAGGTATCAGCTTGAGACACTATGCCCTTCTGGTTCTGGTGGTCGCCATGGTAACTCAAAGCGCTTGGGCCGACCGCTGTCGTTCCAATCGTCCCATCCGACTTGGCGGTGTGCCAGCGTATTCGTATGGAAACGCTTGCCCCCCAGGGCGCTACTATCGCAACCAACACAACCAGCACCGACGATACCGCAATCCCGCTCGCTTCGGCCAGCGAGGAAACCGCTACCGTCGGGTCAACAACCGACCTAGATACAATCGACGGTGTCATGACCGAAGACAGTATCGTCGCTCTCCGAGGCGCGCGCGTAACAATTGTCGAGTAAGAAGCCGATACTAGAAGAACCACCGTGGGGAGAAGGCCCGAGAGGGCTCTTCTCCCCTAGCCGGTTCCGGGTGTAAGGATTGTGTGGACTCTCGAAACTAAGCTTGATGGTATGGAAATCATCGCGCCAGCCAGAGTTCAACTCCAACAGCGACCAGGAACCACCAAGATCGCGCCACCGCTAACCGAGCCCACCCAGACCAGACCCCCGAGCGACCAAGCTCAGCTTTCGACCCCGGCCCCGGTTGCCAACCCCTTCGGGGCAGAATTCTCCGGCTTGGTCACCCTTCAGCCTGACGACAGAGGTCACGAATGGCGAGGTCGTATCGGAGCTGTCCCAACCCGCCCCAGGGCAAGTTCAGGCCGACCTCACGGCCAGCGAGCCAGAAGCCGAGACCCGAATCGAAGTGCGGGCTGATAAGTTCAACTCCCGGGTCCAATTCGACGATGCCGACGGAACTCCCAACCTGCGAGTCGAGCCAAGCCGGAGCGAGCTCAAGGTCAGAAATCCCGGCCAGGGCGTGGTCGAGAGCCGTCTCGACTTAGCCGAAGCCGATAATGACGGGTCCTTCGAGAACGTGGGACGCTGGGTCGCCAATCTGTTTACTGAAGAGATTCCAGTCTTCGTCGGAGAGGACGTGCCCGAGGCGAGTTCGGTTAGAGTCACCCGCAATAGAGAAGGCGAGACCTGGGCCACGGCCAAAGTGAACGGAGATGACCAGGTGGTCTTCAGCTCACCCGGTGACACCGATGACACCTGGATCGAGCGCGTCGGCGAGCGGGCCGACAACTTCCTCAAAGACTTCTTTGGATAAGCCGACGCCCTGAAGGGCAGTCTATAGGGCGTGTTGACAATCAGCGACGACCGTCACTGCTTTCTTTCCTTTGGTTGAGCTATTGTGTGTTTTAACACGGAGAGCGCGGAGACCACGGAGGGATGAAGTTTGAGGGAATTACGGATGCGATTATTGCATCAGCTATCGAAGTCCAT
>CAYRFU010000137.1:0-17427 GCA_964423525.1 uncultured Burkholderiales bacterium | reverse complement strand
GCCGCTAGCGACAAAGCCGATCAGGCCGAAGCTGAAGCAGCTGAAGCTCAAGGGAAAGCTGATGCCGCAGCGGCTGAGGGTGAGAGCTGTGACGGCAAGAGTGATTCTCCTGGCGCCGACAACGAGGGCGGCCCAGCTGGTGGAGGTCAAAACGACGGCGGGCCTGAGGGTGGGGGAAGCTGCGGTGGTGGTAAAGACTAGGGGCTTGCAAGCCACTCTGTCTCTTTCCGAGATGTGATGTGGGTTACCGGCCGCGGTAATTATAGCCGGTCTGCTCGGTTCCCAGGTCGTACCAATCGAGGTCGGCGGCTAGGCGGGGAACGAAGGGCGGTGGGTCTTCGGCGAAAGAGGCGTCGTAGCGGTAGTCGAGCTTAAAATACTTGGAGAAGGAGCGCACCAGCCAGGGGGTCTCTCCGTCTTCAAAATCGACCGTGCCAAAGTCGGCCATAGTCGCGTTGTTGAAATGGCCTAAAGTTCCCCTTCGCACGACCCGAAAGTTGGCCAGGTTCTCCAGAAAATCTCGGGAGTCGGCCCTGACGGGTAACTTATCGCGGTCCTCGGGAGCCCCTTGGGCTTTGACAAACTTCAGTTCGTCCACCGTCGGACTCCCTTCCACCAACACCGCATTGATCTCGAGAATGTTGCCAGGGTCGCCTTTAAAGAGTGGCGGGTCCTGACCCGGGGCAGGACTTTTGGCCTCCTCGCCCGGATCCTTAAAGCCTGCCGTTAAATGGTAGATCCGCCCGCGAGTCAGCAGAGCCGCTGGCAAAGCTTCCTGGACTTTGTCCTCCCAAGCCAGACTGTCTGGAAACTGTTTATTGAAGTCTCCGACGGTGTAGATGGAATCATCGGAAACGATGGTCAGGGGAAGACTTAAATCCTGACCACCCATCACCCTCAAGGGCAGAGCGCTATAAATCAGCCCGTTCTCGGGGAGATTCAGCTGGGTCAGATCGATCTGTTTTGAGTAAACAGAGCGACCTTCCGACGGATTCTCGAAGACCACGTCCGTGACTCCGGTCAAGTCCGAGGTCTTCTCGATAATCAGGCCAGCCTGGCGAGAATAATACCCCCCTGGTCGAAAGGCAGCTGGGTCGGGAGGAATCAGCCTGGCGGCTCCGGTGACAATCGTCTCCTCGAAGCGCGGCCCAGCACCCTGCTCAGGGTCGTTCCATTGAGGGTGGAAGGAGTCGAAGGCCTGGCCCTTCCCTTTGGTCTTCTGACTCACGCCATCCATCACGACTTCCCCTATCTTGACGGTGCCACCCTGGTCCGGTCGTTGCCAGGCATCGCGGTGGCGGAAAAGCCTGCCTCCCACCCTGATGGCCAGGCTATTCATCGTCAGGGTCTTCTTGTTAGGGACCAGGAAGAGGTCTCCATTAACGTGGACATCACCGGTGACGGTCTGGTCCAAAGCCAGATGGAAGTCGCTCAGGTCACCGGCGGAATAGAGAGCATAGTCGCTCAACTTCTTCAGCCGACCTCTCAGTTCGTGGGTGGCTGTGAGGTGGGCGAACGAACCCTCGGCTCGCACAACAAACTCCTCTTCGGTCGGAAAATGGATAGAGAAGCGAAAAGACTCGGGAGCTTCTGTGTTGGTCAAAGAACCGACAGTCTGACCGGAAACCCAGTAGTAGTTCCCCGTTCTTCTATCGAAGGTCAAAGGATACTTCGACTCCAAGACCTTAAGGAAAGGAAGTTCTCGCTTCTCTTCCTCAGCCAGATAGTAGCCGTCCGGAGCCAGGGTAGCGCCCGTAAAATTGCTCTCGGCCAAAGCCCGAAAGCCAACAGCAAGACCGGTTTCGGCTAGGTAGAAAGCCCGTTGCCGGGCCAGCTCTTGACCGGCCGAGCTGCTCTCCGAGGAGACGGAACGGTTCACCACATAGGCCAGAAAGAGCATGCCGGGAAGCATAGCGATGACCAGGATCAACAGAAATCCACGGGCCTGGGTCCTCATCGGAAATTCCTCGCGAAAATCAGACTCTTGAGTTCTACTTTGGCGCTATCCATCTCGAAGAGCAAGGCTTCACCTTGTCCCAGGCTCCGGATCTTCAGTTCCACTTCTCCGACTTCATACAGATGACTCTTGGGACTGAGGTCACTCAGCTCACTGGGGTCAGGTTCAGACTCTAATCCGACGGCCTGGTCTAGCCAAACTCCATCCTTGCCGGCACAGACCCCCAGGACGTTCCAGCTCTTGTCAGGCTGGGGAACGGCTACAACAATCTGATTCCCCACGTTGTTGACAGCGAGAGTCTGATAGTCTCGCTCACCAAATTTCCCCGACCAGCTGTAAAAAATCTTTTCGATCCCACCCCCACGATGCTCAAGTTCGGCCAGCAGACGCTGACTCTCACGAAGGCTAAGGGGGACCTCTTCAGACCGCTTTCGAAGCTTTTGCCAACTAGCGAAGAGCACGAAAGAGATGGTAGCGATGAGGAAGCCGACCACCATCAATTGGGTCAAGCTATAGCCTTTCAAAACGAACCCACCAGACTCGCTAACTCGACCAGAGGTTCTCCACCGTCCGAGAGAGGCTTCTCGGCACCGGCTTTTTGGTGGTAGACAAGAATTCGAACCTCAGCGAGAGTGGGTGAAAAGTTGGCCACACGGCGGGTGAAAACCAGACGTTTGGAGGCGTCGAGAAAAGCAAACCCAGAAGCCTGAACCTTCTCGAGCCCCCGGGGGCCGGACGCCAACCAAACGGCTTTCTCGAGCTGGGTGCGACCCAGTTGAGAGGCCTGACGCAGAAGAAGCCCCTCCTGGTTAGCCACGGCAGCGCTACCGGCCACAGCCAGGAGACCCATCCCGTAAATCGTCAGAATGGTGACAGCCAGCAGATATTCGAGCAGGGCGCTGCCCCGGTTATGTCCTCTCAACGAGACTCCAATTCAAACACCAGTCGGTGGTCACCACCATCTCCAAGCCACACTTGTGGCTCGCGTTGATAGCGACCGTCAACTACCACACCCGACACTTTCTTCGTCGCCTCGGGGCTTAATTCCACCTGGAAGGGACGAACCGCTGCTCGGATCTCCACCTCGACCGCATCGTCTTGCCTGGTCATCGTCACCTCGGTTTGGCGATAATCGCCCTCGATATAGGCTACCGACCAGCCATCATCAAACACCAGTTGTCTTCGGCTCATCTGACCCTCCAAGGGAGCATAAAGCTTGAGCTCGATGGGGGCTTGAGCCACATCGTGACTTCCTCGAAAGTCTTCACCGACCAAAGCAGTAGGGATAATCGCACCTGCCCGCACCAGCCTGGGAAGTTGATACAACCCGTCCTGGTAGAGGGAGAAGTCGAACCGTCCTCCAGAGCTGTCGTACTGTCGACCCGAATGAAAGTCAAACCACCTTCCCGGCGGAAGATAAACGTCAGTCCGACGTGCCCCTGACCGAGCCACCATCTTAACCAGCATATCCTTTCCAATGAACCGCTCACTCCCCGAGACGAAGACTTCTTCCTCGTCCGGTGGGGGAATGTCATCGTAATAGAAAAGAGGGGCGAAAACCGGCTCGCCCGTTCGGTGGGCTCGATGAGCTAAACTATAGTAGTAGGGCAACAGTCGGTAGCGCTGACGAAGGTTGGCCAGATTGCTCTCCCGATCCCCTATGCGGTCGGGCGCCGTTTCGTACCTGTTGGCGAGATTCATGGTGTGGGGCCGAACGGGAACGTCGAAGGCACAGGCGGCCGCGAACCATTGGGTATAGAGTTCATCGAGGGCCTGGCCATCTCCCCGAAACGCGCTGCGGTAGAAGCCACCGATATCAGAACCGAAATAGTCGATTCCCGACAGTCCGAGGTGAAGCGCAGCGTTAAAGTGACTGGCCAGGCTGGTGAAACGGGTGGGGATATCTCCCGACCACAAAGCCGCCCCATACCTTTGGATGCCGGGGCCACCGGTCCGTGTCACCATAAAGGGTCGACGTTTCATCTGATGGCGACGGTAGCCCTCGGCAATACTGCGAGCCCAGCGATGAGCGAACAGGTTATGAACCTCGGCTTCCGTCCGACCGCCTTCATAGAATCCCGTAACTCGCTGACCAGAGGCTGTCTTGTGCTCATAGGCTTCCGGCTCACCCAAGTCGGTCCAGTGACCCGCCACCCTCATTTCAACCAGGGGCTGGCGCTTCCAGTCGTGCCAGAAGGCAGCCGCCTGGCGAGAGGTGTAGTCGAGCATCCCCCCCAGACCCCACCAGGGGTCGACGTTGATCAACAAAGGCTCGTTGGAGCTGGGTTGAGCGCGAACCAAAAAGCCCTTGTCGGCCAGGCGAGCATGTTCTTCAAGATCCGCCCCCACGTAGGCTTCTTCGATGGGGATAATCCCGACCCCCTCGGCGGCCAGATCAGCCACCTTCTGCTCAGGATCAGGGAAATTCTCTCGGTCGAAGGTCAGGGTTCCCATCGAGGTTTTTGGAGAGCCCTTCTCGACTCCGCCAAACCATTGCAGGTCAAGCACAAAACCATCGAGCGGGAAGCCGTTGCGGCGCAGACTGGCGAGTTTCTCGTCAAGCTCCTCCCAATTCTCGAAGCCATATTCGGACACCCAAAGACCAAAAGCTTTCGAAGGTGGGACGGGCGGTTTCCCAGTCAGCTCCATAAAGCGACGACGAAGGGCAGGAAGCTGGTCGACACTCACGACCCCTCTCATCGGGCCGCCTAGGGCTTGGACGGTCCAGGGCTGGAGGCGAAAATCCCACTCTTGAGCTTGCGGGTTGTCGAGAAAGAAGAGAAAGTCGACATCCTTGGGCTCGACAGCATAGAGCACGGGAAACTGAGCATTGCCCACGGCTCCCCCAAAGTAGCCGTGCATCTCGTTACCGTAGGGTCCCGAACTTCTAACCTCTCCCCGCCAGTCTCCATCAAATTGACCTAAACGGTGTTTCAGGAATTGCTCTCCGAGGCCGTAGAGATAAGGTTGCCCAGTGGGCCGGAGCCGAGCCGTGGAGCCGTCGAGAGAGAAGGCTACCACCTCTCGGTCTTGATAGAGCACACGATAACCGAGCCCATACCTTTCCAATCGCAACTCAGCAGTTTCCACAAAGTCCGAACCGAAGCGGAGCTGCTGGGGACCGGAAAAAGCCCCGAACCCCTGTATATAGTCGGAGTGTCCCTCTCCGAAATGAAAGGTTCGGTCGTCCAGGACGGTCACTTTGAGCCCCCCAGGCAGATGCCCTTGGGGCAGCTCCTCGGCCACCACAGCTACAGTTATCAAAAACAACAAGAAAAAAATTCGCGCAAACACGGCCCCCCGCTTCGCAGGCAACAGGTCGGCTCCTTTGAGCGCTCGAAAAACGTTCTATGACTTGGTGGAAACGAGGCTGGGCCAACCTTCTTGGACTACCGTTCCTTTTGGCCACGGTCTTCTTCTATCAGATCGATTTAGGGGCGGCCCAAACTCACTACATTAACGAGAGTCAGCTTCAAGCCTCGGTAGCCCGAGAGAGGAGATCTATCATCAGTTTTTCTCTATGGGCCCTTTTCGAGACCTGGCCGGAGGCTGGGCCTTTCTGGTCAGCCGACCCGACCAGGACTTCTTCGACCGCTATGACGTTGAAACAGCCGGATACACCTGTTTACTGCAGCTCTTTTTGATTGTCGTGGCCCTGGTCGGAGCCAATATTTTCGCCGTTTTGTCGGCTTCCAAGGAAGCCGCTCTCCAGTCGAACCGTGCCAAGAGTGAATTCCTGGCCAACACGAGTCACGAGATTCGCACTCCGATGAACGGAATTCTCGGCATGACCAAACTGGCTCTGAAAACCGATCTCAACCAGGTGCAGCAGGAATATCCCAAGGCCGTGGAGAGCTCGGCCGACTCTTTGCTCTGCATTATCAACGACATCCTGGATTTTTCAAAGATGTCACAGCTCCCGCCTTTGAAAATCTTGATGGCGGAAGACAATCCCATCAATCAGAAGTTGGGCTTAATCTTGCTAGAAGCTCGTGGCCATCAGGTGACTGTCGTCGACGACGGCTCGAAGGTCTTAAACGCTCTCGAGCGGCATTCGTTTGACCTAATCCTGATGGATGTCCAAATGCCTAGGGTTGACGGTCTCGAGGCGACCGAGATGGTGCGCCGGTGGGAAGCTCGTCAAGACCGTGAGCGGATTCCCATTTTAGCCCTCACCGCCCACGCAATGCGGGCAGGCTCGGTTGTCCCGCTGCGCTTCATAACATCTTCAGGAAGGACAGTTCGAGGAACCCGAAAGTGCTCGGTTTCGTCGATCGGTTTGGACAGATACCCATCCATGCCGGCGGCCAGGCATCGTTCCCTGTCTCCTTTCACAGGCCCTCCCAGGGGATGCTCTTTGCTTTAGCCCGGAGCGGAGTTTGGCCCGGGTTGGAGCAGACCCCAAGAACTTAAGGATGGTGCTGTCGATGTTTTTGGACTTAGCTGATAGTCAAGTCCAGAAAATCCGCGATGCTCTCGAGCAAGAGGAGCACGAATCGGTCGCCATCAGTGCTCACACCTACAAAGGCACCGTGGCGGCTTTGGAGGCCGACACTGCCAGTCGGCTCGCTTCCAGGCTTGAGTCGATGGGTCGAGACAAAAACCTCGATGGCGGTCAGTCCGTCTTGGAAGAGCTGGAGCGGAGAAACCAGCAGCTGAAAGAGGCGATCGATTCCTACCTCGAGAGCGGCCGCTGTTAACGAGAGCGCCGGTCGCTAGAGGAGTTTCCCATTGAACCTTTTAAAAGAATCTTATGAGCTGGACTCAGCACGCCCTAGAAGGGTTCAAAGATCAACAAGAGGGAGCCCGCAAACTGGCCCTGGCCTTCGAGCAGGCCTCCAACAAAGCCGACCAGGCGATGGTCAGTAACCTGATGGCTCTTGAGGCCAGCCGGAGGGGCGACACTTTCGAAGCCCAACAGTTCTGGCAAGAATGCCAGCAACTGTGGTCTGAGGCCGACGCGAGCCAGCATCTCCCGGCTTTAGCTCAACTGGGAACCATCATTCATCGGGCCGGTTTTCAACTCAGGAACAGCCTCACCTCCCCCATCGATCCCTGGAGCCAATGGGAAAACGCCCAAGCTCTGGGAGGCTCCCTGACAGCCGACGCCACGGAAGTGAGGGCCGACTGGCAACAGGCCATGAGTGAAGGCTTGGACAGGCTTCAAGAAGGGTTAGGCCAACCGGCTGCTCTCGCCTTCTCGTCAAGCCAGAAACACGGTGATATCCGAGATATCCTGGCTCTCAACGGGGTGGCTCTCGGCTGTTTTCTCCAGGGCGACTACGCCGGCGCCTGTGAGGCCTACGAAGAGCTACGGACCCGCTGGACCCAGTGCGAGAACAACCTCGAGGCTTTCCTCTTTCTAGCCCAAGAGTTCCGCTCGCGGGGTTGGACCCTTAGCGCCGAAGCTCTGACCCAGAACCGCCCAGTCGATCCCTGGAGAGACTTCAGTCGCGACTTGGGCCTTCAAATGGAGGGGCAATCGGAAGCAGGACCAGCCGGCCCTACGGACTGGAGTGAGGCTATGGAACTCGGCCTCAGCAAAATCCAGATAGGAAGCGCTGAGGAGGCGCTGCGGGCTTTCTCGGCCTCCGAGTTCTTAACTCAGGATCCTACCGAGAAGTGCCTAGCTCTGAACGGCGTAGCCTGGGCCTGCGCTGTGCTCGGAGACTACACCCAGGCCCAAGAGGCCTGGGCCGAGATGTGCCGACTGGCTCCCCAGATCGAACGGGACCCTGTGCTTCGCTTCTTGGAGATGCTGACCCGTTGCGGCCTGAGCCGAGAAGCCGACCTGATTCGCCACAGGTTAACCCAGAACGAAGCCCCACTGATCGACCCCTGGCGGGACTTCACGCCAACCTAGGAGTCCAGCCGGAAATCCCCGGGTCGGCTCGGAGGACGCCAGGGTCAAAGGGAAAGACGACGAGGAAGCTTGCCACTGCCCCCTCCGGGGTCGGGAGTGTCCTCTCGGTCTTGCATCCTGTCTAAGACCTGATCGAACATCTTGTCACTACTCCGGGCCTCAGCGTTGGCCATCTCGACTCTCTGGAGCAGCCAGCTGCACCGCCCGAGTTCAATGGTGTCGCCGGGGATGAGGTGAGCTTCGGCGATCGGCTTTCGGTTGACGTAGGTGTCGTTCGTTTTGGACCGATGCTTCACCACGAAGGCAAGGGTCTGTTCATCCCATTCGAGCTCGGCATGGAGGCGCGAGACCCCGTCATCGACGGAGTAGAGCCATCCTGGGGCCTCAGCGCCTGGAGTGGCTGAGCGACCAATCTGGTAGGCCTTCTCGGTAAGGACTCTGATCCGCCCTAATTCTGGTCCCTGCACTTCTTTGAGTTGGAGGCCACTGCTCCATTGCGCTTGACTTGACATAGCTCCCTAACCTGTAGACGTCATCTGTGGCCGGTCGCAGCGCGAGCGCAGGGCGCCGCTCCCTGCGGCTGGCTAATTAGAAATTTCGTCACCAAGGGGTAGAGTCCCGCTCAAGCTATCAAGAAGTTCTAGTGTGGTTTTGTTGAAACCTAAAAAGTTCGGTTCAGGAACGAGTTCAACTCCCACGGTGTCCTTGACCTGATAGCGGATCACAGCAGCCAATTCGATCAACTCTTTTGAGCTAGCTCCTCCTCGATTGGTGAGAGCTAGCACATGGTTAGTCGAAAGGCCAGCCGCCCCGTGTCGATATCCTTTCTCAAAACCGACTCGCTCGATTAACCAGGCGGCCGAAAGCTTCACACGCCCGTCCTCGACGGGGTAGCGCGGCAGCGAGTCCGTTACCCCCTTAGCAGCCAACCTCTCGACTACCGTTTCAGCCTCTTGATCTGACACGATCGGATTGGTAAAGAAAGAACCTGCACTGCGGTGGTTCGGGTCGCTTTGATCGTAGACCATCGATTTGCTGCGTCTCACCTCAAGAACGGTCTCCCGCACCTCTTTCAAAGTCGGGCGATGGTCCCTTAACCTTCTCTTGAGGTCCCCATAGCGGATGGTGGGGGCCCCTCCTCGTTGGAGGCGCAGATGGAGAGCGAGAACCACAAAAAGACCGTTCCACTGTCCTTTAAAATGGCTGTGCCGATAGCTGAAGCCGCACTGACGTCGGGCCAGAAAGGTGCGACGGCCAGTGGCTCTCTCGAGCACCTCCACCGATTCCACGACCTCCGCCACCTCCTGACCATAGGCGCCGATGTTCTGAATGGGAGCGGCCCCTACCAAGCCGGGAATGCCGCTGAGACACTCGATTCCGGCCAAATCCTGTTCCACCGACTCAGCTACTAGCTGGTCCCAATTCTTGCCGGCTCCGACCCGGTAGTGGACCCACGCTCCCTCCTCGTCAACCTTCTCGACCTGGTCATCAGCAAAGCGAATCACCAAACCAGGATAGCCGGAATCGGCCACCAGAAGGTTGCTTCCCCCACCTAGAAGATAGGCTTCAACCCCTGCCTTTCTGGCGAAATCCAAGCCTTCGCAGAGTTCTTTCACAGTGCGGGCTTCAACAAAATAGCGAGCAGGTCCACCGACCCCCAGGGTCGTCCAGTCCGCGAGGGGCACATTCTCTTGAATCATCCATCTCCTTCATCAAACCAGCCAGGACTGCTCTCGGTTGGTGACGTTGGGACCACGTTCGGGGAAGAGGCCTCCCACTCGTCCAGTTCGACCCGCTCTGGTAGGGGGGCCTCACCTTCCCACGGTTCTGGTTCCTGGAAGGAAGATTCTTCCGGCTCCGGGGAGGGTTCCTGGTCGAGTTCCTCTTCCACCGGAGTGGGCTGGGGTGCCGGGGCGGGAGTGACGTGTTTGACCTCTTTAGCCTCAGGCGTATAGTCTGGGAACTCTCGACGTCGCTTGCCTTGGTGAGCGAAGGTCATAATCTCAGAAAAAGTCGAAGCCGGAAGGTCGCCACCGAAGGAGCGCCACATCGATGTATTGTCGTCATTGCCCACCCACACAGCCAGAGTATAGTAGGGCGAAAAACCGCAAAACCAAGCGTCTCGAAAGCTGTCGGTGGTCCCTGTCTTACCGGCGATGGGGTGACCTTGAATACGCGCCCCTCGACCCGTGCCTCCTTCCACCACGTCGGTCAACAGAGAAATCATAGCCAGTGCCACCTGATTGCTCAGAATTCGGTCTCCGATTCGATGACGCCCGTCTTCATGCACAATCCCGTTGGAGCTTTTGACCAGCTTGATGGCAGTGGGTCGACGATCCATTCCTCGGTTGGCGAAGACTTGGTAGACCCGAGCCATCTCTAAGGGAGTGGCGTCGACAGCACCCAACGCGATTGAGAGACTGGAGGGGATCCGCGCCTCGATGCCCAGCTTGTAAGCCAGGGAAATAATGCGGTCGAGTCCGACTTGAGAGGCCAGCTTCACGGCTGCCACGTTCCGCGACCCGGTGATCGCCTGGCGCAGGGTGATACGACCCAGAAAACGGCCGTCGGAATTCTTCGGAGACCAGGTTCGGCCACTACCGTCTTGATAGCTGGTCTTCGTGTCTTCCACCTCACTGGCCGGAGTATAGCCTTCCTCCAGAGCCGCCGCATAAACGATAGCCTTAAACGCGGACCCAGGCTGACGGCGGGCCTGCCAGGCTCGGTTAAACTGATTCTCCTCACTCCAACCTACCCCTCCGACCAGAGCTCGGATATATCCGGTTTCATTCTCGAGCAAGACCGCCGCTCCGTTATTGACGTTGAGGACAGGACCTAGTTGTGAAACACGCCGACGAACGACTTCCTCAGCTCGGGTCTGAAGCTCGGGGTCGAGGGTCGTGACAATCGTCAAGCCGCCCCGGTAGAGGGTCTCTTCAGGATACCGCCCGGACAGCTCTTTGATCACGTAGCTAGTGAAGTAGGGATACTTGAGCACGCCAAAACGCCTTTGTTCCACCCCCTCGAAGGTCATGGAGTCGGCTTCTTCGATGGCCCGCTTGTATTCTTGCTCAGTCAAAAGCGACAGCTCTCTCATACGAGCCAGAACCTGGCCTTGGCGAGTCCTGGCGGCCTCAGGATTCTTTAGTGGAGAGAAGCGGGAGGGGGCCTGAAGCAGACCCACCAGCAGCGCAGACTCGGCCTGGCTCAGCTGGTCCGAGCCCTTGTTGAAGAAGGTCCTGGCGGCGGCGTGAACGCCGTAACTCGCCTCTCCGAAAAAAACCTGGTTGAGATAGACTTCGAGAATCTTATCCTTCTCGTAATGCCGTTCGATTTCAAGAGCCAGGAGGATCTCTCGAATCTTACGAGCCAGGGTTGGATCGTTGGTCAGGAAGAGATTGCGAGCTAATTGCATGGTGATGGTGCTAGCCCCCTCCCTCACCTGGCCCGAACTCAAAGCAACAGAAATCGCTCGAGCGACCCCGACCGGGTCGACACCAAGATGATCATAGAAGCGGGAATCCTCGATGGCTAGGAGGGCCTCTACCACGTGGGGAGAGATTTCGTCTAAGGACGTGTATACGCGATTCTCATCAAACAGGGTCGCAATCACCACACCGTTGGTCGAGAGGATGCGAGTGGTCTCGGCCGGTTGATAATGCTCCATCTCCATCACGGACGGTAGGCCTTGACTGTAGTGGAGCACAATTCCAGCCAGGACCAGGACGATGGTTAGTCCACTCAGCAGCCCCATCCAAAAAAGGCAGCTGAACAATCGTCGACAACCGCTTCGCGTCTTTTCTGATGGATTCCCACGGGCCATTCCACCATCATTATCGCCACAACTACGGCTGGCTAATCAGAAAACCCCTCCGGCAGGTTCCGACCGAGCGGGCGGGAAAGGGGCCACGGTGCTTATTGGTCTGTGCGGATACGCTGGCGTCGGCAAGGATACGGCCGCCGAGGTGTTGATCGAGGAGTTTGGTTACAAACGGGTGGCTTTCGCCGACCCTATCCGGGACTCTGTCATAGCCCTCGACCCTTACATTTCTCACCAGGGTGAGTTTCATCGGCTATCCGACTTTATGGCCGACCAGGGCGGCTGGGAGGCGGCGAAGGACAATGAGGAAGTCCGGCGCCTCTCCCAGGCTATGGGGACCGAAGTGGGCCGCAACATTCTTAGTCACGACCTTTGGGTCTTACTGGCCGAGACTCGACTCGACGACCGCACCGTGGTCACCGACACCCGTTTTCCCAATGAGGCCCGCCTGATCCGTAAGCACGGAGGCATCTTGATCCGAGTCGAACGGCCAGGCTTCGGTCCCGTCAATGCCCACCTCTCCGACCGGGCCTCGGAGAAATGGACCTATGAGCACAGAATTCAAAACGACTCCAATGTGGAGTCCCTTCACCAGAAAATGAGAGAACTTGTGAGGACCCTGATCGGATGATCGTGGTATTGCAGCCCGACGCTAGCGACGAACAGATCGAATGGATCACCACCAAACTCCAGCGCCGGGGGCTCGAAATACGCTCGGTCGTTGGCGCTGAGCGCTCCGTCCTCGCCGTGATAGGCACTGAACTGCCTGACCCCCGCGAGGTTGGGCTCTTCCCAGGAGTGTCCAAAGTAGTCCGAGTGTCGAGGCCTTACAAGCTGGCCTCGCGGGAAGCCACCCCAGAGACAACCAGAATTCCCCTGGGAGACAGCGGCCTGGTCATCGGAGGGCCTCAGGTGGTCGTCATGGCCGGCCCGTGTTCGGTCGAAGGCCGAGAAAAGTTTCTCGAGATCGCCCAAGAGGCTCACCGGGCCGGGGCCAGTATGCTCAGAGGAGGAGCCTTCAAACCGAGAAGCTCCCCCTACTCCTTCCAAGGTATGGGAGAAGAGGGCCTCCAGATCATGACCGAAGCTCGAGAAAAGTTTGGCCTCCCTATCGTGACTGAGGTCATGTCCCCGGCCCAAGTAGAGTTGGTCTGCACCTACGCCGACGTTCTCCAGATCGGAGCTCGGAACATGCAGAATTTCGAACTCTTGAAGGAAGTCGGCCTGACCGACAAACCCGTTCTCCTCAAAAGAGGTCTTTCGGCTACCATCGAGGAGCTATTGATGTCGGCCGAGTATGTTTTGTCGGGACCTGGCAATGCCCAGGTTATCCTGTGCGAGCGAGGAATCCGAACCTTCGAGCCCAGCACTCGCAACACGTTTGACCTGTCGGCCATCCCGGTCTTGCGTCGCCTCACTCACCTACCCATCGTAGCTGATCCGAGCCATGGCACCGGGAACCGAACATACGTTCCGTCAATGGCCCTGGCAGCAGTGGCTGCCGGCGCTGATGGATTGATGGTCGAAGTCCACCAGAACCCCCCTGAAGCTTTCTCGGATGGGGCCCAAAGCCTCTACCCCGCCCAGCTTCGAAAGCTGATGCGCGACATCGCCGTCATTGCTCCGGTGGTCGGCAAGCAGCTAGAGGGACGCCATCGGCGCTACCGCCAGACCAGTGCCGTGCCTTCAGCCTCGGTCGACCCCACTCGAGTGGCCCTTCAGGGCGTAGCTGGGAGCTTCAGCGAAAAAGCCGTCCACCAGCACTTTGGGCAAGATACCGAAACCGAATCGTGTGAAACCTTCCAAGACCTTTTCCATCGCGTCTCTTCTGGAGCTTGCCTTTACGGTATGGTGCCAGTCGAGAACTCCCTGACGGGAAGCATTCATATCAACTACGACCTACTGCTTGAGCATCAGGAGCTGACCATTGTGGCCGAGACCAAGGTCCGGATCGTGCATAACCTGGTTGCCAACCAGGGGGTGGAACTCGAGGATATCAAGCGAGTCTACTCTCACCCCCAAGCTGCAGCCCAATGCGACGCGTTCCTCAGTTCTCACGATTGGCAGGTTGTCAACATGTACGACACGGCCGGGAGCGCCGTTTACCTGGCCGAAAACAAGATGGTCGACGCCGCCGCCATCTCCTCAAAGGAAGCCGCCGAACGACTAGGACTCATCATCTTAGAGGAAGGGATTGAGACTCATCCTCGCAACTTCACCCGCTTCTTGATCGTCAGCAAAAAGGGCGAAGAAGACCGGGAGGCCGACAAAATTTCCATTGTCTTTGATACCAAGCACGAACCTGGAGCACTTCACGAGGCCTTAGCCTGTTTCTCGGAATTCGACGTCAACATGATGAAACTTGAATCTCGACCTATACCAGGAAAACCTTGGGAGTATATGTTCTACGTCGACCTGCAGATACCCGACCCACCCGACCTTCTTGACCAGGCCCTCGAGAAACTCAGGGACCAGGTTCCCTTCTTCCGGGTTTTGGGCCGTTACGTTTCGGCCAGATAAGCCCAGCCTCCCCAAAGCGCGATGAAGAAGAAAGAGCCCCTGATTCTCATCGGTTTAGCCGTGGTCCTATGCGCCTTAATCACTCCACTTCGATGGTTTCCCAGCTTGAGTGTCAATCAGATTTCGCTATGGACAACGAGAGCCGAACTGGAACAGCGATTCTCGGCTCAGCTTCAACCTCAACACGATCAGCAGCTCAAAGTAGGGGAAACCGTGGTCTTCTTAGATGGTCACGACCAGGTCCGGGGAGTGGTTGGCACCACGGCCCAAGTCGGCCGACACCACCTGACCACCCAATCCTCCTGTAACGAAGTGATGGCCCAACTCGGAAGCGACCGAGTCGAGGTCCGTCTTCTCGGGGCTGGCCGCGTCCTCCAAGTCGAGGGCCTCCGAATCTGGTCTCGCGACGGGTCCAAAGTCGACAGTTTCGCTTTAGGTCAGGTAACAAATTGGCCCAGGCCTTGACTTCTCAAAGGTCGGTGGGAGATATCCCTTAAAGGGCCCCGCTCCAAACTTTGCTCAAGCTCAGCCCGTCCTCCCGGCACAGGCGTTCGCTCCAGCTTTAAGGTCAAGCAAAGAAATATCCTTGTAATAGGTTTTTAACAACTCGTTCACATCTCACGGGTCGGATCTGACCTCCCGGGGCACACTCCTGGAGTATTCTAAGACCATCATGAAGGCCAACACGCCAGCACCGCTCTTTACACCGGTAGCCCCGAAGCCGCCCAAACCGGGCCAAAGTGAGGTCAAACGTCCGCCTGCCGGACCGCCGACGACACCCCAGCAGCAGGTTGCCACTCAAACGCAGACGAACCCTTTCCTGCAGCAGCAACCGCTCAACAAGCAGGCTTTCAAGAAGACTTCCCAGACCCCGAATCAGCCGCTCCCGGATGCGGAGATGGCCGAAACCCAGGCCGACGACGCCGCTCCTTTAGCCAACCTCGAGAAAGTCCTCAAGACGGCCAAGAAAACGGCCAATCAGCTCAACCGCACCTGGAATTTTTTCACTCGCAGCGACGCTCCCCAGACTCAGCAACAAAATGCCCAAGCCCCTGGCCAACAAGCCAACTCTGAACAGGCCAACCACAAAGCAGCCACTCAGGGTTCGAAAGGGCACAGCCCGGTCCAGGCAGCCGCTGGTCATACAGCCGCAGCCGCTAACGTTAAAACGGGCGAGACCCAGGACACCAAAGAGACCAAAGATGTCAGCGGCGCTGACGACGTCGAAGAAGAGAAGAAGAGCCATTGGTTTAACAGGGCCGTTGGAAAAGTCCGAGCCCGCACTGGCCGAACTCAACGCCACCGTCTCTCCCAACAAGAAGTTTCTCGGAGCCTGAGCGCCCCCCTCCACGTTCCCGACCCGGCCAAGATGGCCGAGATGCTCCAGCCTCGCGACAGCGGACTCGACCCCAAGGTCAACCCTGCCGATGCGCGAGTCTCTATCAAGTCGAGCTGGAACGCCTGGGGCGCTTTCATCAACCGCCCTATCAGCGAGGGAATGCCTCTCAGCGAGCAGGGCCGAGCCCAGCGTGAACGGTTGGCCCGCCTAACCGGTGAGGAACAAGCTGTCTCCCGCCTCTGGTCGATGCAGATGGGGATCATGGGTCGCCAAAACGGTGCCGTGCTCCTCCGCGCGGAAGCCAGTCCAGAGATGTTTAGTCCTCTCGAGCGGAATCTTGCCTCCGAGCTGATCGCCCGAGACAAACAGCTTTACGGTGCTGTCAACGGCCGTAGCCTCGACAACGCCTTCTTCGCAGTCACCGAAAGGCTCACTGGGCTAGCATTAGACGACTATTCACAACGTTCCACCACTCGCTATGCGATGGCTCCCCTAGCCACGGAAGGCCAAGCCGAGAACCTGACACCTCTCCAGGCCGGGATGACCCGCCTCCTGGGTGGTGCGCCACTGATGAACAACGGTGTCATTGAAGACAAGCCCTCGATGGAACCTTTCCGCACCCCGGACGGGCTCCAAGGTCGACTCAACGCTCGCGAGACGCTGGCTCTACTGGGTGGCGACCTCATCGACCACGGCGGTTTAGAAGGCCTCCTCAGTCGCGTCTACCTCGAGGAAAACCCGACGCCCACGGCTCAGCTGGACTCCAGCTTGAACGAAATCCGGCCTCTTGGAACCGAATTCCCTAAGGGAGGCAACCCGGTCCGCTACCGACGGGCTGTAGAGCGAAGCGGCGAAGACTTGCAGCTGCTTGACGAAGAGCTGACTCACCTGGCGACTGTCTCCGACGTGAGTCCTCAAATCGGACATCTCGACGGACGCTTTGAATACGGAACCTTGATGCGTAAGCCCGCCGACCCAACGGAATTCAACGCCTATCGTCAGGGCGGTGAAATGAACGAAAAAGCTCGTTCTCGAATGATGGCCTACGAACTAGTGGCTTATGTCGCTGGTGTCGAAACCCAGGCCAACGGCCTTGAGAAGGCCTCCAACATTTTTAATGTGCTCGCACCCGACGCTCGTGTGTTCGTGCAGAGCACAGGTCTCTACCGCAACAACGAAGGTAACGGAGCCGGCGGGTTCCGGCTCGACGCCTTTCGCGATATGCTGGTCGAGAAACGGCTTCCAGAACTGGCCAATGAAGCCGGCGTCGGTCGCTCTACGGTCCCGACTTTGGGAGCTATTGCGGCCGCGATGGACCGCGGGGCAGTCTCCCTCTCGGACATCACCTCTAACCCGGGTGTTCTCGACAAAGATCGATTCTTCAACAGTATGTCCCAAGTCCTCGACGGGAGCTTCAACCAAAGCCTGGCGAGCCTCGACGCGAGAACCGACGATCGTCACTCCGAGCTTTGGACTCGCCTCGACCAAGACGGCGACGGACAGGTTCAGGGACCTGAGTTGGCAGCTGCAATGTCGACTCTCCACGATGTGCTAAACCTCGGTCACGCAGGCGCCACCCCCGGACCCGACGCACCAGCCGTCGTCAAAGAGATTTATCAACGCTACGACCGCGTCGGTTTGGGAATGGCCACCGATCAGGCTCTCCGAATGACCTGGGACTTTTTCGCTGTGGTCGACCAGATGGTCAAGCAGTTCCCCGACGCTGATAACGTGCGCGCAGCTAGCTAGTCTCCGCGCTCCACCGGCAGAACTGGCAACTTTGCCCGGTTTGCGATGTCCCCCTCGACCTTCAGCAGAGTCCCCACGAGCAACCCTGGACGTCCCCTTTAGCAAAGCGGGACTGGCGACCCCCAGGGCGTGTTGACAATCAGCGACGACCGTCACTGCTTTCTTTCCTTTGGTTGAGC